>NZ_CP111036.1:0-330968 GCF_026248685.1 Haladaptatus caseinilyticus | reverse complement strand
CCAACTGCGTGACCCGCGCCAGTTCCGCGTGGCCGCTAACCGGATGCCCGTCACTGGCGAGCACCACATCGCCCTCCCGAATCTTCGACACTGCATCGTCCGTTTTTTTCGCGCGGAGTTCCCAGCGACCGCCGTCGACTTGACTCTGTCCCGTCGGTTCCAAGTCGATGAGTGCCCGGTCGTCGTCCGCACGCTCCTGCGCGGATTGCCGCCAGAGTTTGGCATACTCCGTGTGCGTCGCACGTCGTTCTTCCTCTATTTCCCGGTACTTTCGGTCGAAATACTCCCGCTCGTCCTCGGGAATCGGCGTTCCGATTTCCCCGGCTTTCGACTCCTGACCGAGTCGCCCCGAGACGACCATGCAGGTGTCCTTCTCGAAGCAGTATTGGCATTTGGCGTTCGCTTCGTAGCCCGTCGGGACGTCCATCTCGAACTCCATCGCGGCGATTTCGTTACGGGTTCGAACGACGAATTCGAGCAACCCCTTGGCGATGGAAAACTCCTTCGCGGGCGAGAGGTCACCCGTTTCCTCGGTCCGGTCCAAGGCGGAGTTTTTCGTATAGAGGAGGGTCCCCGTGTCCGCCGGAACGTCGCGTTCTTGCAGGAGCAGGGCGTAGCAAGCCGCCTGGATCTTGTCCTGGAACCGCGGGTCGCGGTTGGTGTTCTTCCCGGTTTTCAGTTCGACGGGCATCCCGCGCCTGAGGGCGTCGCATCGGCCTTTGATTCCGAACCGTTCGCTGATGAGGGTGTATTCGCTACGCCAGTCGTCCGTGTCGTCGAGCACGCCCTGTTCCAGCCAGCCTTCGATTGCACGAGCATTTTGGCGAACTTCGCCCGCGACTTCTTCCGCTTCACGCCCGAGCAGGCCGAGTTCCAACCCGGCTTCCTCGACGCGTTCGTCGATGGAATCGTCCAACTCGCGCCCGCGGAGCAGGTCACCGAACACCTCGTGGACGATCGTTCCCTTGACGACGGGGTAGTTCAGCGGGATTCCGGACAGTTTGTTCAGATAGTACATCCGCGGACACTGGACCCACGAGCGAACGTCGGTCACGTTCACCAGGAACGCGGGTTCGACTACGACGTAGGATTCCTTGCTCGTCGCGTAGGTCGTCTCGTCGTCGTACTCGGACTCCTCCGCATCCGTCACTAACAGTTCCATCCCCTCACGGAGGAGCTCGGCGCTCTCGGTCCATTTACCCCACAGCGTTACTGTCCGTGGCGCGTCGTCGTCCGGTTCGACGACCACTTCGGCAAGTTCTCGCTCACCGTACCGGGTAGTCACGGTTCGTACCTCGCCCGGGTCGGCGACAGTCCCCCGTATATTCACGAGATGTTGTATTGTCCGTCGCCGAAAAATTCTATCGATTACCACGTCGTGAGAGACGAACGGTGGACGACCGAACGGAGTGAACGAGGCACCAGCTAACGAATCAGGATCGAGGGAATATCCGACGATCGACTTCTATTCACTCCCGATCTCACTGAAGCGACACGTTAATCTCCTCGGCGTGTCACGGGGTACCCATGCGGGTTCGAGAGTGGCAGGAAATCCTACAGGACGTTATCGACCGCGACGTTGACCCGAGGGGGTGGCGGGCCGCGGGGGGGAGGCGAGCAAGCGGTGTCGGCGAGGACCTGTATCTCGGCCATCGGAAGGCGGGACTGTATCACCTGAAGACCTACGCGAAAAACCCCTATCAGGTTCGTGGGGTCGGTACCCGAGTCGCCAGAAAACTGGACGACGAAATCGGGAGCTATCTCCCGGAGAAGGACTCCCGCGAGGGCCGATTCGCGGTTCGAAATCCGACCGACGAACGACCGGAGGAAAAAGAAGCGAAAGCGCGTGCGAAACACCTCGAAGAAGTGCTCAAGGCGCACGCCGACGCGCCGACATCGGGTGCGGACCTCTTCGACGACGTGATGGAGGCGATCGAAAGCCCGGCGTTCGGACCGATGGACTTCGATGGCTACGACCGCCCCGAATCGGTCGGGAGCCTTTCGGAAACTTTCGAAGAGAGCGAAAAGTTACTGAATTCGGAACTGGAGGACCTCATCGACGAGGACGACGTGGGTCGCGGATTCCAGTAGCGGTCACATCCCGCGGGGGTTTAAGAACTTCCCAATCGCGCCCCTTTGTATGTGGGCAGCGAACCCGTCACGCGACACGCGGACGGCAGGCAGACGGCTAAGACGACGAGCATGGCGACTCGGCGCTAAACCGACCACGCGAAGTAGGTTCGCGACCGTCCGAAACCGGGTGCGCTGATGGTCGGACCGATGACCCGTCAGGATCGGTCGTCCGCGATGGCGCGTCTGAAAATCGCGATCGTCCTGTTAGTCGGTGCATCCGGCGGACTCATCGCGCTTCAGACCGGTGCAAGCGTGGTCGGTTTGGCCGCCGCTGTCGTGAGCGGTCTCGTCGTCGGCGTACTGTTGATGTGGTATCTGACGTGGATTACGCGATAAGTGACCACCGAGTCCGAAACTGAGCGTTCGCTCTTACGCCTCGATCCGCGTCAACCATCGTTCGGGATGATCGAGTTCGTCGTCGGTCGGCAGGTTCTCCGGTGACTCCCACACCCGTGTCGCGGTTTCGATGTCCGTGGTGGCGACGACACGTTCGAAGAACTCCTTGCCCCGTTCGTACTGCCGTCGCTTCATGCCGAGTCCGAGCACCCGCCGGACGAGTTTCGATATGGGGTTCATGCCTTTCCGCCGCGCTTCGATTTTCCGCCGCAGGTCCTCGTACTCGTCGTCGAACGCCTCGTCCATGAGGAGTTCGGCGTATCCCTCCACTGAAGTCATCGCGGCGTCGAGTTCGCGGAACGCTTCACGGTCCACTTCGCCGTGCGCCAACGCTTCGACGCCGGATTCCATCCGCGCTTCGAGATGGTCGGAGAGCCATGGGGCCGCGCCGAACTCCGCGGCGTGTGTCACTTCGTGGAAGGCGATCCAACGCCGGAACCGGTCGAAATCCACGTCCAACTTCCCCGCGATACGCTCGATGTTTGGGTGGACGAAGTAGAGCGCGTGGTCGTCCTCGCCATCCGCGAGTAAGAGTGGGTCGTACTGGCCGAGAACGTTGTTTCCGAGGAGGGCAAGCATGAACGACATGGTCCCAGTGTTGATGACGCGAGCGACGCCGGGGAGGATTGCCGGGCCGTGTTCCTCGATGGGTTCCATCACACGCTGGAACGTAGTGATATTCGCGTCTATCCAGTGGTGACGATTCTGGATTTCGATGGTGTCCGGCACGTCGAACGAAACGCCGGAAACGTCACGAACGCGAGCGCGGGCATCGCGTACGTCGTTCGCATAGCCCGTCTGCTCCACGGCCGAGAGGTCGATAGACCCGGGGTCCGTCGCCGACTTCGCGGCTTCAGCAACCGCGACCCAGTCGATGGGACCGTTTCCGGATGCGCCGGTGACGGCACGGACGCTACGATAGAGATTCACGGCGTTACGTTTGGTTCGCGCCGACAAAATCCTTCTGTCCGTCGTCCTACTCCCGACGTCGGTTTCGCAGGACTGCGAGCACGATGACCGCGAGAAGGATGAGAACGGGCCCGAGTTTTCCCGTAATCGGTGGCCGTTCCTCGCCGCCGTCGGTTCGCCCCCAGTCGAGTTGTGGTGATTCGCCGCCAGTGTTGAGTGTGACGTTCGGTTCGTGTAGGTGCAGTTCGAAGACCCCCATGTACTCCCCTTCAACCATCTGGCCCTTATCGATTCGGGATAAATGCAATCTCAACTATATTTTGTGACATCGTTCGAGGGGTTGAAGAGACGTCGGCGCGCGTCCATCGATATGAACGACGAACATCGCGCATTTCTAGAGACACTGCTCACGACGCCCAGTCCATCCGGATTCGAAACGCCGGGACAGCGCGTCTGGATAGACTACGTTTCCGAATTCGCCGACGACGTACGAACCGACGAGTACGGGAACGCCGTCGCTGTCGTAGACGGGGAGGGTCCGGAAATCGCTTTCGGGGGCCATGCCGACCAAATCGGTCTCATCGTTTCGGGGATCGACGAAAATGGATTCGTCCGCGTCGATAAGATCGGCGGCTCGGATAGAGCCGTGACGAAGGGTCAGCATGTCGAGGTTCACACCGACGATGGAATCGTTCGCGGTGTCGTTGGCCAGCGGGCGATTCATCTGCGCGACCCGGCGGACGACGAGTTCGAAGACATCGTGGACCAGCACGTCGATATCGGCGCGAAAAGTAAGGACGAGGCCGAAGAACTCGTCGATGTCGGCGACCCCATCGTTTTCTCCCCGACCATCGAGGACCTTCACGGCACGCGGCTGGCCGGACCGGGCATCGACAATCGCGTCGGGACGTGGGTCGCCGCGGAAGCGCTTCGGCGTGCGGCGGAGCGCGACACCGACGCGACGGTGTACGCCGTCAGCACGGTCCAGGAGGAGGTCGGACTCCAAGGTGCGAAGATGGTCGGATTCGACTTGGATCCCGACGCTATCGTCGCTGTGGACGTAACACACGCCATGGATAGCCCGGACGTGACGAGCGAAGAGCGGTTCAACGATATCGATATCGAACTCGGTGACGGACCCGTCGTCGCACGCGGCAGCACGAACCATCCCGAAGTCGTATCCGCAGTCCGTGAAGCAGGTCGCGAGACCGACATCCCGGTCCAACTGCAAGCGGCAGGAGTTCGAACCGGAACGGACGCAGACGCGTTCTACACTGCCCGTGGTGGAACACCATCCCTCAACATCGGTCTGCCGAACCGTTACATGCACACCCCCGTCGAAGTGATCGACACCGATGATTTGGAAGCGGCAGCCGACCTACTCGCCGAGTTTGCCGTACAGGCGAGCGGCCGCGATGGCTTCTCGGTTGACCTCTAACTTCCAGTCGAGCAGTACGTTTCCGACTCGCGTTCCGGTACGTTTATGAACGCAAACACTGGGTTTGTTGATATGAGCGGACGACCTCTCGACGTTCTCGAAGCGTCGCTGAACTCTGTCGTGACTGTGCAGCTAAAGGGTGGCGAAGAATACACCGGCACGCTTACCGGCTACGACCAACATATGAATCTCGTCATCGAAGACGAAGACACAACCATTATACGCGGCGATAACGTCGTTTCGATTAATCCATGACTGGCGCAGGAACCCCAAGCCAGGGCAAGAAGAACAAGACGACTCACGTGAAGTGCCGCCGCTGTGGCGAGAAATCGTACCACTCGCGAAAGAAGGAATGCTCGTCGTGCGGTTTCGGTAAGTCGAGCAAGCAGCGAAGCTACGAGTGGCAGAGCCGAGCAGGCGACAACTAAGCGTCTGCTGTTACATTTTCCCTCTTACCAGTTTTCCGGAGAGCCGTTGGCTCATTCATGGCCACCATATACACGTTCGTGTATATTTTTGAACGGTGGAATACCGAATACGACACGATAACGTGGGTTTTTACTACTGGCCCGCGCTATGGTCAACTATGTCAATAGGCCGGGACGGGAACCTCGAGGGGCCGACGGAGAAATGCGGCGTCGTCGGCGCGTCGCTCGCGGGTCGAGACGCGGCACGCCCCCTCTACTACTCGTTGTATGCCCTCCAACACCGTGGACAGGAATCCGCGGGAATCGTGACACACGACGGATTTCAACAACACGACCACGTTTCGATGGGTCTCGTCGGCGACGCCTTCGACGAGGAGGACATCGAAGAATTGACCGGTAGCGCCGGAATCGGTCACGTCCGGTACCCGACCGCCGGGAGCGTGGACAAGAGTTGTGCCCAGCCCTTTACCGTCTCGTTCAAGAGCGGGTCGCTCGCGCTCTCACACAACGGCAACCTCGTTAACTCCGGGGAGATTCGGGACGAACTCGCCGGGAAGGGACACGCTTTTACTTCGGACGGCGACACGGAAGTCATCGCGCACGATTTGGCGCGCAACCTGCTGGAGGAAGACCTCATCCGCGCCGTGAAGCGGACGATGAATCGAATTCACGGGTCGTACTCGCTGACCATCATGCACGACGACACCGTCCTCGGCGTGCGCGACCCGGAAGGTAATCGCCCGCTCGTTATCGGAAAAGTCGATGACGGCTACGTTATCGCCAGCGAATCGGCGGCTATCGATACCATCGACGGTGAACTCGTCCGCGACGTGCGACCCGGCGAACTCGTCGTCCTCAAAGACGATGGCGAGGGGTACGACACCTACCAACTCGTCGAACGCGAGCAAACCGCCCACTGCTTTTTCGAACACGTCTACTTCGCCCGACCGGACAGCGTCATCGACGGGAACCTCGTCTACGAAGTGCGGCGGGAACTCGGCCGAAAACTCTGGGAGGAAAGCGGTATCGAAACCGACGTCGTGATGCCAGTTCCCGACTCGGGTCGCGCCTTCGCGTCGGGGTACGCCGAGGCGGCACAGGAGGACGGCTCGGACGTGGAGTTCGCGGAAGGGATGATGAAAAACCGGTACGTCGGACGGACATTTATCATGCCGACGCAGGACGAACGGGAGCGCGCGGTCCGGCTCAAACTCAACCCGATCAAATCGACCGTCGAGGGTCGAACCGTGACCATTATCGACGACAGCATCGTCCGAGGGACGACCTCGACACAGCTCGTCCAACTGCTCAAAGACTGCGGGGCCGAGGAAGTTCACATGCGAATCGGCGCGCCGCCGATCGTCGCACCGTGTTATATGGGTATCAACATGGCCACCCGCGAGGAACTCATCGCCTCCGACAAATCCGTCGATGAGATTCGGGACGCCATCGCCGCAGACAGTCTCGCCTACCTCTCGAAGGAAGCCATCGCGGAGTCGCTCGCAGTCCAACAGGGTGACCTCTGTCTGGGCTGTGTAACCGGCGAATATCCCTACGACATCGAGGACGAGGAGACCGACCGCGACGTGTCGCGTCCGGTTATCGAGGGTGCGGGCGACTGAGAACGAGTTTTTAGAACGGTTTGTGAGCAGTGTGTCCCTCAGTTCGAGAGATAGAGCGGGACGACGACGAGATTGCTACGGGCCAGTCCTAATATCCCCGAGAGCCATTTCGGCGTAAAGTGGAGTTCGGCGACCGTAATCACCGTGGCCATAAGGACAAATCCGACGATAAGCACGAGAGCCGTAATCGCCATCGAGTTTTCGAACACCGCACTGATTCCCATTCCGAGTTGGGTGCAATACTGGAGCAAAGTCAGGGCACTGCCGACCAGTATACCGCCACCGAGCCAATATGGATTAACCGCGCTTTCCGGGACGTATTCCAGATAAAACGCCCATACCATCGCAAATCCCAACAAAGCCGAGAGAAAATGGTTGCCCACCTGACGACGAGTAATCACCGACATGGTTTCGATGCGGTGTTTGCTCCCTTTGCTGTATTCTACTTTGACCACTTCCTCGGCGGATGAAGGGCGAGAACGGAGCGAGTGAAACGAGCGGAGTTCGAAGGTTTCCGTTTGGAGTCGGCATCAGCTAGCGTCCCTGTAACCGTAGTTGAGAACGATACAAACTCAAACGAGGTGACTACAACTACCGACGCCAAACGAAGCCCTCAGTCGTCTCGAAAGACTCGTTTCACTCGTCTTTCTTCGACTCCTTCGCCCTTCATCCCCCGAGGCCCGCAGGTTAGTTGTGTAGATTTCGATCAAATAGAGACGCAGTCTGCTCCACGTTCCGAAATTACGCTTCGTCGTCCAACAGACGGTGAATATCGTCCTCGCTGAGGATGTCGAGGAGGCTACCGCCGTTGTCGTACTCCTCGCGCTGGCTCGGCGTGAGAAACGATTCGTCGCGCTCTTCCAGTCGCTCTTCTAACATCTCGTCCAAGTCGTCCTCGTCGTATCCCGGAATTGGCATAGGTGTCGTAGGTTGTGCTGGCGGAAATATCGTGTGGCCCGCTTGCACACCGTAAATCCTCGAAGCTCAGTAAAAGACGTAGAGGAGGGCGTAGACGACCACGCCGAGCGAGAACGAAATCAGCCAGAGCGTGGCCGCGACTCGCCCAACACGGGGATGGTTCGTTTGCGGAAGTTCACTGACTGGGTGTGAAATCGCCAGCAGGAGGACGTAGTAGAGCAGAGGGATGCAGACGATTGCCAGAAGCATATGAACCGCCAACACCGGCAGGTAGAGGAACTGATAGACGGTTTCGGGGCCACCGAAATCGGTCGGACCCTCCAACGTGACGCGGTAGAGGTAGAGACCGAGGAAGGCGACGAACAATACGACGCCGGTTAGCATCCCGGCGCGGTGTCGGTTGACGTTTCCGCGCCGGATGTCGTGCCACGCAGTGCCGATAACGCCGACCGCGATGAGACTGATGGTCGCGTTGACGTGCGGAATCGCTTCGAGAAACGAGTGAGGTGCGCGCGGAATCGACCCTTTTGGGACGATGCCGAGCACCGCGGCGAACACCAGTGCAAGCGACACCACCGTCAACAGCGCAGTCAGCGCCGGAACGTTGTTCCGAACTGTAGATTCCATACGCTCGCGTTAGGACTCTGGAGGCATACCAGTTACTTCACGATTCGATGGAGCGGTTCCGCCTCGCAGGATGGACAGGAATCGAGGGGTAAATCGAACGCTCGACCGCAATCCGCACAAACGTAGTCGATTCGGCTGTTTCGAAACCGATGGATGAGCCGTCGGAGGGGCATCTTTCGTTTTGACACGCTTCGCAATTATGAATGTAGTGGATCCACTCTGTCATATCTGTGGGACACCGTCCCGTCGCCGATGCAAATGAAAGGCCTTTTATTAGGCCACCAACTACGATTGAGTGCAGAAAGACGCAGCGAGCGTGGGTAGCCAAGCTAGGCCAACGGCGCAGCGTTGAGGGCGCTGTCCCGTAGGGGTCCGCCGGTTCAAATCCGGTCCCACGCATCGCAAGATGCAGGTGATCTCCTTCGAGGACATCACCCACGCACAATCCTACTGAAACAACATTTGCCAGCCTCGGCTGGTTTAATAGTTCGTAGTCGATACCGGTCAGCGATCGCGTGGTTGGTTTGAGACACGGACCGATGTTAGAGACGGATGTACGCATAGCCTCGCGATTGGAGGCGGGTCAGTTCGCCAATGCCCGATGAGACGGTTTCGACGCCCGCGATGAGATTCGACTCGTTCACTGCTGGGTTTCGAATCGCGTTACTGCAAACCTTGTACTCGACGTTCCAATCGATCAGTTTTCGGATATCGTCGGCAACGTCGGAATCACGTTCGAGCGTCGAAATGGCGTCGCCAGCGTCGAAGAGAACGGCGACAGTATTGATTTCGACCGTTTCGTCGGCGAGGAGGTTCTCGACCTTCGAAATCGAGCGGTTGGCTGCGTCAGACGTCGAAACGTGAAAGACGGTTTTCATGCGACTACGTCGCAGACGTAGAAAATAGCAGTTGTGGTTAGCGCAGTTGCCGTCAGCAGCCTCGGTGTGTTTCGATTCGGTCTCGCCACGTCGCCGGAATTGGACGTGGTTCGCCCGACTCCGGGTCGATGGAAACCTGGACGACTTCTGCGGTGGCGGCAACGTCATCTCCGGCCCGGATTTCGTGAACCATCGTGATACTGGATTCGCCGAGTTCCGAAACGCGCATGGCGACGGTCACCTCCTCTTCCAGGGAGATGGACCGTCGATAATCTATCTCCAGATGGGCGACGACGCCGCTGATATCGTCCATCGGGATGTCGACGACATCCCGAAAATACCGGAGTCGCGCCTGTTCCAGATAGGTGGCGTATACCGCGTTGTTCACGTGTCCCATCGTGTCGAAGTCGCGGTATCGGGTCTCGATCTCGGTTGTGTAGCCGAAGTGGTCCATGAAAACCGTAGCCGGAAGGGGGTAAATCCATCTGTCGATTCGGACCGGAAGTGACGGACGGGTTCGTCGGGTTTCAAATGGAACCCATCCCCCCGCACCGTTGCTGTTTTCTCGCCTGGGAGTCGAACGTTGCGGCACGACAGTTCGGTTGAGAATCCAAAAATCATGATCCCGTCGAACGGAATCGAGGGGCAACGATGCCTTCCAACCTCAGGAAAACATTTCTACTCGTCGAAACAGCCGCCATCGTAGTCGCCACGTTTGCATGCCGCGTCCTCATCGCCGTGTCGTTCCTATCGTGGTTCGCTATCGCAACTCCGCTACTGTATTTCGCGTGGCGACCGGTTCGAGCGGTCGAACGAATCGCGGACGCGATGGAAGAAGTGTGTTTTACTCACACCGACTTCGTTTCGTGGTCGAAGGTCTGCACTTCGACGGTTCGCCCTTCTGGGTCTTCGGCGAAAAAGTGGTAGATGTCGTAGTTCGGATTTGCGTCCGGTTTTTCCTGCGCCCATGCTTTTAGTTCGTCGTACAGCGAATCAACGCCCTCCCGGTCGTCGGTGACGAACGTGAGGATTCCGTCGGTGTCCGCCGATTCACGACTACAGAATCCAAAGAGCATGTTATCGAATTTGAGGATGGTGCAGTCGGTCTATTCGAGCCACACCTCGGCGCCGAGGCGGTCGGTATCGAACTCGACCGTGGTCTCACGATTTTCACTGGCCAAAAAGACGATGCCACTCATGACCGAGACGACACGACCTGGTGAAAAAGGTTTTCGTCCTCGTTCGACCACTCAGTCGGACCGAACCATCACGTCAGTCGCTTTGACCACTGCGGTCAGTTCCATCCCCTCCTCGATTTCGAGATTTTCGACCGATTCGCGGGTGATGACCGCGGTTATCGTGTCGTCGCCGACGTCGATCGTGACTTCGGCGGTTACGTCGCCGGTTTCGACTTCCACTACCTCTCCTGTCAATCGGTTTCGTGCGCTTAACATCCCACTCCCCCGGCAAGGGGACGACGACGCCGCGAATAAGCGTTCGGGGCGTTTGACGTATCCGGGCATTCGGGGACTTTGCTCCGGAATGCAAACGCGATATTGAAATGTTTCCCCTTCCTAACAGATGCATGGCCAAGTACTCGACCGGGAACTCCTCCGGCAGTGGTGGTGGCGGTTCCTGTGAACTCTGCGGCAAAGCGACCGACTCGCTGACAGAGGTGAGCGTGGCGGGCGCACGGCTGGAAGTTTGTGGGAACTGTGCGAGTCACAACGACGCTGCACAGCGAACCAAGACGGAATCGACCGAACCGAGCGAACAGGACCGAAAACGCCGAGCCGCCCAACGGACGGCGAAAATGGACGACGCACGCAAAGGTGATGCACGCCATTGGGAGGAAGAAGGGACGAACTACGACGACGACCCGCTACCGTATCTCGTTTCCAACTACGGCGATAACGTCGTCGAAGCACGACAGGACGCGGGTCTCCAGCGCGAGGAGCTCGCCGACGAACTCGGTATTCAAGAAAAGCATCTGCTCGCCGTCGAACAGAACCGCGCAAATCGTGCGGGCGTCGGCGGGTCGGTCATCGAGGCACTGGAAGATCGACTCGACGTGACGTTGTCCGAATCGGCGTAGCGTTTTTGTCCGCCCGTTTCGGAGAATCGGTATGACTCGCGCACCAGCGGAACCGTATCGAACGAGTTTCGAGACGACGGTCGAACGACGGGACGGGCGCGACGTGGTGCTCTCCGAGACGTATTTTTACGCCGAGAGCGGCGGCCAGCCCGCCGATAGGGGGACGATTGGGTCCACCCCGGTCGTAGACGTCCAGAAACGGGATGGAGCGGTCGTTCATACGCTTGCTACCGACTCCGACCCGGATTTCGATGCAGGTGACGCGGTCGTCGCCCACATCGACGAATCGTTTCGAACATACTGCATGCGAGCACACACGGCGAGCCATATCCTCTACGGTGCTGGCAGGCGTATTTTGGACGATCTCGGCTACGGTGGGTTCGATATCGGTACGGAGAAAATCCGTGTCGATTTCGAGACGACGACGGACATCGACGACGCCATTCTCGTCGAACTCGAACGCCTGACGAACCGTGCGGTCTGGGATTCGATTCCCGTGTCGTGGGAGGAAGTTGCCAAGGCAACTGCGATGAAACGGGACGACATCGCGTTCAACACGAAGACCGAGGAAGGCGTGTTGAGTGACTCGGACTCTGTTCGAGTCGTGGAAATCGACGGCTGGGACGTGGCGGCCTGTGGTGGCACTCACGTACGAAGCACGGACGAAATCGGTCCGGTGACCGTGCTCGAACGTTCGAACCCCGGCGAAGGGCTGACGCGCGTCGAGTTCGCCGTCGGCCCGTCCGCCATCCGGCAGCGAACCGATGAGAAACGCGCGGCGCTGGATGCGGCGCGAGTCGCCGGAACGAGCGTCGCGAGCCTATCCGCGGAAATCGATCGACTCACCGGCGAACTCGACGACATCGAAACGGAATTGCACGACGCGAAATCACGTCTCATCGATGCGAAAATAGACGACCTCGCGGACGAGACGACGTCCCGAAACGGTACCGAATGGCTGGTCGGTGCCATCGACGGAGTCGGTCCGAACGAACTCGCCGAGCGTGTTCGAGCGCTCTCGGGGCAGGTTGCGGATGTCGTTGCGCTCGCCGGCAGAGACGGGGCAACCTTCGTCGTGGTCGGCGCAGATGGCGGCGTGGAGGCAGGCACCGTGATAGACGAGGTAACTGAGACGTTCGGTGGTGGCGGCGGTGGCAGTTCGGCGTTCGCACAGGGGGGAGGGTTGTCGGCGGAACCGGAGGAGATCGTGACCTATCTGCGCGAGTAGCGTATGAGTGGCATCGATTCGGGACTTCCAACTGATCGAAGCGAAAGGTCCACTCGCCTCTCGTCTCGGAAAATCGTCTTCGACGGTAGCGACCAATCAGTAACGGTGCTGAAATTCCCTCAACGTTGTACTTTTGCCGTTTTTGACTGATGCCAATACGAAGTAAAACTTTGATTTCATGCAGTGCCACATCAACTGTCGGGAACAAGCAACACGACGGACTATCGACACCCGAAACGGATCGAAACGACGCCGAAACTGCACAATCGTGGAACGGGTATCTTTTTCCGCCGGCACACGAAGAACGCGTATGAACCTCTCCCCGGAACAACGGGCCATTCGAGACGTGGTTCGGGAGTTCGCTGTCGAGGAAATCCGGCCGACCGCGGCGGAGTGCGACGAGAAACAGGAGTTTCCCGAAGATGTGTGGGACGGACTCGCAGAACTCGATCTGACGGGTATGACGGTACCCGTTGAGTACGGCGGTATCGACGTGGACAAGATGACCTACAGTCTCGCCAACGAGCAGGTCGCCTACGGTTCACTGTCGGTTGCGACGGCACTGTCGGTTCACTGCCTCGCCACCTCGTGTCTCGCCGAGTTCGGCGACGAAGAACAGAAAGAACGGTGGCTTCCGGAAATGGCCGAAGGTCGCCCCGTCGGCGCGTTCGCACTCTCCGAACCCGAGGCCGGGTCGAACCCGGCCGAGATGTCCACCGAAGCACGGATGGAGGGCGACGAATACGTCATCAACGGCAAGAAGCAGTGGATTACGAACGGGAAGCGCGCGGACGTGATTATCCTGTTCGCCAAAACGGACCGAAACGATCCACGAAGCGTCACGCAGTTCGTGGTGCCGAAGGATGCGGGCGTCGAGGTCGGTAAGAAAGAGGACAAACTGGGTCTCCGTGCGAGTGACACGACCAGCCTCATCTTCGACGATGTGCGGATTCCCACCGAATACCAACTCACCGAGGAAGGTCGTGGCCTATCTGCGGCCTTCCACATCCTCACCGGTGGGCGTATCGGTATCGCCAGCCAGGCAGTCGGCCTTTCGCAGGCGGCACTCGACCAAGCGATCGATTACGCACACGAGCGAGAACAGTTCGGAAACCCCATCGCTGACATCCAAACTATTCGACACAAGTTCGCCGATATGCAGACGAAACTCCAAGCAGGACGTCTGCTGACCCGGGATGCGGCCCGTCTCGCTGATGCTGGCGAAGACCACGCGATGGCGGCGAGTATGGCGAAATATTTCGCCAGTGAATCCGCCGTCAAGATTACGAACGAAGCGGTCCAGATTCACGGTGGCTACGGATATACGACCGACTTCGACGTGGAGCGATTCTACCGCGATTCGAAGATAACGACCATTTACGAAGGTACCTCGGAGATCCAAAAGAAAGTCATCGCTCGGAATCTGCTCGGATAACCCCAGTAGCTTTATACCACATGACCGGGATGTGTGATTCGATACCCTCCCCTGTGATTCGATGACCATTTCCAACGATTCATCCCTCGTCTCGTTCGACGCAGATAGAGCGGTTTCCGCTCTTCGAGATGAAGCGGGCGATTCAGTTCATCTCTGCGTAGAATACGATACTGAAGATTTCAACACCCTCTATGCCGATCAGATGACGCTCGATCTGTACGACAGCGAGCGCGAAATGGTGGACCATTTCGAAGAAGTGCTCTCTTACGTCCACGTCGATTTCATGGAGAAAGACCTCTTCGAGGACGTGTTCCGAAGTGCGGGTGCGGTACGGTCGTTCGTAACGTTGATGGATTACGTGACGCTCATTCGAGTTCTCGTCGGCGAGGAAGGGTTGTTCTTCACCGTGAGTCCGAATTCCGACGTCACGACGCTGGTCGGGTTGGTCGAAGACGCAGTCGAGTAGTCCGCCGACCGAAGTCCCTTTGGCTCCAAACTCCCTACGCACCACCGTGACTGATGACGTTTCGGCGGTCGTCTACGACCTCGATGGGACGCTGGTGCAACTGCTCGTGAACTGGAAGACGGTGGCTCGGGACGTAACGGCGGAGCTAGCGACCCACGGCGTCGATGCGAGCGAGGCCGACCTCTGGGAGATGCTCGATCTGGCCGACGAGGCGAACGCTCGCGACGCGATAGAGGCGGTAATCGGCGAACACGAGCGCGACGGTGCGCGGCGTTCGATCCGTCTACCACATGCAAACGAACTGGTTTCCCGTGACGTCCCCGTCGGCGTCTGCTCGCTGAACTGCGAATCCGCGTGCCACGTCAGCCTCGAAACACACGGGCTCGCGGAGCACGTCGATGCAGTCGTCGGTCGTGACTCGGTTGCGACGCGAAAACCACATCCGGAACCGCTACGCGCAACGCTACGCGCGTTGGAGGCCGACGGAGATGCGATTTTTATCGGCGACTCTCCTCGAGACGAACTGACTGCGGAGCGAGCGGGAATCACTTTCGAGTACGTTTAGTTTCCCAGAACGAGCGTGTTCTTCACGAGGTTCTCGTGCCCACGACGAAGTCGTTCCGAGACGGACTGGTGTGTGACGCCGAGTTCGTCGGCGAGGGCCATCGCGGATGACTCCCGTGGAACCGAATAGTATCCTCGATCGTAGGCGAGTCGAAGCGTCCGCTGTTGGTTTTTGGTGAGGCCGAACTGACCGCTTTCCCCACCCGAGAACTCGTGGATGTTATCGATTTCGAGATCGATCCCGCGTGATTCACAGTAGTCGTAGGTCCGTGAGAGTGCGTCGTGATCGCCGAACAGTATCTGGAGGTTCCAAGTGTCCTCACTCCCCGTCGCCGCGAGAATCGCTCCCCGCTCTTCGAGGAGGATATGCGCCAACGCTTCGACGCCGGCGACCCACTCCAACTGATAAAGACATTCGGCGTCGAATTCAGCGATCAACTGGAAGTCGTTGACGCTTTCGTCGAGATCGAACGCGGATTCGACCGCCTCGGGGTCGGTCGTCTCGACCCAGACGAACGGCAATAGCCGGTTTCGACTGTGTGCAACGATTTGCTCGACGTCGAACCGAGCCGTCTCGAGCGCTTGAAGGGTCCGGTTCAGAGCGAATGTGTCGGCGGGAAACGTTACTTCAGCAATCGTCCCCGTCATGGCCCCTTCTCGGGGGTTCTCAGTAATACTTTTATTGGCCATATTCAAATAAATATCACAGATGACATCGAAACGATATCGATACGGGGTCGATAAACCGGATGCGGAGACGTGAAAACGCCACGAATCGAGTCCCTCATTCACCAACACATCTGGTCGATGTCGGTTCGATCCGCGCCGTGGTTTTCGCCTCACTTTCGGCGTCGGAGGTTCCGCTCTGTTTCATTCACTTCGACCGATCCGAGCGTATCAGTCCGTTTGCCGCCGTCGAGCGTAGAGAAACACACATATAGCGGTAACGAACCACACGATCGCACCGACGCGAACTGCGAAGGAGACGCGCGACGCCCACGTCGGTAAGGGGACGCCCGAAACGACGGCGATGAGCGCGACGATCGGCGCGCCGATGAGTATGGTCGTGACGAAGGTGACCTGCATCACCCACCCATAATCGACGCCATCCGGGTTGTATGTCTCGACTGGTTCGGGCACACGTTAACGCGGGAACCGGGTCGGCTTAAGAGTTATCAGGTTCGTTCTGGGTCGACTCATCACCGACCGGGCAGGTTAAGCCCCCCGAACGAAGAGACTGACGTATGCCAACGGTGAGGGATATCCGCGCCAAGGCGGGAACGGCGCCGATTACGATGCTGACGGCCTACGATGCGCCAACTGCGGCGATCGTTGACGACGCGGGCATCGACATGATACTCGTCGGGGATAGCATGGGGAACGCAGTGCTGGGATACGATTCGACGCTCCCGGTGACGGTGGATGAGGTCGCGAGTCGAACCGGGGCCGTCTCCCGTGGGGCCGAAGACGCGCTCGTCGTCGCCGACCTCCCGTTCTTGGGCTTCGGCTTCGACGAGAAGACCGCGGTCGAGAACGCCGGTCGGATGCTAAAGGAGGAGGGCGCGAACGCTGTCAAAATAGAGAGCGGAACGCACACTATCGAGTTGACCGAGACGCTGACACGGCTCGGAATACCGGTCATGGCACACCTCGGACTGACGCCACAGCACGTCAACGAACTGGGCTACGCCCGGCAAGGAACATCCCAGGAAGCAGCAGACGAGATGCTCGACCTTGCACGAAAACACGCGGAAGCGGGCGCGTTCTCGCTCGTCCTGGAACACGTCCCGGCGAACCTCGCGGCGACCATCACCGAGGAACTCGACATCCCGACCATCGGAATCGGTGCCGGGCCGCACACGGACGGACAGGTGCTCGTCATCAACGATGCGGTCGGGTTAGGTGAATGGAGTCCGTCGTTCGCCAAGCAGTTCGGCGACGTTCGAAGCGAGATGGAACGCGCAGTCGGAGCGTTCCGGGACGAAGTCGAGTCCGGTGAGTTCCCTGCGAGGGAACATTCGCACGTAGAAGAGGAATTAGACGGCGTGTACTGACGTTTAGATTATAGAACACCGTTCAAAAATCTCGTTAACATCCCGTTGAACGCGTCCGGGGTTTCGAGCATGGCGAGGTGTGCTGCATCTTCGATCTCTACGAACTGGCCGTCGCGAACGTTGTCGGCCAGATACTCGTGATACCATGGCGGCGTGAGCATGTCGTATTCGCCGACGGCGGCGAGCGTCGGGGCGGCGATTTCGTCCAGTCGGTCACGTACATCGAACGTGTGACAGGAGTGGAAATCCCGGCTAGTTATCCGCTGGCCGACGTCGTACATCGATTCCTTCGAGAGTTCGACGTACCGGTCGTCCGGGTCGTGAAAGAGACGGTCACCATCGTGGAGAAATTGGACGGCGCGGTCGAAATCCGAATCGAGCCACGTGAGCAAATCGTCCGACACGGAGAGTTTTGCACCGCTTCCAACGAGGGCGAGTGCGTCGGGGTCGAAGTCGCGTTCGATGACGAGATGGAGGACGACCGCGCCGCCGAGCGAGTTGCCGACGAGTGTTCGGGCACCGGTTTCCTCGGCGACTGCGAGTACGTCGTCCGCGTAGGCAGAGAGGGTGCTCCACCCGGGGTCTGCGTCTACATCCTCGGATTCGCCGTGGCCGCTCAAATCGATCGCGACGATGGGAATCGATGAAGAAAGACGGGACAGTTGTGCTTTCCAGAGTTCGTGGGTGCCACCGCTTCCGTGGACGAACAAGACGGGGTCACCATCACCCCCACGGTCCGCGATGCGATATGCCGTCGTTCGGTCGTGGTGAGTGACTGTTTTCATACTGGGTGTTGTTTACACGCACGAGGCATAAAGTTCCGGACGAAGGTAGCCGACGTCGACGGGAAACCGAATCGGAACCGCATTTCGACTGGATTCTCGAAAATCGCAGTACGGTAGTGTCTTCACTGGGGAAAGATTTATATAGATGTGTAACTAACCAAAGGTTAGCTAAAGATGACACTCGAACATCTCTCACAGCAAGGTATCGCCCGTCGATATAGCTACGACGACGGAGAGGTCATCGCCGCCGACTTCGGCACTGCGGACGTGTCCGTGGACGTGCTCGATGACGTGGCAATCGTCGTCGTAGCGCACGACGGCGAGCAGACTCAGTCGGAAGTCGAACTGCCGGCAGGCGAGGCGCAAGCGTTTATCAACAACGGCGTCCTCACTATCGAGGTGAGACGATGAAACTCACTGTCAAGCCGTTAAAGCAGAAGGACGCGGGTCGCGGACTCGCGGCGGTCGACCGACGCTCGATGGAGGAACTTGGCGTCGAGAACGGCGACTACATCGTCATCGAGGGTCGCGGTCAGGGACGTGCAGTCGCACGTGTCTGGCCCGGCTACCCCGAGGACGAGGGTCGTGGAATTATCCGTATCGACGGAAAACTCCGCCAGGAGGCTGGCGTCGGTATCGACGACAAAGTCACCATCGAGAAGGCCGACGTGAACCCCGCGAACAGGGTCACTATCGCGCTCCCACAGAACCTTCAGATTCGCGGCAACATCGCGCCCCACATCCGCGATAAGTTGAGTGGACAGGCCATCACGCAGGGGCAGGCGATTCCGTTCGGGTTCGGCTTGATGGGAATGGGATCCGGCCAGTCCATCCCGCTCAAAGTCGCCAGTACCGACCCTGACGGAACCGTCGTCGTCACCGACTCCACCGAAATCCAGATCAGCGAACGCCCCGCCGAGGAAATCGCTGCCGGAGGCAGTGCCGGTGGACAGGCCCGTCCCGACGTGACCTACGAGGACATCGGTGGTCTCGAGCGCGAACTCGAACAAGTTCGGGAGATGATAGAGCTCCCGATGCGACACCCCGAACTGTTCAGTCGCCTCGGCATCGACCCGCCGAAGGGTGTACTCCTCCATGGACCGCCCGGAACCGGGAAGACGCTCATGGCGAAGGCCGTCGCCAACGAAATCGACGCTTACTTCCGGACCATCTCGGGGCCGGAGATCATGTCGAAATATTACGGCGAATCCGAAGAGCAACTGCGAGAGGTGTTCGAGGAGGCGGAACAGAACTCCCCGGCCATCATCTTCATCGACGAAATCGACTCCATCGCGCCGAAACGCGAGGAGGCTGGCGGCGATGTGGAACGGCGCGTCGTCGCGCAACTCCTCTCGCTGATGGACGGCCTCGAAGAGCGCGGCGAGGTGACGGTTATCGCCGCGACGAACCGCGTCGATGCCGTCGACCCCGCGCTCCGCCGTGGTGGTCGCTTCGACCGCGAGATCGAAATCGGCGTCCCGGACCGCGACGGTCGCCTCGAAATCATGCAGGTCCATACGCGTGGAATGCCCCTCGCGGATAGCATCGATTTGGAGGAGTACGCCGACAACACCCACGGATTCGTCGGTGCCGACCTCGAATCGCTCGCTCGCGAATCCGCGATGAACGCACTCCGCCGCGTCCGTCCGGAACTCGACCTCGATTCGGAGGAGATCCCGGCGGACGTGTTGGAATCGCTGAAAGTCACGGAAGGGGACTTCAAGGAGGCACTGAAGGGCATCGAGCCCTCGGCGCTCCGCGAAGTGTTCGTGGAAGTCCCCGACGTGTCGTGGCAGGACGTGGGTGGACTGGAAGACACCAAAGAGCGCCTCCGCGAAACCATCCAATGGCCGCTCGACTATCCAGAAGTGTTCCAGTCGCTGGATATGCAGGCCGCAAAGGGTGTCCTGATGTACGGACCACCCGGAACCGGGAAGACGCTCATGGCGAAGGCCGTCGCCAACGAAAGCGACAGCAACTTCATCTCGATCAAGGGCCCCGAACTACTGTCGAAGTGGGTCGGTGAGTCCGAGAAAGGCGTCCGTGAAGTGTTCAGCAAGGCCCGCGAGAACGCCCCGACGGTGGTGTTCTTCGACGAAATCGACTCCATCGCCACGGAGCGCGGCCGCGACGGCGGTGGCGGATCGCAGGTCAGCGAGCGCGTCGTCTCGCAGTTGCTGACCGAACTGGACGGGCTCGAAGAGCTCGAAGACGTGGTGGTCATCGCTACCTCGAACCGCCCCGACCTCATCGATTCGGCGCTCCTGCGTCCGGGTCGTCTCGACCGACACGTTCACGTGCCGGTTCCTGACGAGGATGCTCGCCGGGCCATCTTCGAGGTTCACACCCGTCACAAGCCGTTGGCCGACGACGTTGACTTGGACGAGCTCGCGGAACAAACCGAAGGCTACGTCGGCGCCGACATCGAGGCCGTCTGCCGCGAAGCGGCGATGGCCGCGAGTCGGGAGTTCATCCAGAGCGTCTCGCCCGAGGATATCGGGGAAAGCGTCGGCAATGTCCGCATCACCGCGGAACACTTCGAGAACGCGCTGGTCGAGGTGACGCCGAGCGTCACCGAGGAAACCCGCGAACGTTACGCGGAGATCGAAAAACGGTTCGACAGCGCCGAACCCGAGACTCAGGAGCAGTTGGGACGGACGTTCCAATAGAGCCGTTTACGACGCTCGACAGCTCCGGAAAACTCGATCCGATAGCGACGATGGTGGCGCCTGTACGGTTGCGGGCAACCCGTAGTAGGCCGACAGGCGCTTGCTCGCGCGTTCCAGCGCGTCGCTCCCCTTCCAAACGACCGCCGTGCTCCCCACTGCAAGCACGACCAGTCACGCGCGTTCGGTGAGTATGGCTATCGGTTTTTAGCCAGCGGTCTTACAATCGAAGATTTGGTCGGAAAGCAGTTCCTAATCCAATTTCTCGGCCGCATCACGCTGGATGAGCGGTCCGGCGTTTTCGGCCGGGAGCGTCACCACGTCTTCGCTCGCGAGTTCGTACTCACGATCGTCCACACCGAGAATTTCGCCGACGTCGCGGGTAATTCGAACCGTCGTCCGTTCCTCGGAGAACGCCGGTTCAGGGTCGTTTTCCGCTCCTGCGACTGCGTCGCCGGTGCTCGTTTCGTCCGCGGTTGACGGTTCGTCCGTCGAGGATGTCGCGTCGTCTTCCCCTGGGTTTCCAGCGATTGCCGTCGCCTCCGCAGATGGACGAACAGCCTCCGACACCGAATCCGATTTCGCCGTCGTCGAATCGGTTGCGTCCGCCTGATTCGATGGGTCCGATGCAGTCGTGCCAGGGTCGGACGATGCCGTCGTGGATTCCGTCGTGTCGTCCGAACCCTCGTCGGATTCCGTACCGGACAACACGTCGAGCACGGTCGATTTGTTCGCCTCGATTCGGTGTACCAGGTCGGCGAACAGCGTTTGCTCCTCGTTCGTCAGTCCCTCCTCGTCGGCCGGGATTCCCGCCGCCGAGAGACTCGCGCGTTTGACGACCTTTCCGACTCGTCGTTCGTATATCGCTTCGACGACTTCCTCAGCCGTCTGAATCTCGTCGGTCAGTCGGTTGACCTCGGCGGAGTCGAACGGGTCGTCCGCCCGTTCGGCGGCCCGCTCTCGCTCCTCGCGTAGGTTACGGATGTAGCTCCCTACGTCTGCGTAGAAGGATTCCCGCAGATGTTGCAGGCTGTCCTTCGAACGCTCCTTGCTCTGGACGCTCCGGAGTTCGTCGAGGTTCATTCTTTCCCTTTTTCTGCCCGGCCACGCGCCATGAGAAATATGGCCACGTATTCGGGAGTTGATACATTGCCTTCCGGAAGCCTAAAGCTTTCGCCCCCGAGTTCGATTTCCACTTTCTCTTCCAATTCGACGGTCACGTCGTGTCTGGTGAACGTGTCCGGAACCGCGTCTCGAAGTGGGTCGAAATCGATCAGTTCGTCCCGCTCGATTCGAGTCACTTCCAGTCCGCTGCCTCCATGGAGGCTTCCGGGGAGTCGAATGAGTCGGTGGGTGTCCGTCGTCACCGGTTCGTCCACCGCTGCGGTTTCCGTCGAGAACACTTCCTCCGCAAGAACCCGTGCGAGTTGGTAGAACGCGGGGTGGACATCGACGTTCCCGCGTTCGACCTCTCGTCGATTGTTTTTCGCGGCATTGTAGGCACCCGTCGCTTTCCCCGACCCAATACCGTCGAATTCCTGTAAGCGGTCTATCGCGTCGGCTTCGTCCATCGCCAGGAGTTCGTCCACGAACGAACAGAGATGCTCGTGGACGCGGCCACCCCATCCACCGTCGGTCGGTAGGGTTCGTTTCTGCGTCGGATTTTTCAATCCGATTCCGGCGACTGCCTCCGATTCGACCACCGATTCGAATTCGACGTCCGTGGCCCGGATGTAATCCACAACCTCTCGGCGGGCTTCCCGGTCTAACTGCAGGATGGCTTCGTCTCGAACGTGGACGTGATAGCCTCGCCCCCCCGAAAAAACGACCGTCATGTCCTCGAATCCGAAATCCCGTTCGAGCAGATCCAGCAAGTCGAGTAGTTCCGTTTTCCCACGTGCCAGCATTTCGGCGTAGGGCGTGTCGGGAGTGACACCGGGGAGGTGGTCCGCGTCCAAGTCGAACACGAGATCGGCGTTCCGCCAGTCCTTTTCACCCATGGTTCCCGCGCTGGGATTTCTGTATCGTCCGGCGGAGAAATACACGTGGCGCGGCCGTTCGCTTTCGAGAAAACCGCCGAGCGTACCGAGGTCGAGGAGCGAGTTGTGGCGAACCATCGTCGTCCCTGGACCGGCAGTCCACGGAATGTAGCCCCACTCACGCTCGTCCGCGTTCGGCGGTAGTTCCGGCTGTACCGTCCGGTAGTGGTCGCGGAACCGGCCTCGAAGGTACGCTCGCGTCCGCTCTTCCATCGTCAGTTGATGAAACACCGAGCGGTTAAAGCGTTGTTTCTTCGGGTTACGGTTTCATTTCGATGCGGAAACCGCACGACTGGCGGAGGACGACGGCGATTCGTGGCGTTTTAACGAACTGCCACGTTCGAACCAGTCGGTCGAATCAATGAGGCGTCTCCTTCGAAAAGCGAAACCGAGCCAAAACCGATTGCTACGCGATTTACGTTAATGTCCTCGTCCAGTGATGTCCACGTCCGATCTTCATCCGCGCATGAAATCGGAAAGTCGCTTTGTGATGCTCTCTTCTTCGCCCAAGCGGAGATAATAGGCATCACCACCGTCTTCGTAGTAGTTGTCGATTCGTCGTTCGACGGCAAATCCGAGATGACGATAGAAATCGAGCGCGTTCTCGTTCGTACTTCGGGCATGGCAGGTGACGGTCGCGTGATTTTTTGCAACCCGTGCAACCAACCGCTCGCCGAATCCTTCGCCCCGAAAGTCCGGGGCAACCGCGAGAAAGAGAATGTAACCGTCCCGACGCACCGCGGCAAATCCGATGAGTCGCTCGCCTCCCTCTCCGTCCGTGAGATAGCAGTAGACTGTTGACCGCCGGTATGCGTCAGTAAAAAACCCTCGCCGCTGTTTCAGCACGCCTTCGGTTTGCCGGATCGCCTCCTTCAGCTGCCACGCTTCCTCAACGTAGCGATTGTCGCCCGGCGAGACGACGCGCGTGTCGATATTTACGCTCACTGGGAGGGAATAGCAGGCAGGTGAATATAATTCCACCGGCATAAGACGGGATTGACACGGCCGGTTTGGCAAGCCTGATACCGATAGCCACCGATAATCGAACAATGACCTACGTGCTTCGCGAGCACACCGCCGACATTGCAGTCGAGGCGACCGGTGATACCCTCGCTTCGGTCTTCGCCGCCGTCGCCGACGGGCTGGCCGCCGCGATGTGCGACGACATTCCGGCCGTCGGAGAGCGATTCGATCTCGAAGTTCGGGCCGAAAATAGGGAGGCGCTGCTGTTCGACTACCTCGATGAACTGATCTACGAGCGCGACGTTCGAAGCGTTCTTCCCGTCGAAAACGAAGCGAGCGTGCACGACGCCGACGGTGTGTGGACGCTCGCTGGAACCGCCCGTGGCGTCCCGCTTGACGGTCTCCGAGCGCGAGAAATCAAGGCCGTCACGTACTCCGAGATGTCGGTGGAGGAAACGCCGGCGGGGTGGCGCGCGTACGTCGTGTTCGATGTATAACGTCGGCGTGTGACTGGCACGGAGTTCATCCGCAGCCAAACCCCCAAACGTCTTCGGGGGGCAAAGCCAACGTTCGGGTATGGATACATACACTGCGGGGGACATCACGCTCGAACGGGTTCGAGAGTACGTCTGGGAGATCCCGAAGGAAGGAGCGATGGGCACGCCCGCACGGGTGTTCGCCAGCGAGGAGTTACTGGAACAGATCGCGGACGACAAGACGCTCGAACAGTTACGGAACACGACCCATCTACCGGGCGTCCAAAAGTACGCCCTCTGCATGCCGGACGGACACCAGGGATACGGCTTCCCGGTCGGCGGCGTCGCCGGAATCGACGCGGAAAACGGATGTATTTCACCGGGTGCGGTAGGGTACGACATCAACTGCGGAGTGAGAATGATGCGCACGAATCTCACCTACGAGGATGTCCGCGGGAAGGAAGAAGAGTTGGTGGACGCCCTTTTCGCGAACATCCCGTCCGGACTCGGTGGCGGTGGTGTCGTCGAGGGCGACATCGACGCCGTCAACGACGTTCTCGACCGAGGAATGGCGTGGGCACTGGACGAAGGCTACGCGACGGAGGCGGACCTTGCCCATTGCGAAGACGAGGGGGTCCGCCGAGAAAGCGACCCATCGGCGATCTCACAGAAGGCAAAGGACCGCGGGAAAAATCAGTTGGGGAGCCTCGGTAGCGGCAACCACTTCCTCGAAGTCCAGCGCGTGACCGACGTGTTCCGCGAGGATGTCGCCGACACCTATGGGCTGTCGGAAAACCAGATCGTGGTTCTCATTCACTGCGGGAGCAGAGGGTTGGGCCATCAGGTCTGTAACGATTACCTCCGGAAGATCGAGAAAGCCCATTCCGGCCTGCTGTCGAAACTCCCGGACAAGGAACTCGCCGCGGCCCCTGCCGGGAGCCAACTCGCCGAGGAGTACTATCAGGCGATGGGTGCAGCGATCAACTTCGCCTGGGTGAATCGTCAGCTCATCATGCACCGAACTCGGCAGGTGTTCGAGCGCGTCTTTGGGGAACCGTGGGAGGCGATGGAGATGGAACTACTGTACGACGTGGCGCACAACATCGCCAAAAAGGAGACGCACGACGTGGACGGGGAGGAAAAGGAACTGTTCGTCCACCGGAAGGGTGCGACTCGAGCCTTCCCCGCGGGCCATCCCGAGGTTCCAGGTGCGTATCTGGACGTCGGCCAGCCGATCATCATCCCCGGCAGCATGGGTGCTGGAAGCTACGTCCTCTGTGGCGGCGACGAGTCGATGAAGCTCAGCTTCGGTTCGACCGCTCATGGAGCGGGGAGAGTCATGAGCAGGACACAGGCGAAGAAGGACTACTGGGGCGGCGACGTACAGGACGAACTCGAGCAGGAACACATCTACGTCAAAGCCCAGAGTGGGGCGACGGTCGCGGAAGAGGCACCGAGCGTCTACAAGGACGTGGACGAGGTCGTGAAAGTGTCCGATGCCCTCGGAATCGGTGACAAAGTCGTCCGAACCTATCCCGTCTGTAACATCAAAGGATAACGAAAACGTCCTTTTCACTTATCAATATCTTTTGATACCTATCGCGACGAAGGAAGCGTATGCGACGGCGAGCGTTACTTGGCGCAGTGGGGACGAGCGCGACCGCAGGCTGTATTGGGAGCATCCTCGATTTGTCATCGAAGCGTCCTCCGCTTTTCCCTCGAACCGGATTCGATTCCGAATGGGTTGCCAGCGACGCTCGACACGAGTCTCGACGGCGAAATCACCGAAACACGTCCGGCAACAATCCGAGTGGCGTTCGAATGTACCGCCGACGACGCGCGGACGTTTCGGTTCGGCTATCCCTGCCCGTTCGCGGATACGGTCGGCGTCGAAGAAAACGGGTCGAGGCTCGTCCTCCAGTACGAAGCCAGTACCGCCGATAGAGATCGTGGCTGCTGGCAAACCGGAACGCTCGACGAACGAGGTGTGACCGAACGCCGAACGTTCGACCCCGGTAGCAGGGCGGTAGTAGAGTGGTCGGTTCTCAATTACGCCGAGAACGAGTCGTGTTTTCCGACGGGGCGCTATCGCTTTGAAGACGCGTACGGTGTCGATGGAAGAACGTACGAATGGGGATTTTGCCTCCGAGTAAGGTGAGTCCGCCGATCGAATCCGTCAGGTTCTGAAATCGAAGTTCGGTGCGTCTTCGGGTCGAAGTGGAACGTGTGGGTCGAGTTCTTCGCCATCCTCGAATTTGACGAAGTTGAGATAGTAGCATTCGCCACAACCGGCGTCTTCGGTCTCGCTCGCCCCACAGACGATTTCGACGCCATCCGCATTTTCGAACTCGTCGTAGGCGTTTGCGTACTCCCATCCATCCAACGGGTCGGCCGTCACGGACTTGTCGGCGAGGTTGGCGTCGCGCTCCAGCGTCGCGATAGCGCCGCAGTGGGGACAGTAGTAGCGGACGGGAACAGTCATGGTTGCTGGTTAGCGTCGAATAGACGTAAACTATGCGTCGGTCGTCCGGAGACACGAACCCAGAACAATCTTGTAGCCTGACGAACACCGTTAGCGCATGATAGACGAGACAGTCGAGGAGATACAGGAGATGCAAACACACAGCTCCTCGACCGTCGCGGTCAAGGCCGCCCGCGCGTTGGAGGACCTCCTCGACCGCGAGTTCGAGACGGTCGAGGAGTTCGAACGAGCGCTCGATCACAACAGCAACGCGCTCCGACGAGCGAATCCCTCCCATGCATCGCTCGTTACGACACAGCGAGCGATCGTGAAGATGGTCACCGACACCGAGAGCGAATCGGTCGAGGAGGTCAAAACGCAGATGGAGCAAGCCATCGACAGCGTGGTCGAACAGGTCGTCACCGCCAAACGGCGCGCCGCCGAGAACGCAGCCCCCCAGTTCGAAGACGGGATGACCTTCATGACTCACGACTACTCCTCGACGGTGTTGGAAGCGGTGGAGAACGCCGTCGCGACGGGTACGTATCTCACCGTCTACGTGATGGAGGCCCGTCCGCGCTACCTCGGTCGAAAGACCGCCCGTGTCCTCGGCGAAATCGATCAAGTCGATGCGACGCTCATCATCGACAGTGCCGCAGGCCATTACCTACCGGAGTGTGACCGTGTGTTCACGGGAATGGACTGCATCGTTGACGAAACCCTCTACAACCGCGTCGGCACCTTCCCGCTCGTCGCGACTGCGAACGAAGTAGACGTTCCCGTGACGACCATCGGCTCCAGCGCGAAAATTGTTGGCGAGGCGTTCCGCTTCGAGAACGACTTTCGCTCGGCGAGCGAAGTGATTCGGGAGCCAGCGGAAGGGTTTGCCGTGGAAAACCCTGCCTACGATGCGACACCGACCGATCTGCTCGATTCCGTCGTGACGGACGAGGGGACGTGGGAGTACTGACCCGTCGAACGGATTATTCTACACTCTCCCACTCGCCACGTTCGTCGCTTCGCTCGATAGCGTCGAGCGCCTTTTGAACCGCCAGACCGTCCGCGAAGTTCGGATGATACTCGTCCCCGTTTTCAACGGCAGAGAGGAACTCGTAGTTCTCGTGGACGAAGGTGTGCTCCCATCCGATGACGTGACCCGGCGGCCACCAGTGGTCGATGTAGGGATCGTCCTCGTCGGTGACGAGAATCGTCTCGTAGCCGCGATCACCCTCGCGTAGGAGTTCGAGTTCGTTGAGTCGTTCGAGCGAGAATTTTAGGCTTCCCTTCGAGCCGTGAATCTCGATTGAGTGGTCGTTTTTGTGCCCCGTCGCGAACCGCGAGGCTTCGAAGGTTCCCATGACGCCGCCCTCCAGTTCGGCCTGCGCGGAGTAGGCGTCGTCCACCGTGACGGGCTTGGTGTCGGCTCCCCCGTCGATCGGTCGTTCGTCCACGAAGGTTCGGAGATGACCCGAGACGCGTTCGATGTCGCCCACGAGGAAACGCGCGAGGTCGATGGTGTGCGCACCGAGGTCGCCGAGTGCGCCGCTGCCTGCCAACTCCTCGTCGTTGCGCCACGACCACGGCGCGTCGGGGTCAACCAGCCAATCTTGGAGATAGCGTCCGCTGAACTGGTGAATTTCGCCGAGTTCACCGTCCTCGATGAGTCCCTTCGCGTACTGGATGGCAGGAATGAACCGATAGTTGAACGCGGTTGCGGTCGGCACACCTGCTGACTCTGCGGCATCAGCCATCCGTTCCGCGTCCGAGAGGCTGGCCGCCAGCGGCTTCTCACAGAGGACTGGGACACCAGCTTCGAGCGCCGCGATGGAAGGGTCGGCGTGGACGAAGTTCGGCCCGAGGTTGTAGAACACGTCTACCTCGTCGATGACCTTCTCCCACTCCGTGCTCGTGGTCGCGAATCCGAGGCGGTCCGCAGCCTCTGTGAGCGCCTCCTCGTCGCGTCCGACGAGGACGTGACGTTCCACGTCCGGCGCGTCCGGGAAGAACATCGGCAGGCGAGCGAGTGCGTTCGCGTGAGCTTTCCCCATGAATCGATAGCCGAGGACACCGACTTTCAACGTCATATCTGATTTGGGGTTCTTCGTGGGGATGCTTAGTGTTTGATGGCTCCGGTGAAAAACGACAGCGGGGAGTAAGTGGTGTCGACACCAATCTACCGCAACCTACTTGATACGATCGTGACTCTTCTCACGTTTCACAACCTCCATGTCCGAAAACCACATTCCGCCAGCGGACTCGTCCGACGCGACGACGAACTACCCGTCGCACGTGGGACAAACTGGGAGCAGACGACCCGTTTTACTACCCGCTCGGCGGCAGTGTCGAGTTCGGCGAACACAGCGAGGACGCGCTCCGGCGCGAGTTCCACGAGGAGTTGGGCGTTTCACTGGAGAACGTCGCTTACTACGAAACGTACGAAGACGTATTCGCAAGTGGGAGCGTACGTTATTACGAGATCTGACGGGTCTACGAGGGTGAAATCGTGGCGCTATGGCCCCCCGAGCGGGACGGGTTTTCGGGCTACGAAGGCGAACGCGGAGAAGAAATAGACCGTGTCTGGAAACAGCCCTCCGTCATTTCGGACGGTGGCGAGACGTTCTACCTCGAAGCAACGCTCGCCGACCTATAAGGACTCATTCGGCCCAGTATGCTTCGCCGGGTTCGGTTCGGAACACGGCGCGGTTCAGCAGTTCGACCGCCTTTTCCAGCCCTTCCTTCGAGCTGGTCAGCGAATCCTCGTGTTCGATGGAGAGCGTGCCATCGTACTCTATCATTCGGAGCGCGCTCACGATGTCCTTCCAGTGTTCCTCGCCGTGACCGTAGCCGACGGAACGGAACAGCCACGAGCGGTTTGCCTCCTCGTCGTACGGCGTCGTGTCGAGAACTCCTTTGTAGCGGGCTTGGGACTCGTAGACTTTCGTGTCCTTCGCGTGGAAGTGATGGATTGCGTCGTGTTCGCCGAGGAATCGGATGGCTTCGACGACGTCGATGCCTTGCCAGTAGAGATGGCTCGGGTCGAAGTTCGTCCCGATTCGCTCGTTGGTCGCGTTGCGGAGTTCGAGCATTCCGGCGGGTTCGTGAATGAGCATGTTCGGGTGCATCTCGATGGCGATGTCTACGCCGTGGTCTGCGGCGTATTCGGCAACATCGCGCCAGTAGGGGATCGCGACCTCTTCCCACTGGTAGGTGAGCGCCTCGTCGTGCTCCGAGGGCCATGGAGCAGTGATCCAGTTCGGGACCTCGTCGTTCGGGCCGCCAGCGGGCAGTCCGGAGAAACAGGTAACCGTGTTGACGTCGAGCTGGTCGGCCAGTCGAATCGCCTCGCGGAGCTCCGTGTCGGCCTCGTCGGCCTGTTCGTCGTCCGGATGGAGCGGGTTGTTGTGAGTCGCCAGTGCACTGATGTGCATGCCGTGTTCCGACAGCAACGACTGGAGGTCCTCCTGTGCGTCGTCGTCGTCCAGATATTCGTCGCGCGGAAGGTGTGTATCGCCGGGATAGCCGCCGACGCCGGGTTCGATAGCGTCCACGCCGATATCATCGAGATACGCGAGCGCGTCTTCCAGCGATTCACCGTACAGTGGCGGAGTGTGAACGCCGATGTCCATAGCATGAACCATTACTTCGCTCGGGAATAAAATTTCGGTGGCAACGCTTACGCCGTCCGTCTTCGATCCCCCCTAATATGAGCCTCGCCGAGCAGTTCGAGTGGTTCGCCGACTGGTGTGTTGGAACGTCATCCCTGTACGAACGGATCGCGCGTGGAATCGCGAACGACCCCGAGGTGCTCACGCTCGCCGAGGAAATTCCGCCGAAGCGTGGCACGCCGAACATCCTGCTGGCCGCAGTTCACTGGCATCTGCTCGACGACGGTTCCCACCCGCTCGCCGACTACTACCCAAACCTCACCGACGACCCGAAAACGGACGATCCGTTTCCCGCGTTTCGCGATTTCTGCGTCGAATACGAGTCGGAACTCCTCCCGCTTCTGCGAAACCGGAGAACCCAGACGAACGCTGTCCGGCGCTGTACCGCGCTTTTTCCGGCGTTTTCCCATATCTCGAATGAAGTCGGTAACGAACCCCTCGCATTTGTGGAACTCGGCCCCAGCGCCGGTCTCAACCTCTGCTGGGACGAGTACACCTACGAGTACGGGGACGTGGGCACGTTCGGAACCGGGGAATGCGTCCTCGATGCCGAAGTCAGAAGTGAAAAAATACCGCCTGTCTCGGTCGATTTTCCTCCGGTCGCCTCCCGCATCGGCATCGACCTGAACCCACTCGATGTTCGCGATGAGGCCGACGTTCGTTGGCTTCGCGCCCTCATCTGGCCGGAACACGGGGACCGCCAACGACTGCTTCAGCGGGCCGCTAACGTCGCACGACAGCATCCCCCCGACCTCCGACAGGGTGACGCAATCGAGGACCTCCCTGCTGTGCTCATGGGGATTCCCGACGACGTGCCAGTCTGCGTCTTCGATACACAGATGCGCTACCAACTGCCCGACCCGGCACAGGATCGTCTCCGGGCGCGTATCGAGGCCGCCGCACAGGAGCGCACGCTTCATTGGTTGTCGGGACACGAAGCCACGGACGAGTGGGACAACGCGTTCACACTCGACTGGTTCGACGGCGAGGAGTATCGATCGCTGGCGGCCTACGAACAACACGGAAAATGGCTGCGATGGTTGCTGTAACTTACTCCAATTGCACTGCCGCCTCTTTTTCGGAGGAGCGATACACCGCGTCGATGACGCGTTGCACCGTCAGCGCCTGTTCGACGGTGTTCATTTTCGGTGCGACGCCGTCCCGCACCGCTTCGAAGAAGACACGTTGTTCCGCTTTGTGAGCGTCTTCTTGTCGCGTCCGGACGTTGGTGTCCGAGAAGTGGTCCGCGCCGACCATGCTCGTCTCGTATATCGTGAGCGAGTCGTCGCTTTTATCGAAGTTCGCCCCTGCGTTCGTTCCGCGAACGTGATATTTCTCACTCGATTCGCGGTTCGCGGCCCACGCGACTTCGAGCGCGATGGTCTTGCCGTTCTCACAGCGAATGAACGCGCTTACGGAGTCATCGACGGAGAACGTTCCGGATTCGGTGTCGTCGCCCCACATTTCGAGGTATGTGTAATCCTCCCGACTGCCAAATTGCGAGCGAACTTCACCGCTGACCTCCTTCACGTCCGGGAAATCGTGGAGATGCAGTGCGAGGTCGATGGCGTGAACACCGATGTCGATGAGCGCGCCCCCACCGGCCACGTCGCGGTTCGTGAACCACGAACCGCGGCCTGGAATCCCGCGGCGTCGGATGTAGTTCGCCTCGACGTGGCGCGTCTCGCCGAATCGACCTTCGTCTTGATAACCCTTGATGACCTCGACCGGATTCCGGAAGCGATTGTGGAAACCGACCATACAGAAGCCGTCGGCGTTCCGGGCTGCTTCCGCGATTCGCTCCGCGCTTTCCAACGTGTGTGCGAGCGGCTTCTCGAGAAGTACGTCGAGTCCCGCATCGAGTGCGGAGACGGCGTACTCCTCGTGGAACTTGTTCGGCGTCGTGACGATGACACAGTCGATATCTGATTCGTACAGTTCTTCGTAGCTCTCGAACGAACGGGTGTCGTACTTCTCGGCAAATCGCGCACGGGCGTCTGGATTTATATCCACTCCACCGACGATTTCGTGGCGCAAATCAGTGATTCTGTCCGCGTGATAATGTCCGATATTTCCGAGACCGACGAACCCGACTCGAACCGGCTCACTGGCACTCATACTAACGATTCACCTGTGAGACGGTGTTATTCTTTTCCTTTCCATCGCTCTGTCGGAGGGCGTTGGTACTTTCGTCTCGGAAACCTAACAGCAGGAGGACAGACGGTGGGAAATCACGGGGGGTCACGTCAGTACAACTGTTGTTTTTTCTCTTCTTGTTCGCGCTCGTACTCCTCGTCCGCTTTCTGCGCTCGCCGATTTTCGAGCAGTGTTCGGATGCCGGGGACGATTTTGTTCTTCAGATCGAGGGCGAACGAGACGATTCCGTAGGCCCAGAAGAAAAACAGGAGCGTTCCCGCCCCGAAGTACAGCAATCCGAACTCGACTCCCATCTCAGTCGTCCCCCTCCGCTTCGGTGCCGGTCGGACCGGCTTCGACGGACGCGAACTCCAATCCGTGGGCGATGGCGTCGCCGGTGTCGGTGTCGAAGAGGTGGATCCGCTCCCTGTCAAGGACGACCTCTACGTCCTGGTCGATGTCGATGTTTTCGTCGGGGTCAACGCTCATCAGGAGTTGATGCGCATCGTCAGCCTCGGCGTCCATTCCTGCTGTCTGCCCCTCGCCAGTGAGGATGTAGACGAAGATTTCGTCACCCATCGGTTCGAGCACGTCGGTTCGTGCCTTGATAGGCTGTGTCGGCTTCGCCACCTGGTCGGCATCCTCCACGAGATAGACGTCCTCGGGGCGAACACCCATGGTCAGCCGGTCGTCTACCGATATGCCGCTGAGCTGTCCGGTGTCGAACTCGACGTGATAGTCGGGCAGCTTCAATCCGTCCGCATCGACGACACCCTCCACGAAATTCATACTCGGCGAACCCATGAACCCCGCGACGAACAGGTTCTTCGGTTCGTTGTAGCACTCGAGTGGCGGTGCGAACTGCTGGAGTTCGCCTTTGTTGATGATGGCCACGCGGTCAGACATGGTCATCGCCTCGGCTTGGTCGTGCGTGACGTAGATGATGGTCGCGTCGAGCTCCTTGTGGAGTCGCTGAAGCTCGGTACGCATGTGGACACGTAGTTTGGCGTCGAGGTTCGCCAGCGGTTCGTCCATCAGGAACACGTCCGGTTCACGAACGATCGCACGAGCGATAGCGACGCGCTGGCGCTGGCCGCCCGACATCTCGTCCGGCATCCGGTCGAGCATCCCCTCGAGTTGGACGATTTCCGACGCGTTCTCGACCCGACGGTTGATCTCCTCTTTGTCGTAGCTTCGAAGCCGCAGGCCGAAACTGATGTTGTCGTACACGTCCATGTGCGGGAACAACGCGATGTTTTGGAACACCATCGCGATACCGCGGTCTTTCGGCGGGAGATTGGTTACCTCCCGGTCCGCGATGGATATCTTCCCCTCCGTGGGTATCGTGAGTCCCGCGATGGTTTCGAGGGTCGTGGATTTCCCGCACCCCGACGGACCGACGAGCGTGACGAACTCGCCGTCCTCGATTTCGAGGTTCATGTCGTCGACTGCCGTTACATCGTCGTACCGTTTCGAAACGTGTTCTAAGTTTACTTCACCCATTGTGTATCACTCCTTTAGCGCGCCAGCAGTGAGTCCGCTGACGATTTTTTCCTGTGCGATGACGACGAGGATGGCGATGGGCAGAACGCCCACGATGCTCGCTGCAGCCATCAAGTTGTAGAATTCGGCGTACTGGCCCTGGTAGCCGAGGATGCCCCACAGCAGTGGTGCCCAGTTCTCCGGTTTCCCGTTCGTCATCAGGAACGAGAAGAAGAACTCGTTGTACACCGAGATGAACGTCAGCACCCCTGCCGTCGCGACGCCCGGTGCCGACAGCGGTATAATGACCCGGAAGAGCGCGCCGAGTCGTGTCGTTCCCTCGATACGTGCGGCGTCCTCGAGCCCGTCCGGGATCTGGCCGTAGAACGTCGTCAGGATGAATATCGAGAGAGGCATGAACAGCGCGCTGAACGGGAGCACCATCGCTCCCGGTGTGTTGTACAGCATCGGACTACTGATGCCGAGTATCTCCACGTTTCCGGTGAATAGTCGGAACAGCGGTAGCAGGAACGCCGCCGGTGGGAAGTACGAGATGGCGAGGATGAGCAACATCAACACGCCTCGTCCCGGAAACGACAATCGCCCGAAGACGTAGCCTGCGAGGCTCGCCAGCACCAACACGATCGCCGTGGTGATGAGGGCGAGCACGAAGCTGTTGAACATGAAGATATGGAACGGTAACTGCTCGAATATCTCGATGAATACGCCGGGGTTGAACCCTTTCGGCACGAACCAGACGTTTATGATCGCCTCCCGCGGCGTCAGTGCGAGTACGAGGAGCCAGTAGAACGGGAACAGCGTGGTGAACAGGAAGAAGATGGTCACCACGTAGAACATGGCCTGATAGGTTCGCTCGGGGTTCTGAATCGACCCTTGCACCCAACGACGGAACGGTCCCTCGTTGGTGTCCGTCTGTCCTTCCGCCTGCGTTTGTTCTGCTTGTGCCATTTAGAACGCCCCCTGTGAGTCACGGAACTTCACGATGTAGATCGACACGACGATGCCGATGATGGCGGCCGTAACGAACGCGACTGCCGCTGCGGTGCCGTATCGCCGCGTGCTGAACGTCGTGACGACCAGACAGGACAGCGACGGAACCGTCGTACAACCGGAGACGGTTTCGATAAGCCCGTAAATTCGCATCGCCGCGATGGTGCGAAACAGCAGTGCAACGAGCACTGTCGGAAGCACGAGCGGGAGGGTGATCATCTTGAACTGTTGCCATTTCGATGCACCCGCGACTTTCGCGACGTCGTAGAGGCTCCGGTCGATGCTCTGAAGACCCGCGAGGATGAGCAAGGCCATGAACGCCGTCGTCTTCCAGATGTCGGCGATGACGATGATGCCGAGCGCGGAACTGCTGTTGGACAGCGGCGTGTTCGTCAGGCCGATCATATCGGTGAGGCTCGCACCGAATCCGATGCCGGGTTGGAACATCAGGTAGAAAATCATCCCCTGAATGACGATGGGAACCGCCCACGGGATGATGATCGCAACCCGAACCCAGCGCCGACCGCGGAAGTCCTGGTCGAGGACGAGCGCCTGTCCGAAGCCGATGACCGTTTCGATGGCGACGCTGACGATCGTGAAGATGAACGTCACGATGAGTGCGCTCTTGAACGGTTGACTGAAATCGATGAACGGCTGTGGCAGTGCCACCGTGTCCAATTTGCCGGTTAGCAGGGCGACGTAGTTCTGCAGGCCGACAAACTTACCGACCTGCGATGCGCCGCGGAGGCTGTCGGCTCTGAGGGACATCTCGAACGTGCTGATGAGCGGCCAGAAGGCAATGACGCCGAGCAACAACAGCGCGGGCGTCAACAGTAGATACGCGAACTGGGTCTCGCTCAGGTTTTCGATCCATCGAACCGCGCCAGCGTACGCCCCGGACTTCCCGCTTCGTCGCGTTTCCGTCGATTGTTCGGTTGACATACTTGTCCACCTCTACTTGTTGTACTCCTCGATTTCCGTGATCTGGCTGTTCAACGTTGACATCGCTTGTTGTGGGCTCTGTTGGCCCGCGTAGGCCGCGAAAACGCTCTGTGATATTTTTCCGGATTCCTGTGGCCAAACGACCGAGACGGGGCGCGGAAGTGCGTTCTGCCCTGCGACTTTCAGGGAGTCAACGTATCGTCCCATAATCGGAATGTTTCTCGCCCGTTTGGTTTCGAGGAGTTTCGGTTCCGGTGGAATCCACCCGATGATTTCGAACAGTTTGAGTTTGAAACTTTCCGTGGTCATCGCTTCGAGGACTTGTAACGTCTTGTCCCGCTTGTTGGTGTTCGGATTGATTGCGACGTTCCACCCACCGAGTGCGGACGCGACACCACCGAGACCCTGCTTGGCTTGGCTCTTTTTCACGCCGTACGGTATCGGCATCACGCCGAGGTCCTTCCCGAACCCACCCTCATCCTTCGGCGCGCCGTTGATGTTGATGGAGTAGGGCCAGTTGCGGTGCATGACCGCGTTTCCGTTGCTAAACGGCGCGCGCGAGGTTTCTTCCGTCCAGCTGAGGACCGCTCGCGGTGCGATATTGCCCGCATAATCGTTCAACGTGTTCGGGGCATCGTTACCGTGGATAAACGTCCGGATCATTCGTACCGAATCGAGGACGTTCTTCGAGTCCAGGGTCACCGGTCGGTTTCCGACCGGTCCGAGGAGGTTATCGACGCTCCCGAAATACGTGCCGCCCCAACTGCTGATGAACTCGTTGAAGTCACAGCAGGAAAGTCCCTCGTAGGCGCTCGCCTGGAACGTAAATCCGTAATCGATAGCATCGTTGTCTTGCTTTACTTTCTTCGTTACCTTCGAAAACTTCTTCCACGAGATTCCCTCGGTTGCCCAGTTTTCCGCATCCGGGCTGAATCCCGACTGCTTGACCAAATCCTTGCGATACTGTATCGTTCCGAAGTCCGAAAACAGCGGAATCGCATAGAGGTCGCCGTCGGTCGATTTGCCGGTGATAACGCTTCCTTGGAAATAGTCGTTGTTGACCTTCTTGAGTGCCTCACTCGACAGATGGTCGCTCAGGTTGAGCAATTGACGACGTGCGATGAACGGAATCGCCCATCCACTGTCGACCAGAAGGAGGTCGGGTTCCGAGAGGTTTGCCGACAACCATCGTTGATACTGCGATTGTCTGGCACCGGTCTGTTCGTTTCCTGCGAGAACTTCGAGTTTGATGTCCTCGTCCAGTCCCGCCTCGTGGAGTGCGTTCTCTATCGCGTCTTTGTTGGTTCTGACATCGTCGTCAGCCGCCCACTGCACGACGTTAGGGTTGCCGCTTGATCCTCGACTGGTACAGCCAGCGAGGCCAGCAGCAGCACCGGACGCGCCGACGGCTTTCACGAACTTCCGTCGTGAAACGCCGTCTCGCCGACGATTGTCATCACGCTCGCTAACACCCACCATGCTTTTATAGAACGGAAGGGCTCCATTTATAATTTTGGTGTAATTGACTACTCGCGTTGTTGTATTTTCTAATCACGAAATATCACTTTCGTGCGAATTGAGTATTGGGTGAGTAAAACTATTTATGGCCGATTGCGCTACATATTATTCGACAGTGTCGCAAAAATGGCACACCGACTGTTCGTTTTTCGAAACGATCGTTTCACGCAACGGGTCAGTCGATGACGATCGCAGCGTCCTCAGATATCCGCGATTTCACGCGACCAAACCGGTGATTTCGGCGATTCGAGACGTTCCAGTTCTTCGTTCGTGAGTGCTACATCGAGCGATTCGACGTTCTCTTCCAAGTGATCGATGGTTCGCGGGCCGATAATCGGCGAATCGACCACCGGTTTGTGGAGGAGCCATGCCAAGCTGAGTTGTGCTGGCGTCACGCCCTTTTCTTCGGCGATCGCACGCACTTCGCTCAACACGGCCCAGTTCTCGTCGGTGAACCGCGCCTCGGTGTGGGCGTCTTCGGCTGCTCGTCCGTCGGTCAGCTCCTCGCCACGGTCGTACTTGCCCGTCAGGAACCCTCCAGCGAGTGGTGACCACGGGATGACGCCGACGCCTTCCGACTCGCAGACCGGAAGAACGTTTTCTTCCTCGTGGCGATCGACGAGGTTGTACTCCGGTTGCATGCACGTAAATCGCTCGTAATCGCGGATGTCGCTCTCGTAAAGGGCCTTCGTGAACTGCCACCCCGCCATCGAACTCGCGCCGATGTAGCGAACCCGCCCCGTCTCAACGAGATAATCGAGCGCCGAAAGCGTCTCCTCTATCGGGGTTTCGTCGTCCCAGCGATGAATTTGATAGAGGTCGATATACTCCGTCCCGAGTCGGTCGAGACTGGCCTCCGCCTGGTCGAGGATGTGTTTTCGGGAGAGTCCCTGTCCGTTCGGATAGTCGCCCATCTTCCCGAACACCTTCGTCGCGATGACGAGTTCGTCGCGATTTCGACCCTCGATGGCTTTGCCGACGATTTCTTCGCTTTCCCCCGTCGAATAGACGTTTGCGGTGTCGAGGAAATTGATACCCATCCCCAACGCCTCGTCGAGCAGTTCGAGGCTCTTTGCCTCGTCGTTCATCATCCACGGCTGTTCGGTTCCGAAGTTCATACACCCGAGACAGAGGCGAGAGACTTCGAGGCCGGTATCGCCGAGTTTCGTGTACTCCATCTCCGTCATCGTTCGCTATTGTGTTCTTCGGATTCGGGTAAAGCGTTGTGGGCGATGGCCGTTTTGGGAAATAGAACGGGAACCCACACTACGACTCAGTCGTGTCACACTCATACAACCAAACCGATAGCTAGTCGCCCGAACACTGAAACGAGTCGCCGACAAACCACTCCGCAATGCTGACTCAACTCCGAAAGCCGGAGTACACGGGGGAGAATCGGTGCTGGCCCTGCACGGTCCTGAACGCCATTCTACTCCTCCTCGCGTGCGTAGTGATAGCAGTAGTACCGAAAAATCGTTCCCGGCGTCTCGGAGTCGCCGCAGCGCTCGGACTCGTCGGAGGGGCCGCAATCACCCTCCGTGGGTACTTCATTCCGGGGACGCCACGGATAGCTCCTCGTTTGCGTGATACCGTCGGGTTCGACTCTCGACGACCGACGGAACCCGGATCGATTGCAGGGGATTCCGATGCGGTGTCGGGCGAGTTCGTGATGGAAACGCTCCTCGATGCGGGTGTCATCCATGCAGTCGGAGAGAGCCTCCATCTGGACGAACCGTTTCGCCAGGAGTGGCGTTCGGAAATGACTCGCATCAGGGGTGACGACCTCGGAAAAGCAGTGCAAGACGTTACCCCCGACTCCGTGGATGTCGAACTCGTCGAGGACGGCGATTGGGTCGTCATCTCGGCAGGCGGACCGGAAACCGAACGATGGCTCTCGCGTTCTGTCGCAATCGCCGAAGTTGCGGGCGAACGGGCGTTGAGAGACCACGACATCGAACGAGACGTTCGAACGCAATCCGCGTCTGCTCTGCGGGCGTTCCTCTCCGACTGCCCGAACTGTGACGAACCGCTCGAAGAAACGACCGCCAGTCGATGTTGTGGAAGTGGCACGAGTCCCCTTTCCCCACCCGACGAAGTGCTTGCCTGTCCGGCTTGTCGTCAGTACGTCTTCACGTTCTAACCGATATCGTCACCGGCCGACGGCCCGCTGTCGAACTATCGTTCGTAGGCTGGGGGTTCGTCGGTACCGATTCGAATTTCGTGAGCCTCGATATCTTCGAGTGCAGCGACCTGCCCACCAACCGTCACGACACCGTTCTCCGTTTCGACCGACATACCGGCGACGCGCTCGCCCCCCTCAAACGAGAACCCGACGACCTTCCCACGAACGACACGTTCGTTGCCTCTCTCGATATCGCGGCCCTTGATGGTCGCGTAGAAGTCGCCCTCCATTCCCTGAATTTCCTTCACGCAGCGACGGATGGAGGCGTACCGACGGGGGAACGTTCTGCCGTCGCCGTCGGCCGAAAGGGTTCGCTCCGCAGTCGTCCAGAGGACGGTGCCGAAGAAACCGGAGACGAGAAAGCCGAGCGCCGAGCGGTTGAAAATGACGCCGTAGCGGTCGCGATCGTCGCGAAGGGCGTCCTGCGTGGCGTACATCGAATACTCACCATCCGCAACCGCGACGACGGGCGTCGTGATGCCGCGTCGTGCACGTGCCGTCGTCGCTACTGCTTCGTAATCGAACGCCTCGGGGTCGGGCGCCTCCGAGGCGGGCGTGACGAGCAGTTCGATGCTTACGCCGGAGTCGATCGCATCCTCGAGGTCGTCTTTGAACCGGACGAGAAGGTCCGGTGTGAGCGACAGCGCGATTTCGTACTCCGCGTTCTCGATGACGTCTTCGAGATAGCGGAGGATTGTCGAGCGCGATTTGACGAGGGAGACGGCTTCCGTATCCCGCGTCGGCGCGGTGTAACGCTCTTCGAGGTCGGTTATCATGTCGCTGAGCGACGATTGTACGTCGGAGAACGCCTCTTCGGGGTCGATTGCGATGACTTTCATCGGTCGGGACTCACGAAGTTCGACTAACCCCCGGTCGCTCAAACTCCGAACTGTATCGTACACCCGCGGTTGCGGGATGTCGGTATGGTCTGCGATTTGACTCGCAGTCAGTCGTCCGTGTTCGAGCACCGTCAGATAGGCGTCGATCTCGTACTCCCCGAGGTTGAACCGTTCTCCGACTCGTTCGAGCGTCAGATAGAGGTCGTCGGAGGCCATTACACAGAGCAAATCAACGGAGACCTATAGTACCACCTTTTCACGTCTAGCTTTGACGACGGTCGAGAGGCAGGGGCCGGTACGGTTCGTATCGGCCCCCTCCCGTCACCCTGTAAAAAGGTGGGATCACATGTACATTCTGTCGTCCGGTCTGTCGGCGTCGTTGGCCGCCTCGACGCGGGCCGCGAGTTCCGTGTAGTACTCGCTGACTTCGTCCGCGAAGGCTTCGAGAGGGCCGGTATCGACGGCCAGTTCGTACACGTCCGAGATGGCGTCGATGAGGCGCAACGCGGCCTCCACGTCCGGTGTTCGGGCGTGAACCGGGGTGACGAACACGCCGGTTTCGAGGTCGGAGTCGATACCACGCCCGACGAGGGTAGCGTTCGCCCCATCGAGGAATCCCCGTCCCATTCCCGGGACGTCGATTCCGTCGAGTCGGTTTCTTCGATAGCCCTCCGTCGCGATGTAGAACACGCGATGTTCCTCGGGACCGTGTGGCACCGGCACACCGGAGAGGACGGCGATTTCCTCGACGCCGTTCGCTCCCGTCCAGTCGAGAATCGCGTCCGCGAACGAATCCGCGGCCCACACGGGAACGAACAGTTCGCCGACGAGGATGGTCACGTCGAGATCCGGCCGAGAGAACAGTCTCGTGTGATGGCGTGGCTGGCCGTTTTCGAAGGGGGTGATGGTGGGCAGTTTCTCGGCGGTAATATGACCCGTTTGTTCGAGCGATAACTGTTCGACGAGATACTCGACTGCGGTCAGTCCGGCGAGACCGAACTCCGAAAATCCGGCGAGTAGGGTTACACTCGGCTCTTCGTCAGCGTTGATTTCGAACGACGCGCTGGGCGGATGCGATTCCCAAGACATACTACCTGTTCGACGTGCGGTGGCTTAGTTCGTACTCTCGTCGTTCGTCTTGCCTCGATTTCATCGCCGCGACGATACGTCAGCGGCCGAAATAGGGGGGTTTTACTAATCCGAGTGAGTGAAGAGATTCATGCCGACGCTCGAAGACCGTCTCGCCGGCTTTCTCCACTTTCTCGGAGGAATCGGCGGTTGGGAGGTGCTGGGACGGGGAACGGGAGATCCCGTCATCGTCACCGAGATCGTCCTCGCAGTGCTGTACATCCTCCTCGGGTGGTACGTCTCGCAGTTGGTCGTCGGCCTCATCGGACGACAGGTCGCCCGTCGGTTCCGGAGACCGAGCATCACGAAGACGATTCTTCGGGGCATCCGTGGCTTCGTTTTGTTCATCGCCGCCGCGGCTGCGGCGGCACAGCTTGGATTCAGAATGTCGAACATCCTCGTGTCGGTGACCGTGTTCTCCGCCGTGGTTGGTCTCGTTCTCGCACCCATCGTCGGGAGCGTTATCAACGGGCTGTTCGTCTTAGCCGACCAACCCTACGAGATCGGTGACCTGATAGAGCTCGTCGATAACGGCGCGCCGGATGGCGGTACACGAGGATACGTCGAAGACATCACGTTACGATACACGAAGATTTTCACCCTCCAGAACACGTTTCTCGTCATCCCAAACGCGACGATGCGCGAGCGCGACGTCATTAACTACTCCGCGGAGGACACGCGCTCCCGGCTTTCGCTCAAACTGCAGGTCACATACGAGGGCAACCTCGATGAAGCGCGAGCGATCATGGAACGGGCGGCCCGCGAGACACCCGAGGTCGTCGCAGGCGGACCGGACATCCGAATCGGGAGTGCCCGGTACCCGAGCGACCCGGTGGCACAAATCAGGGACTACGCCGACCACGGCGTGCTCCTCGAACTACGATATTGGGTGAAGGACCCGTACAACATGATGCGCGTTCGGTCGAAGATTCTGGAGCAGATTTGGACGGAAATCGAGGACGCGGATGTGGAAATCGCCTACCCTCACTCGCATCTGGTGTTCGACGACACGAGTGGAACGGCACGTGTTTCGGTCGAACCGGAACGAACACCCCACCCGGTCGAATTCGACGAACGGTAAGTGAGCTGACCGTCCGATAACAGTCAGTCGACCGTAATCAGTTCGCAGTCGATCTTTTCCCGGAGGAAGTTCTCGATGTTCGGGTCGTCAACCAGTCGGCGAATCGCTCGACGCCAGCGACCCATCTGTTTACGACCGATAACGACCACGTCGGCCCGCGCTGCGGCGACCTCCTCGAGAATCGTCTCCTCGACCAAAAACCCGTTTCTGACGACGTAACGTGCGTTTTTGATGCGACCAAACGTTTTCTCCACGGTTCGTTTGAGGTCGGTTCGCGTCGTTTCGCCCCCGCGGTGATACAGATTGATGTGGAGAATAGTGAGGTCCGCACCGCGCTCCTCGGCGATACTGATCGCTTCGGAGAGCGTCCGACGGGAGTGCTCCGAAAGCGGATACCGAACCGGAACGAGGACGCGAGTCATATCGTGAGGAACGGGTCGCGGCCGGGAGAACCTTACTATTCGGTTTGAGTCACTCGCTCACCGCTCGTGATACGTCACCGGGCATGGACGGAACGAAAGGGATGGACGGTATCCGATTTCCGCTTCGAACCGATCTCGGGCGGTCAATTCCTACTGGCGAGTGATGCGTCCCTCGATTTGCGGGTCGATGCCGAACTCTCGGGCGTAGTCGGCCAACACTTCGTATTGTATGTCGCCGGTTTCGACGCGATGTTCCTCGTTGAGTGTGGGAAATTCCTGGTTAGTGTACAGGAGATACTCGGTCGTGGCGACGGTGTACGTCGCGTCTTCGCGGACGGTGTCGCCCCCAACGGTTATCGATTCGACATCCCGTTCGGCCCGGTTCCAGACGAGTTCCGCTCCGCTGATGTGTGCGTGCCACCAGTCCGGTTCGCCGAACCCGATGGTGGCATCGTGAGCCTGTCGGAACACGTCGAACAGTTCCGCACCCGAGAGTTCCGCGACGGCGACGTCCTCCTGGAACGGGATGACGCTCACGAGGTCGGCGATGGTCACGTCGCCGACCAACGAATCGCCTTCGCGGATACCGCCGCTGTTCTGGAGGCCGATGTCCGCGTCGGTCGCCCAGCGATAGGCGTCCGCGACGAAGTTTCCGATGCGACTTTCACCGTGAAACGTCGTGGCCTCGGTACGCTCGATCGCGGTTTCGACGGTGCCGACGGTCGTGTCGAGTCCCGTCGTCAACATCGCGTCCCGCATCGCTTCCGTGATTTCGTCGTCCCGTGGTGCGTCCACGATTCGGTGGCGGCTGACGGTCGGTTCGGCACCGAGTTCGATTTCGAGGAGGACACGACCGTTCACACCGGGGCGAGTCACGAGCGTACCGTCGATCTGTTCGACTCGCTCGGAGTGAACGTGGCCCCCGAGGATAACGTCGATATCGAGTTCGGTTGCGAGTTCGCGGTCACCTTGTCCGAGATGGGAGAGGGCAACGATGTGATCGGCATCCAAATCGCGGAGTGTGGAGACGGCATTTCGGGCCGCTTTGAGCGGGTCGAGAAAGTCAAGGCCAGTCACGTTCGGATTCAGTGTCGGTGTTTTTGGCGTCGTCACGCCGAAGATGCCGACTCGTTTCCCGCCGAGTTCACGAATCACGTGCGAGGCGGTTCCAGCATCGACGGCGAATCGGGCACCGCTTTCACGGATGTTCGCGGTGAGCCACGTCTGCGGTGAGTTCCGAACCAGTTCGCGGGTTCGTTCGACACCGTAGTCGAAGTCGTGGTTTCCAAAGGTATCGAAGTCGGGTTCCACGGCGTCGAAGAAATCGAGCGCTTGCTTCCCCTCCGTTACGAGCGAAAGCGTTCCCGGTGCGGTGTTGTCGCCGGTTCCGACGACGAGCGTCGTATCGTCGCGGAGAGCGTCGATACAGCCGGCGAGTCGCCCGATATGGTCGGAATCGTCGTAGGCGTTTTCGAGATCCGAATAGTGGAGGAGACGGAGCGCCATCGGCGAGAAATCTCGGCCATGGCTCATGACTCCTTCGATGGACACCGATATACCGATGGGCCGATAATCGAACGTCGATGGACGAAACGACGACAGCGGACGACGAAACCGTGTACATCGACCGCTCCGAAGGAACTCGCGGATCGAACGGACCGTTTTTCGTCGTCTATCGCTCCCCCGACGGTGATCGACGGTACGGGTACTTCTGCGGGAACTGCGAGACGCTGGACAACGCGATGGATTCGATGGGGCGTATCGAATGCAATCAGTGTGGTAACCTCCGGAAGGCGACCGAGTGGGACGCTGCGCACGAATAGGTTGGGCAGTCTATTTAGGCACGTTCCGGCCCGAGTGCCGGCATGGGATCGACCGACCAGCGACTCGTGGCGGAACTGGAGAACAGGGTGGAGACACTACTGTTGGACGACGCTGTGCGATTGGTAGAGTTGCGACACGCCGATGAGGGACAGGGTATCCAGCGCGAGATGCTGGACGACTATCTGGACCAAATCGGCTACGGCATGGACGCGTTTCCGTCCTCGCTCGAGGATTTGTTGACCGAGTCGGAGTCGTGGCAGGGCGACAGGAAGATTTACCAACTGGACGGGGACCGAGTGAGTGTGTACCCCGCTCGATGGCACGACCGACTCCGTGATACGACAGATCTCCGTGAGTATCTCCGAGTCATCGATAGTGATGGGTTCGGAACCGACGACAGTTCTCGGGGGCAGATAACCGAGGATGGCGTCGCCGAGGAGTTGCTGTTGGACGTTGCCGTCGCCATCGGGGGGATGGACAGGGACGACGGCCGAGAACAACTCAAACAGCTTAGGGACGAGGGTGACGTGGCGGAGTATCCCTCGCAGCATGCGAACCCGTGGGTACAACTCACCTGACAGACACTCGTTTGTTCACGTTCGATGGTCCTTTCGAATTTTCCATATGTCCAGCTATGTCCGTCCAAACCCGCAAGAACATTTATTATGCGGTGCGTATTACGTTCAATTGGATGGCCCCTGTTAGCACACCACCCATGAAGGAGGCCAAGTCGATTTTCAACAACCTCGGTTACGAGGTCATTGATGATGGTGACGAATTCCGGGCCAGACGGAAGTGGCGAGAAGTACGGGTTACAGCATACGCGGACTCCATGAGCACGCCGAAACACGGCGAACTCCGGTGTTTCGTCGCGTGGAAAGAAAACGCAACACGTCTCAGTCGGCAGTTGCGCGATTCGAATTTGGAGTACGAATGGGCAGTCATCGCCGTTTTAGAGGGTGGCGATTATGAGGTCGCGAGAGCGCCACCCAGCAAAATAGCAGTGTAGACGGTTGTACCTCCCACGAGATTCGTACCCCTTTCCTTTTTTGACTATCTATAGAACTCCCAACGATACTAGCCACCTGAACGGTACTCGTAACGGGTTCGATACACCGTGGGAATTACGCCCTCTCGACCGGGATGTATAGCTATGGATGACCACACGCGCGACCCGACTGTCGGCCCGCCGCCCACTGACCGGAGTCCCGCCGGATGGTTGCCCCAGAAGGGGCTCTGGGAACACGGGACGCTCCGCAGGGCAGTGATTCACGGCGTCCGTCTGTTCAATTCCGGGGAGTTCCACGAAAGCCACGACTGTTTCGAGGACGAGTGGTACAACTACGGCAGTGGAACCACGGAGAGCGCGTTTTTACATGGAATGGTGCAAGTCGCTGCAGGTGCGTACAAACACTTCGATTTCGAGGACGACGACGGCATGCGTTCGCTCTTTCGAACGTCACTTCAGTATCTTCACGGCGTCCCGCGGGATTTCTATGGAGTCGGCGTGACGGACGTTCGGACGAGAATGACGAACGCGCTGTCGGACCCAACCGTACTACACGGATGGAAGATCCCGCTCGATGGGGCGGTCCCGACGGCGAGCGAGGAGGATTTCAGCTATGCGGAGGCGCTCGATTAGGACCGTTATCAGTCCCGGTCGTTTCTCCCGTGTCCATCGACGGGAACCGGTTCCGCACCGCTTTGAATCCTCTTGTGGTCTCCCTCGATTCGGAGAACTACCTCCCACGAAAGGTCGTCAGTGAATCGTCGTGGAGCGGAGAATCCGTCAGTTCGACGACCGCCTTCTCGGACATCAGCATCAACTGTGTTTCGGAGGACACGTTCGCATTCGACGCGCCCGAGGACGCAAGTGGTCGATATGACCGAAGACGGCTCGGAGGGCGACATGGGCGACGGTAGCTCCGATCGATCCGACTCGGCCGACTGCACTGACCGAGACAACGACGACGATAGCGACTGGAGTGACGGTGACTCGGACAGCGACGGCGCATAATCACCTCGTCTCAGATCGCTAATTCAGTCTCCCGAACGTGTCACCCTTTTTTGGCGGACCTGCGATTGTAAAGCGCTTTCAGGCTTCGACACCTGCCTTCGGTAAATGCGAATCGAGCAGTTAGGCGATGGAACGCCGGAGGTGGCCGTCGTCGCCGGAATTCACGGCGACGAACCGTGTGGCCCCCGCGCTGTCGAACAGTTGCTGGCGGAAGACCCGGACGTCGAACGACCGGTAAAATGTCTTATCGTGAACGAACCCGCGTTGGAACGCGGCGTTCGATACATCAACGAGGATTTGAACCGGGTGTTTCCGGGCGACCCGACCGCCGAGAACTACGAACGACGGTTGGCTCACGAACTGCTGGGCGAACTCCGGGACTGTACGGTGTTGTCGCTTCATTCGACGCAATCGTACGCCCGCCCGTTCGCTCTCGTGGACAGGGTGAACGCCGTTGCCCGTTCCATCTGTCCGTACCTTCCCGTCTCCGAACTGGTCGAAACCGACCGCTTTACGAAAGGCAAACTCATCTCGCACCCCCATACGTTGGAGGTCGAATGTGGATTACAGGGGACCGACGAGGCGGCCGAGAACGCCTACGACCTCGTTCGGGGTTTCCTCGCGGGAACCGGTGCGCTTCCGCTGCCGGACGGAGAAAACCCGGTGGAAGCGGGTCAACGTGACGAGGTTTCGGTCTATCGAATGGACCAGCCGGTGCTGAAAAACGGCGGCACGGAGTTCGAAGTGTTGGTCGAGAACTTCACGTCGGTGGACCGAGGTGAGCCCTTTGCCACGTCCGATGGAAGCCAGTTGGTGGCGGAAGAGTCGTTCATCCCGGTGTTGATGTCGGCGTATGGCTACGAGAACATGTTCGGTTACACGGCGGAACACATCGGCGTCTTGGGGAACTGATTACTCGTCCCGTTCCGCGAACTCGACCATCGTCAAATCGCGGTCCAATAGACAGTAGTCGTGAGGGGGGTCGCCGACGATTTTCGCGATTTGATACTCTTCGTCGAACGCCGCCCCAGCGGGTTCACAGAACTCGTGGCTAGGGCAATCGACGTGAGGACATGGCCCTTCGAGCTTCGCCTTACTCCCTGCGTAGGCGTTTCTCGCGGAGACGTTCGCACGAACCGTCGTGGGTTCGACTTCGACGGCGGTGACGCCATCGTCGTGGACGCCACACGGAAGCGTTTGTGCACCCTTTCGGACGCTCGTCACTTCGTATTTGACCCCCTTCGAGAGGTTGAGACACTGGTTTCTGTAGGGACAACCCTCACAGGCGCTCGCCTCACCGTGATAGACGAACTCCTGGCCGGATTCGGCGAGTCGGGTTCCGATGAGTGTGATGGTGGACATAGTCGGGCGTAGGGTTGGGGGTCGGTTAAGCCTCTCGTCCCGTCAACTCGTCGAGTTTGTCGAGGTACTCTTCACGTGGGATCTGATAGGCATCCCGATACTTGATTTCGCCCCGGTCGAACTCGTGGGCAAGTTCGACTGCGGCGGTCAGCGCCTCCTCGCGTGTCGAAAAGCGTGGCGTTCGCGGGAGCGTCACGTCCGGTTCGAGATAGAACGTGAGATACCACGAGTCAGTAGCTCGACGCTCCTGTGCCGGACGGTTCGGTGTCCCTTGCGTGAGATAGAGCGTTGGAAGGCACTCCGGAGGGAACTGTTTCGTGTCGAATACGTCCGGTCGATACGCGAGAATACATCGACCGTTGGGTTCATCGTTCCAGACGACCCACGACTCTGGAAGGGTTTCAAGCGCCACGTCCGGCGATTGGTCGTGGAAATGGGTAAGGCTTGTTAGTCGGAGATAGACCATGATATATAAAGGGTCGAAAAACAGTGCGTTCGTGGGAAGTGGGATTTTCGGTATTGAGACGCTAACGACCGTAACTTCGGTTGTTTTTGCTCATTAATACAAACCAAAAGAATCTTGCTCGTGGGCAACAGTTATATATTCCCTCGTCCTATCTATTAAACAGTATCGGGTGGTAGTTGCCCACACGATGCATGGTCTCGAATCACACACCTCGTCGATGAAATGCGCTGGAGATGCCGACTGGTTCCTGAGGTGGTGGATGGCACGCACATGAATTACCGACAGAGGCAGGAGTCTCTTTGGGCACGTTCGTCGTTGCCCGGTTTGCCCCGTGTGAGTGCCATCCCGGTGTTCCGACCGACACTACTTTGTGAGTGTGTGCCGACTACGTATTTCCCGCCGGTATCGGGCCGCCCGGTCGGTTTCTCTCACTTCCCCGGTCCATCTCATAGCCCCAAACAATGCGTGATACAATGAAAGGTGACATGGAAACGCTGGACGACCTCAGTCGAAGCTACCAGGAATCGATGCCGGAAGACCTCCGTGAAACGAAATCGTTCGACTGGTACCTACAAGAGGTGTACGAGCATCCGAAGATCGCTCGGAACGCCCACCAGCGCGTCGCCGATATGTTCGATTACTACGGCACCGAATACGACGAAGATACCGGTGTCGTCGAGTACCGACTCGCGTCCGAAGATCCCCTTCACGACGGGGAAAACACGTTTTACGGGCGCGAAATTCACCGAGCGATGCACGAGTTCGTAAACAAGGTAAAGAGCGGTGCCCGCGGACTCGGACCGGAAAAACGCATCAAACTGTTACTGGGTCCCGTCGGGTCTGGGAAATCCGACTTCGACCGACAGGTTCGCAAATATTTCGAGGATTACACGCTCCGTGACGAGGGGCGCATGTACACCTTCCGGTGGACGAACCTCTGTGACGTCATCGTAGATCAGGACCCTGCGGACGACGTGGTCCGCTCGCCGATGAACCAGGACCCGTTGGTCCTGCTCCCATACGAACAGCGCCAGACGGTCATCGACGACATCAACGAGGAGCTAGACGCTCCGTACACCATCAAAAACGAGCAGGCGCTGGACCCCGCGAGCGAGTTCTACATGGACGAACTGCTTGCGTACTACGACGACGACATCAAGCAGGTGCTCGAAAACCACATCGAAATCATTCGTCTCGTCGCCGACGAAAACAAGCGACAGGCAGTCGAGACGTTCGAGCCGAAGGACAAGAAAAACCAGGACGAGACCGAACTCACGGGTGACGTCAACTACTCGAAAATCGCCATCTACGGCGAAAGCGACCCGCGGGCGTTCGACTACTCCGGCGCGTTCTGTAACGCGAACCGGGGCATCTTCAGCGGCGAAGAACTGCTCAAACTCCAGCGGGAGTTCCTCTACGACTTCCTGCACGCGACGCAGGAACAGACTATCAAGCCGAAGAACAACCCGCGTATCGACATCGACCAGGTCATCGTCGGCCGGACGAACATGCCCGAGTACCGGGATAAGAAAGGCGACGAGAAGATGGAGGCGTTCAACGACCGAACGAAACGCATCGACTTCCCGTACGTCCTCGAGTACGAGTCGGAAGCCGATATCTACCGGAAGATGCTCCGGAACGCCGACGTGCCGGACGTGCATATCGAACCACACACCCTCGAAATGGCGGGCCTCTTCGGCGTGCTGACGCGCATCGAGGAACCCGACACCGAGATGGTGGACCTGCTCCAGAAGGCGAAAGCCTACAACGGCGAAACCGAGGACAGCGACGACATCGACGTGAAAAAGCTCCGCGAGGAGGCAGAGGAGAAAGCCGACATCGGCGAAGGGATGGAGGGCGTCTCGGCACGGTTCATCGGCGACGAAATCGCCGAGGCCATCATGAACTCCACCCATCGCAGCCGTGGGTTCCTCAGTCCGTTGTCGGTGTTCAACCACTTCGAGGAGAACTTGGAGAACCACGGTTCGATTCCGGAGGAGAACTTCGAGACGTACTACCGCTACCTCGAAGGTGTTCGCGGCGAGTACCGCGAGCGTGCCATCGAGGACGTGCGTCACGCACTCGCCTACGATATCGACGAAATCCAGCGGCAGGGCGAGAAGTACATGGACCACGTCATGGCGTACATCGACAACGCCACCGTCGAGGACGAACTGACCGGCCGCGAACAGGAACCGGACGAGAGCTTCCTCCGTGCCGTCGAGGAGAAGTTGGAAGTCCCCCGGGACCGCAAGGACGACTTCCGGCAGGAAGTGTCCAACTGGGTGTCGCGGCGTGCCCGCGAGGGGTCGCCGTTCAACCCACAGGACAACGACCGTCTCCGCCGAGCGTTGGAACGCAAACTGTGGGAGGACAAGAAACACAACATCAACTTCTCGGCGTTGGTGTCGGCCAACGAGATGGATAACGACGAACAGAACGCATGGGTAGACGCGCTGATGGAACAGGGCTACTCGCGTGAGGGCGCGAAGGAGGTGCTCGAATTCGCCGGGGCAGAAGTCGCCCGCGCCGAAATGGAGGAGTAACACAGTGTCCGAAGGAAGCGACTACATCACCGATGCCGACCACGAACTCCGCGAGACCTACGAGGAGCCGATGAGCCTCGCGGAATACGTAGACGCGGCGTTCGAAAACCCGACCATCGCCTCGCACGCGAGCAAGTACCTCTTGGAGGCCATCGAGTCGATGGGTACACGAACGGTCATCGAGGAGGGGGATGAGAAGGAACGCTACCGGTTCTTCGACGACCCGCACAACGGCGGCGAGCACGCAATCCTCGGCAACACCGAAGTGTTGAACGCGTTCGTGGACGACTTGCGTTCGATCGCCGCTCGTCGAGGGAAAGAGGAGAAGATTATCTGGTTCGCCGGACCGACGGCAACCGGAAAGTCCGAACTCAAACGGTGTCTAGTCAACGGGTTGCGCGAGTACTCGAAGACGCCGGAAGGCCGACGGTACACCATCGAGTGGAACATCGCCACCGCGACGGAGTCGCCGGGGCTCAGTTACGGCGACGACGTGACCGCGACGAGCGAGGAAAACTGGTACGCGAGTCCCGTACAGTCGCATCCACTGCTCGTCTTCCCGCCAGCGGTTCGCGAGGAGCTGCTCGAACAGTTGAACGGCGGACTCGACGACCACATCGACGTGCTCGTCGAGGGCAAACTCGACCCGTTCAGTCGGGAAGCGTACGATTATCTGGAGGAGCAGTATCGGCGCAACGGGGAGGAAGAACTGTTCTCGGCGATTACCGACCCGGCACATCTCCGGGTGAAAAACTACGTCGTAGACATCGGCGACGGTATCGGCGTCCTCCACTCGGAGGACAGTGGCAGACCGAAACAGCGGCTGGTCGGCAGTTGGATGCAGGGGATGCTGCAGGAACTCGACTCCCGCGGACGGAAGAACCCGCAGGCGTTCAGCTACGACGGCGTCCTCTCGCAGGGCAACGGCCTGCTGACCATCGTGGAAGATGCGGCCCAGCACGCAGACTTACTCCAGAAACTGCTCAACGTGCCGGACGAGAAGTCGGTGAAGTTGGACAAGGGCATCCAGATGGATATCGACACGCAGTTGGTCATCATCTCGAATCCCGACCTCGAAGCCCAGTTGAACCAGCACGCCGATGCCGGCGGAGCGGATCCGCTCCGGGCGCTGAAACGCCGACTCGACCGACGGGAGTTCGGCTACCTGACGAACCTCAGTTTGGAGGCCGAGCTCATCCGGCGTGAACTCACGAACGAGACTCCCGTGTGGCAGGCGGATACGTACGACGAACTCGAAGCGTGGATCCGAGAACCGATCTCGGTTCACGTCCGCGACGGTGACGCCGTCGCGGAACGCGAACTGTCGCCGCACGCGATCGAAGCCGCGGCGCTCTACAGCGTCGTGTCTCGCCTCGACGGGACCGACCTCCCCGCCGGACTCGACCTCGTGGACAAGGCGGTGCTGTACGACCGCGGATACTTGTTGGACGGCGACGAGCGCATCGACAAGGACGATTTCGACTTCGACGACGACGCGGCCGACGGGTCCGGCGGGATTCCGGTCACGTACACGCGAGATATTATCGCCGGATTGGTCAACGAAGTTCGCGACCGCCATCATCCCGAGTATCCCGTCGAACAGGTCATCATGCCACGGGACATCCTGAACGCGATGGCCGAAGGAATCGGGGACGCTCCGGTGTTCTCGACGGCCGAGCGCACTGAGTACGAGAACCGACTCGTGCCGGTGAAAAACTACATCTTCCAGCAACAGGAGAGCGACGTGCTCGATGCCATCATGCGCGACCGCCGGGTCGACGAGGAGACGGTCGCCGAATACATCGAACACGTCTACGCGTGGGCGACCGGCGAGGAGGTGGAAAACGACCGCGGTGAACGAATCGATCCCGACGGACTGAAAATGAAAGTGTTCGAGACGGAGCATCTCGGTCGATTCGGGCCGGACGCGTACGAAGTCGATCACGAGCCGGGCCCCGCGGTGGCCGAGTTCCGTCGGAACAAGGTCATCACCGCGCTGAACCGTCACGCCTGGGAGAGTCGTAACGACGAGTTCGAAGTGAGCGATATCGATCCGAAAGAGGTACCGATCATCAAGACAGTGCTCGCGAACAACGACTGGGACGACGTGCGCCGAGTGTACGAGGATTTCAACCCGAGCCAGTGGGAGAATCCACCGACGAACACCGAGACGGCCGAGGTGAAAGAGGAGACGATTCAGAACCTCCAAGAGCTGTTTGGCTATTCGGAGGCGTCGGCTGAACTGACGAGCCAACACGTCATGAATCAGGTGAGCTACAAATGGGATTGAGAGACGACCTCGAACGGTACCGTGAAGTCGGCGAAGATCGTCGGGAAGACCTCGCGGAGTTCATTCAGTACGGCGATCTCGGACAGAGTCTCCCCGACGAGATACACATTCCCATCAAAATCGTCGATTTGCCCGAGTTCCGTTACGACCAACGGGACAGGGGTGGCGTCGGCCAAGGCAATCCCGATGTGGGCGACCCGGTCGGTCAGCCCCAGCCCCAACCCGGCGACGACGGGGAAGAGGGTGAACCCGGCGACGAATCGGGCGATCACGACTACTACGAGATGGACCCCGAGGAGTTCGCCCAGGAACTGGACGACGAACTCGGCCTCGAACTCGAACCCAAGGGGAAGGAAGTCATCGAGGAAATCGAGGGCGACTTCACCGACATGACGAAGACCGGCCCCGACAGCACGCTCGATTTCGAACGGATGTTCAAGGAGGGGCTGAAACGCAAACTGGCGATGGACTTCGACCCCAACTACGTCCGCGAAGCGATGGGGGTGGAAAGCTGGGGGCCGGACGAGGTGTTCAACTGGGCCCGTGAAAAGAACATCACCGTCTCGAAACGGTGGGTCGAGGAGAACTACGACGCGCTGTCCGCCGAGGAGCGTACCAAGTGGGAGAGCATCGAAGAGATGGAGCGTCGGGTGACCCCGATGAGCACGGCCCAGAAGATTCGGGAACAAGGGATCCGCCACGTTCCATTCAGGCGGGAAGACGAACGCTATCGCTACCCCGAAATTATCGAAGAACGCGAGAAGAACGTCGTCGTCGTCAACATCCGCGACGTCTCCGGGTCGATGCGGGAAAAAAAGCGCGAACTGGTCGAACGCACGTTCACACCACTAGACTGGTATCTGACGGGCAAGTACGACAATGCCGAGTTCGTCTACATCGCCCACGATGCGGAGGCGTGGCGGGTCGAGCGAAACGAGTTCTTCGGCATTCGCTCGGGCGGCGGGACCAAAATCTCGTCGGCCTACGAACTCGCCGCCGCGATCCTCGAAGAGGAGTTCCCGTGGGCGGACTGGAACCGCTACGTGTTCGCGGCGGGTGACAGCGAGAACAGCCGAAACGACACCGAGGAGAACGTCGTTCCCATGATGGAGAATATTCCGGCGAACCTCCACGCCTACGTGGAGACACAACCGGAAGGAAAAGCCATCAACGCGACCCACGCGGAGGAAGTGGAGCGGCACTTCGCCGAGGCGGACAACGTGGCAGTCAGTTACGTCAACGGGCCGGAGGACGTGACCAAGGCGATTTACGAGATCCTGAGCACGGAGGCAGAATGAACGAACGAATCGAAACCAAGCGCGAGGCCGAGCGGGTGCGCGAGCCGGTCGTCGAAGCGCGAAAGCTCGCAAAAAAGCTCGGTCTCGACCCGTATCCCGTCAAGTACTGGATCATCGATTACGACGAGATGAACGAACTCATCGCGTACGATGGGTTCCAGGAGCGATACCCGCATTGGCGATGGGGGATGAAATACGACCGCCAGCAAAAGCAAGGCCAGTACGCGGGCGGTAAGGCGTTCGAAATCGTCATCAACGACGATCCAGCCCACGCCTTCCTTCAGGAGTCGAACAGTATCGCCGACCAGAAGGCGGTCATCACGCACGTCGAAGCCCACTCGGATTTCTTCGCCAACAACCGGTGGTACGGAATGTTCGCCGACGAACTCAACGCGGCGGCACTCCTCGAACGGCACGCGAATCGCGTTCGCTCCATCATGGCCGACCCGGAAATCGACAGGGAGGCGGTCGAAAAGTGGATCGACAACGTGCTCTGTCTTCAGGACAACATCGACCAACATCACGCATTCAAAAACCAGCACAGGACGAAAGAGGACGAGGAGCGTGAAACGGACGAAATCGCCGACCAGCTCGCGGAGATGAACCTCAGTGACGAGGTTCGGGACGAGGTATTCGACGAGGAGTGGCTCGAAGCACAGCGCGAAAAGCGTGCCGGAAAGCTCGAAGAACCGGAAAAGGACTTGCTCGCGTTCCTCCGCGACCACGGACGTGCCTACGATCCGGACGAGGGCAAAGCGGTCGAGATGGAGGATTGGCAGAAAGAAATCCTGGAGATGCTTCGAACCGAGTCGTACTACTTCGCGGCCCAGAAGACGACGAAAGTGATGAACGAGGGATGGGCCGCCTACTGGGAGTCGTTGATGATGGGCGAGGAGTCTTTCGCCGGAACCGACGAGTTCATCGAGTACGCGGACCACCAAGCACGCGTCCTCGGATCACCCGGTCTCAATCCCTACAAACTCGGCAAACAACTGTGGGAGTACATCGAGAACACGGAAAACCGACGGGAAGTCGTTCGAAAACTCCTGCGTGTGAAGGGAATCTCGTGGCGGAACTTCCACGATGTCGTCGATTTCGACGAAGTGAACGAACTGCTCGAACCACGACCGGAACTCGAAGTCGTGAACGCCGAGACGCTCGCCGACCTCGAATCGCTTGACTCCGCCAAAATCGACTCCGAAGGGTTGGAGCGTGCGAAAGCGGGCAAAATCGACGTGGACCGTCATCCGTGGAAGGTGCTCTCCTACGACGGATTGGCGGAGCGTCATTTCTCGCTCAACAAACTTCAGAACCGTGGGTTCCTCGAATCCATTAGCCAAGCCGACCTGGAGCAGTACGCTCGCTACCTGATGGACGACGAACGCTACGAGACCGTCGCGGAAGCCATGGCCGACGTTGACTACGCCGTCGGATGGAACCGAATGTACGAAGTCAGGGCCAGCCACAACGACGTGACGTTCCTCGATGGCTTCCTGACGAAGGAGTTCGTCACCGACAACAACTATTTCACCTACGAGTTCAGCCAGACGACCGGCGATTACCGCGTGACGAGTGCGCAGTACGAGGACGTGAAAAAGAAGTTGATGCTCCAGTTCACCAACTTCGGCAAGCCAACGATCGCGGTCTACGACGGTAACTACGACAACCGCAACGAGTTGCTGTTGGGACATCACTACAACGGCGTCATGCTCGACATCGGACAGGCCACACGAACGTTGGAACGCATCTACGACCTCTGGGGTCGCCCGGTGAACTTGAAGACCATCGTGAAGGAAGTGGACGAACGCGATGCTGAAATCGCCCGTCGTCGTGACCGCGAGCCGGAACCGGAAGAGAAAGGAAAACTCCTGCGCTACGACGGCGAGGAGTTCGAGATACACGATCTCCCGTGGAGCGACGTCGAGGACATCACCGCGACGGAAGTCGATTACAACACGAAACCGGACGAGTGGCTAGCCTGAGAACCGCTCAACTCGATTCGTACAACCGAATCTGGCCACCGTCCACGACCACTTCGTACTCCCCGTAGTTGAACATCGCGTAGACGGACGTTTCCTCGCGCTCGTCGAGTCGTTGCAGTGCGTCGATATCGATGATATCGGAGAGGACGGGTCGCAGCTCCGTCGGGTGGACGTCCAAAACGGCGCCGAGTGCACGGGCCAACATCACTACGACCGAATCCCGGGCGGTACCGTACACCGTCCAGTAGGTTTCGCTCGATTGGTCGTTCGGAACGTTCGTCGTCGGGAGCGCCGCAGTATCCGACATCGTCGGCTCCGTTTTGCGGACCGGGTCGCCGCCATTCACGATCCGGTTGTATCGTTCCAGATCGATGCTATCCTCGGCCGCGCTGACGGTTTCCCCGTCGAGTTCGACGACGCCCGCCTCGACCAATTTCGGGAGGTGGACGTGCCGAAGCGTGATGTGGACCCGTTCCCGCATCTCGCTGCTCGGCGTTCCCTCGACCTCCCACTCCGCGATCCGCTCCGCCACGGTCGCGACGGTCGCACGGTCGGCCACTTCGACCAGATATCGGCAGACTGAGCGCCGTCGAGAGGAGGTAAAGAGAGTCGAGAGTACGTCCGGCGAAACCGCTCGTTCAGGTTTCGTCTGGTCACCGACGACAGTGTCGAACAGCGGCCGAAAAATGGCAAGCGTCTCTTCGTCGTGTACGTCCGGATTCATGTAGAAATGTGCGGTCACGCCGAGTCGTCGGAGGGAATCGGTAAGCGAGTGAAGAAATCGAAACGCGGTCGTTCGATTCACGTAACGGAGCATCGCGGTAATGGAGTCGAAATAGAGCATCGACTGCTGGTCGTTCGCGGACCATTGGTCGAGAAAGAGGTAGACAGCAGTTTGGAGTCGTCCGAGACGTTCGGGGTTGGCTATCGAGACGATGTTTCGGTCGGTGTCCGAGCGAAGGACCTCTGCCTGAGGTGACGAACTGTACTTACCGACGGCGATAGCTCCGAACTCGGCCGGTTTTTCACCGACATGCGACTGCCAGCGCTCGAGCAGTTCCTCCGGTGGCCGCTCGTAGGAGAGGAACAACGCATTACACGTGGTCGGGTCGATGGGTGAACGTCGAGAGAGCCGTTTCGTGTCGGTCTCGTCATCGACAGCTGGGCAAAAAAGGAGCACGTTTCGCGCGGATGGAGTCGGGTCAGCGGTTGACTTCATGATATCGGTAGCATCGGTTTATTTCTTTTACTCCGGTGAAGGAGTTATCGTCAGACACTACAGGTGAAAGCGTTCCATAATAATAAAGATATCTACCAATCGAACTAAACTGTCGAGCTAGGGTCACTGCATTTTGACCATCTTTGTCCAATTCCCAACGTCTTTAATGGTTATACATTTCAGAACTATATTTGAACTTCTATCGAATGGTCTCATCATTTAGCCGGTTCGATGACGATATCGCCGTCCCGTTCCACGAATACGACTCTATCCCCTTCTTCGAGTTCGACACCCCGTTTCTCGAATATTTTGCGCACATCTTTGATGAGGCTAATTCGCCACCGTTGGGCGATTTTCGTCGTACCTAAGATTTCGTCGTCGGTCATTGGAGTTGGGTTCGAAATTGACGGAGTTATGGATTTGTAGCTATTTCACCGGGTGTGACGATATTGACGATAATCCCTTCGAACAGCTTCTACGCCTCATGGTTTCGTGACGGGTGGTTCGTGTATAGACCCTCGATTTCGACCCAAGTTACCTCGTCGCTCGGCTCGTCAACTGCAACGATTGGCGGGGACAGAAACACCGATTCGTTTCCCTCGCCCCCCACTGCAGTCCGTTCGGCCGGACTACTCATGCTCGACTGCGATTCGGGTTGAAAATGAGTCATGTTCGCTTCCGCGTACTGTCCCCGTTTATCAGTCTGCTCCGCCGTGCCAACACCGGAAAGAGCCAGTCCGACGACTGCCAGTGCGACGAGGAGCGTGGCAATGCGAGTCATCGATACCAAAGGAGCGACGAGAGGTCCCTTCAACCGGGGTTATCGTTTGCGTCGTTCAGGGGGAGAGTAATCGCCGTAATCGCAGCGAAACGAGGCGTGAAAACGAAGACGACGGGACCTATTGCAGCTTCCGTCGAACGAAAGTAACCCGGTTCCGTCACGACTCGAGGAGTGAGGAGCATCGCATAGCGGATGCTCTTCGATTCGTTCGTCGTAGAAATGCTCGGTAGGGGATTTGAACCCCTGTCCTCGGCTCGAAAGGCCAAGATGATTGGCCGGACTACACCAACCGAGCGTGCTGCGCTTCCTGCACTCACTGCTTTCTGCCGGACTAGTTTAAACCTTGCGTTATCGACCGACAGCGGGCGGATTTCACACGGTACACGGTGCCACTCACGGCGAGATGGGGGCGGTTACTTGCCCTCGAATTCGGGGTCGCGTTTGCCCATGAAGGCGGTGATGCCTTCCATCAGGTCATCCGTGCTCATCAGGTGGCCGAACGCTTGCGCCTCGATTTCGAGACCGGCGTCGGTGTCCTCCCAGCCTTTGAGCATCGCACGTTTCGTGTACTCCTGTGCGATCGGTGGTCCACCGGCGAGGCTGCTGGCGAGTTCGAGCGCGCGGTCGTCGAACTCGTCGTTCGGGACGACTTCGTTTACGAAACCGTAGTCGGCCATCGTTTCGGGGTCGAATCGCTCCGCGGTGAAGATGATCTCTTTCGCGCGACCCTCCCCGACGATGTGCTGGAGGCGTTGCGTGCCTCCCCATCCGGGGATGAGTCCGAGGTTGTGTTCGGGCTGGCCGAGTTCCGACCGTTCGCTTGCGATGCGAAGGTCGGCACAGGTCGCCAGTTCCATCCCGCCGCCGAGACAGTAGCCGTCGATTCCGGCGACGACCGGCATGGGGCAGGATTCGAGTTTGCCGAACGTCTCCTGACCTTTGCGCGAGAGATCGACTCCCTGAATCGGATCGCCACCGCCCGCGGCCATGCTTTGTACGTCCGCACCCGCGGAGAACGCCTTGTCACCCTCGCCGGTAATCAGGATGGCGCGCACCTCGTCGTCCTCGACGACCCGGTCGATGGCGACTGAAAGTTCGTCCAGCAGTTGCGCGCTGATGGTGTTCATCCGGTGGGGACGGTCGATGACGATGTTGCCCACCATGTCACCGGGCTTTTCGATCCGAACGGTTTCGAACTCGACGCTGTCCTCCCCGCTCCCCTCGTAGAACCCAACGTCAGCACGTTCCCGGAGGTACTCCGCCGGTTCGTAGCGTTCCGCACCCGTCTTCTCGTGGAGGTCTTCCAGGGTTTCGAGCAACACGTTCAGCCCGGCGTCGTCCGCCATCCGGGCGGGACCTTCGGGGAAGCCAGCGCCGAGCATTACTGCTTCGTCGATTTCATCCGCTGGCGCGACTTCATTGCCGACGAGTTTCGCAACCTCGTTGGCCATCACGGCCTGCAATCGATGGACGACCGCTTCGCTCCCGGCATCGGTCGGTACATCTGCGCCGCCGTCTTCGTAATCGTAGAACCCGTTACCGGTCTTCTTGCCGAGGTTCCCCTCCTCGACTTTCTCCGCGAGGAGTGGGCACGGTTCGTACGCGTCACCGAGCACCTCGTGCATGTATTCGAGGACGTGATAGCCGACATCGATTCCCACCTGATCGGCGAGTTCGAAGCTTCCCATCGGCAGGCCGATGTCGAACTTCGTCGCACTATCGACTTCCTCGATGGTCGCGTCGCCGGATTCGACCATCCATGCCGCTTCGTTCATCAAGGGAACGAGCACGCGGTTGACGATGAAACCGGGACTATCCTTGCGAACGCGCACTGGTGTTTTGCCCATCTCCTCGGCCAACTCCTCGGTGAGATCGAGGACGGTTTCGTTCGTGTATGCACCCGTGATGACTTCCACCAACTGCATCCGAACCGGCGGGTTGAAAAAGTGCATGCCACAGAACTGTTCGGGGCGGTTCGTCACTTCGGAGAGTTCGGTAATCGAGAGGCTGGACGTATTTGTGGCGAAAATCGCTCGATCGGGCGCGTACTCTTCGAGTTCCGAGTACACGTCTTTCTTTATATCCATCTTCTCCGGGACGGCCTCGATAACGAAGTCCGCGTCCGAGACGGCCTCTTCGAAGTCCACGATCGGCGTCACACGGTCGAGTGCGGCGTCGGCGTCGGCCTCACTAAGCTGGTCTTTCTCGGCGAGTTTACCGAGACTCCACTCGATTTGGTCGTAGCCGTTCTGGACGAACTCTTCTTTGATGTCGCGCAGGTAGACGTCGTACCCTGCGAGTGCGGCGACTTCCGCTATTCCGTGGCCCATGTTTCCGGCACCGAGAACCGCGACGGTGTTGATATCTTCGAGCTCCATGTACAAACCCTCAACATGAGGGTGTTTCAACGTTTCTCTCTCTGAATGAATAAACTGACCATGAGTTCATATCCGGTTACAAAACGATTTATCCGTGGCCCCGTAATTCGTTGCCATGGACTTCGAACTGACAAAAGAACAGCAGGCGATTCGAGACGAAGTGCGACGGTTCGCGGAGAACGAAGTCGCACCGATCGCCAAAGAGTACGATCAGGAAGAAAAATACCCGTGGGAAATCATCGACAAAGCGGCTGAGATGGGTCTGACCGGAGCGAACATTCCGATCGAGTACGGTGGCGCGGGATACTCGCCGCTCGAAGTCGCGATCATCGTCGAAGAACTGTTCGCCGTCGATGCAGGTATCGGCCTCTGTATTACCAGCACCGCCTTCGGTGGGGACGCCATCCGCGAGTTCGGAACGGAAGAACAGAAAGAGGAGTACCTCACCCCGGTCGCGGAAGGGGAGGCCGTCATGGGAACTGCCATCAGCGAACCCGACACCGGTTCCGACGTGTCGTCCGTCTCCACCTCCGCAGAGAAGGACGGCGACGAGTGGGTTATCAACGGCAACAAGATGTGGATCACGAACGGTTCCATCGGCGACTTCTTCGTCGTGATGTGCAAGACCGACCCAGAGGCCGAAGACCGCTACTCCGGCTTCTCCCAAATCATCGTGGAAGCGGACCGCGACGGATTCGAGGCCGACAAGATCACGGGTAAACTCGGGATTCGCGCGAGTGACACCGCTGAACTCATCTTCGACGACGTACGCGTTCCCGAGGAGAACCTCGTCGGAACACGCGGTATGGGCTTCCTCCAGCTTATGCAGTTCTTCGACGAAACCCGAACCGCAGTCGCCGCACAGGGAGTCGGTATCGCAAAGGGAGCCTGTGAACAGGCGCTCTCCTACGCCGAAGAGCGTGAGCAGTTCGGTCGCTCCATCAGTGATTTTCAAGCGATTCAGCACAAACTCGCCGACATGCACACGAAAACGGAGGCTGCACGCAACCTTACCTACAAATCCGCGTGGAGCGTGGCGAACGAGGGCGGTCAACTCACACAGCTCGCGTCGATGGCCAAGGAGTTCTCCTCCCGAATCGCGGTCGAATGCGCCGACGAAGCGGTACAGATTCACGGTGGAGCGGGCTACGTCAACGACTTCGACGCGGAGCGGTTCTACCGTGACGCAAAGATCACGCAGATTTACGAAGGAACCACCGAAATCCAGAAGAACATCATCGCACGCGAACTTCTCGGCAAAGGGTTCTGATCCGATCCGTTATCGGAACCTAATCACTTAGGCACTGCTCTTTTTGCGGTATGTGCCCAGTACACAGACAATGAGCTCTGACTCGCCAGACGTACCGAAAATGGGTGCGGAATCGAACGGCCTTGGGTCAGACGACCTCGACGCCCTCATGGAAGTTCTCGCCGACCATCGACGCCGCTATGCATTATACTATCTTCGGCGGCAGGACGATGCGGTGACGATCGGGGAACTGGCCCGGCAACTCACGGGTTGGGACTCGGACATGGATACGTCCGACGAAAAATACATCCTGGCCGAACTACACCACAAACATCTGCCGAAGATGGAGGAAGTCGGCGTCGTCGAACGCAGCGGCGACGAGATTCGATGTGGCGAGTCGGATATTCCATTCGACCAGTATCTCGACTTGGCGGGCGAGATAGAACGTCCACGGTAACGCTCACACACCGTTTCGTTCCCGACTCACATATCCTGCACCCGCTGCCGATTTCTCATCCTGTCGTCCGATCCCCATCGTCTCACCCCATCGATTTTCCTTTTAAAGTACACAATATCGAAGCGAATAGGATACAGCGTGGAAATAAATTTCCACCATTTTTGGAATTGTGCTATATCGATGGAGGAATATTTCTCTGCCTTCGATAACATTACCTATTTACGATTTTTTGGAAATGATGAATGCCAATCGATCACACGCGACGCTCTTTTCTCAAATCCGCGGGAGTAGCACTGAGCGGCCTTGCACTGACGACGCAGTCGGTTTCCGCGAGTTCGACCGAGAACAGATATATTATCGACCTTGCGGACGCCTCGGACGACGTACTTTCCGGGCTCACCGTCGTCCACCATCTCGACCAAATCGACATCGCAGTGGTTGAAGGGGAGGAAAGTCAGGTGAGCGGCACGCGCTACTCCAAAGACGTCGAGATGGAACTCGACCAAGCGGAAATCGAGAACAACGGCGACGGCGACGAACCCGGGCCACACAAGCTTTCGCAACTTCAGTGGGACAAGCAAGCGCAGAGGATTTCCGACGTTCACGGCACCACGCGCGGTGAGGGTACTCGCGTCTCGGTCATCGACTCCGGAGCCTTGGAAACACACCCGGACCTCGCTGGCGTCCTCAACACCGACCTCTCGAAGAACTTCACGGGCGACGGAGGCGACTACAACCCGATTATCAGCGACCACGGCACCCACGTCTCCGGTATCATCGCAGGGGACGACACGAACGGAACCGGAATCGTCGGCACCGCACCCGGAACCGACCTCGTCGCGCTTCGGGTGTTTACTGGGCCGTTCGCGACGTTCGGTGACATCATCGCGGCGATGGTGTTCAGCGCGGACATCGAATCCGACGTGGCTAATATGAGCTTGGGTGCCTACCCGCTTCCCATGGACGCCGATACTGCCTTGCTCCGGGACACCATCGAACGCGCAACCGACTACGCTAACGACCAAGGCACGCTCATGATCGCGGCGGCAGGCAACGACGGCGTGAACCTCGACACCGATGGCGACGTTATCAGCCTCCCGAACGAGGCGGACAACGTCATGAGCATCAGCGCGACCGGCCCGATCGGCTACCGCTGGAACGACCCGGGTAACGGCAAGTTCATTCGGAACTACCACGCGGCGTTCAACCACATCGACCAACCAACCACGACGCCCGCACCGTACACGAACTACGGATCCGAAGCTATCGACATCAGCGCCCCCGGCGGCAACTACGACCAGAACGCCTCGGATGACGAAAATTGGCAGTACGACCTCGTTCTCAGCACCGTCTTCGACTTCGGGGATGAATCGTTAGTCCCGAACTACGGCTGGAAAGCCGGAACGAGCATGGCTGCGCCGCAGGTATCGGCGACTGCTGCACTGGTCAAGAGTGTCAACCCGGACGCCACACCCGCACAAATCCGTAATCACCTCGAAGCGACCGCCGAGGACGTTGGGCAACCGACGTACAGCGGTGAAGGCCATCTCGACACCCATGCCGCGGTCGAGACCAAAATCGGAAACTGACCGTTCGATCGGCCAGTCGAACGTCGGTCAAACAACTCGATTCTTGGTGGTCGGACCCGACGACCTCGCTCGATACTCAGTTGGACTCGTACTCGGCCCAGATGTAGCGGGTCGCTACCGAACGATACGGACGCCACGCCTCGGCGATTTCGCGCATCTCCGCGCGAGTCAGCTCCTCGCCCTCGTTGTATAGCTGTTCGATACCGCGCCGAACCGCGAGGTCACCCAGCGGAAGGACGTCCCCCCGTTCGAGGACGAACAACAGATACATCCGTGCGGTCCAATCGCCGATCCCTTTGATTTCGGTCAGTCGGTCGATGACCTCCTCGTCGGAGCAGTCGGCGAGCCCGGACTTCGTGTAATCGTCGCGTTGGAAGGCGCGTGCAGCGTTCTTGATGTATTCGACCTTCGTGCGTGAAAGGCCCGCCTCCCTGAGTTTCTCCTCGCTCGCATCCAGCACGGTTTTCGGCGTCACCTCGTGGTCGAGTAGGTCGAATACCCGTTCTCGGACAGCGTTCGCGCTCGCCGTCGAGAGTTGTTGGTTGATGATGGAGATACAGAGCCGCTCGTATTCGCTCCAGTTCCGTTCGGTGTACGGATCGTGTCTCTCGAGCAAATCCGCCATTATCGGGTCGGTTCGAAGCGTGGACAGGGCATCGTCGTTCATGGCTGATGACATCGAAAACCGCGGTCAATCGTCGATAGGGACGAATCGAGAAAAGGTGTTGCGTTTTCGACGCCGTTACTCCTGTGTCTCTTCTTCCTCTTCCATCTCGACTTCGTCGTCGCCATCGACGCGACGACGGACGTCCACCTGATAATGTTTGAGGATGTCTCGCCCCAGGAGGACGGGGTAATCCATGTGACTCCGGTCTTCGATACTTGCAGTCACGGTGTGACGGTTGCCACCGACGCCGATGACGACGTCCACGACGGGGCGCGACTTGCTGGATTTTCGGCTTCCGGATTTTACCCGCGTCATGCTCTTTATCGGCCCTGCTCCGATCTTTGCCGCGAGTTTCGTGTCGATGCTCGTCCGGGTTGCCCCGGTGTCGGATTTCGCGACGATGGTTTCGGAACCGCTCGTTCCGCTCACGAGCACGTCCTCGGTGTAACCGATAACGATGGTTTCCGTCGGGTCGGGACTGGTACTGACGGGCTTGCACGACGGCACCGAATCATCAAGCGTTGCCGACAGTTCGTTGACCCGGTCGCGATCCACCTCGCCGCCCGCAGCCTCGATTGCGGTCTTCGCGATGTACGGGGCGGCGCTCCGTCCCGTGGCTTTGTACAGCCCCTTGAAGCCCGCGGTCGGGTTTACTTCCAGCACGTACCAGCCTTCGGATCCCTCGATGAGGTCAACACCGGCGTAGTCGAGACCGATAACCTCGGTCGCACGTCGAGCGATATCGACGACCTCGTCCGGCAGTTCGTGGGTCATGTCTTCGACGTCGCCGCCCAGCGCGACGTTCGTGCGCCAGTCGTTTTCGGGAGCGTAGCGATTCATCGCGCCAACGATCTGGTCTCCGACGACGTAGACGCGGAGGTCGCGGTGTCGCTCCCCATCCCGTTCGACGAGTTTCTGGAGGAACGCCTGTCGTTCACCCACTCGCGGGTTGACCATCTCGTCCGCACCGACCTTCCACGTTCCGCCCCCATGGGTTCCGATGGCCGTTTTGTACACCGCTTCCTCACCGAAATCGGGACGACCGTCGTTCAGTCGGTCCGGGTTGAGTGCGAGGAGCGCGTCCGGAACGGCGATACCCGCGTCGGCGAGCCTCGACGCTGTCGAAAACTTGTGAATCGCCGTCATCACTGCACACGGTCGATTGAGAACTGGGACGAGGGAATCGTAGATATTCGCTAAGCCGAGCGCCTCCGAGGGTTGCTCCGTGTTCGATAGGAGGAGACGGTTCGCGACGATGTCGATGTCCGGTTCAAGCGTGACCTCCCCGCCCCGAATCCCCACTGCCGTGTTCTCGTGGCGAAGCCATTCGGGCTCGTGGCCAAGGTCTTCGACAGCGTTGCAGATCGCCTTCGTTTCCTTGCTGTTATGTAAACTGAGTACCCCAACGCGAACAGGTGAGCCGTCAGAAGCCATTACAGTACATTTCGTTTCTCGGGTCTTAAAACGTTTCCAGTTGCGTTGAAGCGGAATCGTGGCTCGAACGTGAAAATATCAATCACCAAAAACCGAATCGGATCCCGACCGTCAACGGGGAGACCACGTTTCATCTATGGATACCTATCACCTTTTTACGTACCCGATTCCGAGAGACAGGCATGACCGGGACGGAGTCGGACGCGTTTACCTACAACGGTGGTATCGTAGAGCCGGGCGAGACACAGAACATCCGGTACGGAATCAGTGAGACGTATCTCGGCGACCCGGTACGCATTCCGGTGACGATAATCAACGGTGAGCATCCCGGACCAACGGTCTTTCTCTCGGCGGCGGCCCACGGCGACGAACTCAACGGAATCGAGGTCGTTCGCGAAGTCGCACACGATTGGAATCACGACGACCTCCACGGAACCATCGTCTGTCTCCCCGTCCTGAACGTTCCCGGGTTTCTCGCTCAACAGAGATACCTCCCCATCTACGACCGTGACTTGAACCGCTCGTTCCCGGGACGGGAAGATTCGACCAGTGCGAAACGGATGGCCGACCAGATTTATCGCAACTTCCTCGAACCGTGTGACCTCGGAATCGACTTTCACACCTCCACCCGTGGACGGACGAACATGCTCCACGTCCGCGCCGACATGGAAAACCCGGAGGTCGCTCGCCTCGCTCGTGCGTTCGGTTCGAACGTCATCATCTCCTCCAGCGGCCCGTCCGGCACGCTCCGACGGGAGGCCTCCGAGGCCGGTGCGCCGACAATCACCATCGAGATGGGCGAGGCACACCGGTTCCAGCGCCACTTCATCGACCGTGCGCTCGAAGGCGTGATGAGCGTCTTTGCGGAGTACAACATCCACCCCGACGACCCGGTGAAGTGGCCCGGCTGGCGGACGGTCATCGACGACGAGAAGGAAAAGACGTGGCTCCGCGCGGACGCGGGTGGTCTCGTGGAGATGCACTACGACCGGGGGTCGCTCGTCTACGAGGGGACGCCGATCTGTACCATCACGAACCCGTTCAAAACCGAAAACGAACACGTCGAAGCGCCCTTCACTGGTCTCCTCGTCGGTGTCCTCGAGAACCCGGTCGTGTATCCCGGCAACCCGCTTTGCCACATCGTCGAACTGAACGCGGATACCCGACGGGCACTGAAGCGTGACCGAGCGCACGCGGAAACCGAAGGGGACGTTCAGCCACCGGGATACGTCGGGACGCCGGAACCGACGGATCAGTAGTGCGACAGGGCTCACCATACCGATTTCTTTGTCGAAGAACGACGGGAGTAATCGTGCCGGTAGCAGAACTCCCCAGTTGTGACCTCTCTTTTCGTCTCCTAGCCTTCGAATCGACTGCGCGGAAAACAGAGAAATCGGCGGGAAATTCGTTGGTTACATTATTGTTCTCGAACTGTTCATTCTCCCGGCAAGACCGGCGGCAGGTAGTAACTTCTATTTGCCCCCGGTACCGACCATCCGACTGGAATGAGTCAATCGTACAACCGGGGCCTCGTCGAGGACTTCGGCCGATGGCGGGAATTTTCGGCCGGAATGTGGGCCTGGATTTTCCACAAATTCACCGGGTGGGTGCTTATCGGCTACCTGTTCACGCATATCGCCGTTCTGAGCACTGCCACTGCAGGTGCTGAAACATACACGTCCACTATCCAAGGCCTCGAAGGGCTTCTTCTCGTCCGAATTGGCGAAATCGGTCTGCTCGCCGTTGCTGTCTTCCATATCCTCAACGGCGTCAGACTGCTCTTCGTCGACCTCGGACTGGGACTCGAATCGCAGGACAAGAGCTTCTACGCCTCGCTCGTAGTGACGGCGATCATCGTGCTGGCGAGCGTCCCGACCTTCCTCGAGGGGGCGTTCTGATGGCGGAACGATACTCGTCGTTCCAGAGCGGGAGCATGACATGGTTCCTCCAACGAATTACTGCGGCGTTCCTCGTCGTGGTACTGGCGTTCCACTTTTTCATGCTCCACTTCTACCACCACGCGTACGAAGTCACATTCATGGGCACGCGGGCACGGATGTCACAGTGGGGCTACTTCCTCACAATGACGCTGTTCCTCATCACGGCGACGTTCCACGGCGTGAACGGCGTCTACGCTGCCCTCGTGAACCAGGGGCTGTCCGGTAGTCAGCAGACCGCCGTGAAGTGGGTGCTGGTGCTCGCTGGCGTCCTCCTCGCGGGACAGGGAACCTACGTCGCACTCGTCATGAACGGGATGATTTAAATGAGTACGCAAGTACCCGAAAAAACCGAATCCGAGACCGAAACCGAAACCGAAACGGAGCGCACAGAGACCCCCGGTGACCGACGGCGGGCCGAAAAACGTGCCCGACAGAAGGGTACCACCGAGGCGCAGGAGACGACCGAGACGGACGAAGAGTCGATTCACCTCAAAGTGTTCCGCTACGACCCCGAAATCGAGGGGAAGATGGAACCCCGTTTCGACGACTTCCACGTCCCCTTCACGAAGGGGATGACCGTTCTAGACGCGCTCATGTTGGCACGTGATCGTTTCGACACGACGTTGACGTTCCGACACTCCTGCCGACAGGCGATCTGTGGCAGTGACGCGTTGTTCATCAACGGCACCCAGCGACTGGGTTGTAAGACCCAGATCTCGGACTTGGAGGAGCCGGTTCGCGTCGAGCCGCTCCCACACGCCGAAGTCGTCAAGGACCTCGTCGTGGACATGGAGCACTTCTACGATCAGATGCACGCGGTCGAGCCGTACTTCCAGACGAACGAGGCTCCAAGCGACGAACTGCAGGAACAGCATCAGTCGCGCGAAAACCGCGAGAAAATCAAGATGTCCACCCGCTGTATCTGGTGCGGTGCCTGTATGTCTTCGTGTAACATCGCAGCAGGGGACAACGAGTATCTCGGACCGGCGGCGCTGAACAAGGCGTTCCGGTTCGCCATGGACAAGCGTGAAGGGGAGGATATGCGCGAACACCGCTTCGAAATCCTCGACCAAGAACACGGCGTCTGGCGCTGTCAGACCCAGTTCTCCTGTACGAACGTCTGTCCGAAGGACATCCCGCTGACCGAGCATATCCAGGAACTCAAACGGTCGGCAGTGAAGAACAACCTCAAGTTCTGGTAACCCTAATTTAGCTACAATGTACGAACACGACGTAATCGTCGTCGGTGCTGGCGGTGCGGGACTTCGTGCGGCCATCGCGGCCCACGAGGAGGGCGCGGACGTTGCCCTCGTCACGAAACTGCATCCCGTTCGAAGCCACACCGGCGCGGCGGAAGGTGGTATCAACGCGGCAATTCGAGACGGCGACTCGTGGGAGGACCACGCCTACGACACGATGAAGGGGTCCGACTATCTCGGCGACGCCCCGGCAATCGAAACGCTGTGTCAGGACAGTCCGAAAGAGACCATTCAACTCGAACACTGGGGGATGGCGTTCTCGCGCGAGGACGATGGAAGCGTTTCCCAGCGACCGTTCGGTGGACTCTCGTTCCCACGAACGACCTACGCGGGTGCGGAGACGGGTCACCACCTGCTCCACACGATGTACGAGCAGGTCGTCAAACGGGGCATTCAGGTGTACGACGAGTGGTACGTCACCCGTCTCGCCGTTACCAATCAGGACGACCCCGCGGAACGCGATTGCCACGGCGTCATCGCCTACGACATCAAGTCGGGCAAGATCGAAGGATTCACCGCGAAAAACGGCGTCATCTTGACGACCGGTGGTCTCGGACAGGTCTTCGACCACACGACGAACGCGGTGGCGAACACCGGCGACGGTGCCGCGATGGCCTACCGCGCTGGCGTTCCCCTGGAGGATATGGAGTTCATCCAGTTCCACCCGACGACGCTCCCCTCGACGGGGGTTCTCATCTCCGAGGGTGTGCGAGGGGAAGGTGGCATACTCTACAACAGCGAGGGAGAACGGTTCATGTTCGAACACGGCTACGCGAACAACGAGGGGGAACTCGCATCCCGCGACGTAGTGGCCCGTGCCGAACTGACCGAAGTGAACAACGGACGAGGAATCAACGACGAGTACGTTCACCTCGACATGCGCCATCTCGGCGAGGAGCGCATCATCGACCGCCTCGAGAACATCCTCCACCTCGCGGAGGACTTCGAGGGCGTCAACGCCCTCGAGGAACCGATGCCCGTCAAACCCGGCCAGCACTACGCCATGGGAGGCATCGAAACCGACGAGAACGGCGAAACCTGCATTTCAGGGCTCTACGCCGCGGGTGAGTGTGCCTGTGTGTCGGTTCACGGTGCGAACCGACTCGGCGGGAACGCGTTGCCGGAACTCATCGTCTTCGGTGCTCGTGCGGGACGACACGCAGCAGGTAAGGACCTCGGAACTCCCGAAATCACTACCGGGAAGACCGAGGACACCGAAATCGGCGAATTGGATACTCCCGTCGAACCCGGCGCTGTCGGCACGCCGGAGGACGCGGTCGCCGACGGTGGGACCACGATGGCACAACCATCCCAGACCGTCGAAACCGCGCTCGAGGCCGAGCGCGCTCGCGTCGAACGACTCCTCGAAAGGGACGAGGGCGTCCAGCAGGCCGAACTGCGCGCCAAACTCCAGAAATCGATGACGGCGAACGTCAACGTCTTCCGCAACGAAGAGGGCCTCAAACAGGCCCTGCGCGACATCCGTGAAGTGCGTGAGGAATACGAAAACGTGTATGTCAACGACCCGTCCCGTACGTTCAACACCGACCTCATCCACACGATCGAGATGCGCAACCTCATCGACCTCGCGGAGGCCATCACCCTCGGTGCGCTGGTTCGTGACGAGTTCCGTGGTGCCCACTGGCGACAGGAAAACCAGGAGCGCAGGGACGACGTGTGGCTGAAACACACGCTTCTCTCGTGGGAAGACGGCACGCCGGAACTCTGGTTCAAGCCGACCATCCTCGAAGGAGAAGACGGGGAGTACGAACCGAAGATCCGAAGCTACTGAACTCGGCGCGTTCTTTTCGTCTCGATCCAGTACGTAACTGTGGTTTTGAGAGGTGAGTGCCGATATCGGGGGTAAACACGCCTTCGACGTGAACATTAGGTCAAGTGGACGCTTCCTTTTCGAATCACGATAGCAGGTCGATCAAATCGCGGGACAAGGGCGCAGCGCGCCCTTGCCACCTTGCCTGGACAACGGGCGAGCGAAGAGCGAGCGATTGGAAGCGCGAGTGATGAATGCGGGCGTGGCTTTCGTCTAGCGACAGTACTCTCGGCATCACATCCCGGCTACAGTCCCGATGACGACCGAATGGCCCCGGACGAAAGTCCACCGTTCGAGTCGCTATCCGGAGATTCCGAGCTTGGTCAGGAGGTTCACCGTCCATCCCATCGTATCCACGATCTTGTACCCGAGATAGATGCCGATGATGCCCATGATGCCGGGAAGCTTCGGTGGAGCGGGTATCGGAACGCCGATCGAGTGAAACAGACCGCCGGTTATCACTCCGGTCAGGAGTGCGAGCGCAGTGATGGTCAGGTTCATCGTGGGTTCACTGCGAATAGAAGCGTGAAAAGTAGTTCGGAGTCACCGACACTGAGAGATCGTCCGCGATTCCGAAAGCGGCATGGAAATCCACGCGTCGTCGCGGGTCACGTCCGCGATGACTGCGAGTTCGTCACCGTCATCGTCCTCGTCGACGGCGAACATGACGTCATCGTCGGGGGCCTGTGCTTCGAAATCGTCGGCTGAGCGTGTCCAGTTCAGAGTAGATCACCGTAGTTCGACTCGACCTTCGGCGGGCAAGCTAATCGACTATCGAGCAGGATCCCCCTTTGTTATGACCTCCCTTCCACGTGACAGTGTTTGATTGACGCCGTGTTTCTCCGCCCATCGACCGATTCAACGAAACGAAGAATGCTGCGCAAACGATCGATGAAGGAGTACGCGCAGGATAACAAAGTACCATCCGAGAATACGCCAGTCACGGACTGATTTCATGGTGTCTGGAGAACCGACGACGAGACAGCATCGCGCGAAGATCGACACCGACTCGAGGCCGATATGAGCCACGGGACAAACGAGTCGTGGTGGTCGAAACTCACACGACCGGTACTCGAGTTTCCCCTCGACCTCGCGGGACTCGGAATCGCGGTCGGATTGGCCGCCTTCGCGCTCCTCCAACCGGTGGTTCGTGAGACCCCACTCGCAGTCGTTTTGGGCCTCCCCCTCGCACTGTTCGCACCGGGGTATGCTGTCGTTTCGCTCTTGTTTCCGGGAGAAGGACCACCGCGCACGTCGGACTGGAGTCGGCCCGATCATATTCGACGTGAAGGAATCTCGTGTACCGAACGAATGGCCCTCTCGTTTGGAGTCAGCCTCAGTCTCCTCCCACTGTTCGGGCTGACGTTCTCGCACCCCGACCTTTCGTTCGAACCGATCACCGTCATCACGGTTGTCGTCGGATTTACGCTCGTTATTGGCCTTTTTGCGGTGATTCGTCGATTCAAGGTCCCTGCTGACGATCGGTTTTCCGTCTCGATTCGGGGTGGCTTCTCCAGACTGTCCGGTGCCCTCTTCGACACCGAGACTGGGTTCGATGTCGTGTTGAACATCCTTCTCGCGCTGTCCGTCGTCGTCGCGATTTCAGCTGTGGGATACGCCTTCGCCGCACCGCAGGACGGTGAGGAGTTTTCCCAACTATCCCTGCTCACGAAGACGGACGACGGGGAGTTCGCTGCCGAGAACTATCCCGAATCGTTCACGCCGGGCGAAACGAAACCGGTGTACGTCTCGGTGACGAACCGGGAGGGTGAACGAGTCGAATACACCGTCGTCGTCTTGCTGCAGCGTGTCGAACAGCGACCGGATGGAAGTGCCCGTATCGTCGAACAACGGCAACAGGAACGATTCGAACACCGCGTTCCTGCGGGGGGTTCGTGGCGAACTCGGCACGAGATAGCGCCGACGATGGCCGGTGAAAACCTCCGTGTCACGTATCTCCTCTATAAGGGTGACCCACCGGCCGATCCGAGTATCGACACCGCCGACGAGCATGCATATTTCTGGACAACCGTCGGAACGAACGGCTCAGCATAATGTGGCCGTGGGAACACCTCGCGTTCGGCTATCTGACCTTCTCGGCATACAGCCGCCTTCGAAACGGAAGGCCGCCGCGAAGCGATGCGGTAGTCGTCCTCGGTGTCGCGACACAACTGCCCGACCTCGTCGACAAACCGCTCGCGTGGACGCTTTCCATCCTCCCGAGCGGACATTCGCTGGCGCATTCGCTTCTGACCGCGTTGCCGCTGTCGGCGGTCGCGCTGGTCCTCGCCCATCGCGCACGCCGGACCGACATCGGCGTCGCGTTCACCATCGGTTACCTCTCACACCTCGCTGGTGACGTGATTTACCCGGTTGCGGTCGGCAAGGAGACGTCTTTCGGCTTTTTGTTGTGGCCCCTCGTTTCGATTCCTCCCGACAGATCGACGTTCGGATTCGTCGCTCGCTTCCGGAAGTACTTCGAGAACTATCTGACGTATTTGAACGACCCCGAAATACAGAGCTATCTCGGCCTCGAACTCGGTCTTCTGCTCGGCGTCTTTTTCCTGTGGTTGCTCGACGGGATGCCGGGCATCCCGCGAAAGATCACCCGTCACGTGCCTGTAATCGGACGATAATAACTAGTATCCGAAGCAAACGGCTCGTTATTCGTTCGAAAACGTTGCATCGTCGTATCGACGAACGCCTTCGTTGCGGTCGGTCCGTTCCCCACAGGCGGAGCAGTTCGCTATTATCGAGCGTCCCGTTTTGTCCTGTGGGCCACTGCTTGTCAACCCGAGAACGGGGAGAACGAAGCCGACGACAAAAACCCCGATCTGACCGCCAGACATGACGCAGCTAGCGGCGAGTACCGGAGTATCCCGGCGGTGTCGAACTAGTCGTCCGTACCGAGTGTGATGGATAAAAGGAATGTCGGCGAACCGAAACGGTCGTTCAACCGGTTATCGGAACCGCTTGTATACGTCCGTCAGCAGGTTCATCATTCGTGTCCCGCGCTCCAAGCTATAGTAGCGCACGAGTTCGGGATTGAACTTCGCCTTGTAGCCACAGAGTCGGCGTTCGTTCGCGCCGACGAGGTCGTAGCGGGGGATTCCCTCGTCCATCGCATCGCGCATGATGGCCCAATCTACGAGGTCGTTGATCGGAACGTCGTGGTCGTGTTTCGCGCCGCCTTGCCAGCGGTAGATCCGTTCGTCGTCCGCTAGCGCTATCATTCCGCCCGCGAACTCGCCATCGACGTCACAGACGTAAGGCCGTACCGCACCGTCAGGGAGGCTCTGGTAGAGGTCGGCGACGAAATCGCCCGAGAGTCGGTACGGTTCGTCCTGTTCGTTGTGCCGAGCTTTGACCTGGCGGATGATTCGTCGGATGGCCTGTACGCCGCCCACGCGGATGTCGTACCGATCCTCGTCGGTTCGAGTGTTGCTTCTGGCATCGCTACTGAAACTCGACAGCACGTTCTCCTCGCCCGGTGTAAGGTCGACCTCGTAGGTGTGTCGTGGGAGTACCTCGAACTCGTTCCATTCGAACGGTCGAATGTCTTCGTACCGCCCGCCGGTTCGGACGTGGACGTACTTCGGACCGTACTGGCTGTCCAGCCAGTCGAGACAGCCGTCGATGAATCGGCGGTGTCTACGTTCCGCCTTTCGTCGTTTCAGCTTCTCCATGTTCAACAGGACCGGTCCGAGGTGTGGTAGCCAGAGGTTCGGCGGCGGGGAGAAGGCGGTCGTTACCCCACCCTTCGAAATCGTGAATGCGGGAAATAGGCCGACCGGTTCCTGTCCCTTGTAGCCGACGAGTGGATGAAGGGTCGCGCCGGTGTGCTCCGCCTGTACCCTGAGGGCATCCAGTCGGTGAAACACGTCGCCGTGTGGCGACCGCTCGACGTAATCGTTCCAGCGGTCCAAATCGTTCGCGCGCTCTACTCTGATGCCGTTTTTTTCGATGGTTACACTCATTCGAGATATCCGAGGTCCGCGAGTCGCGCTTCCACGCACTCGTCGTCGGTTTCGACCGTTTCGCCCGCTTCGTACGCGGGGTAGCTCTGCTCGCCTGCCGAATCTACGACCGGAAGGACGGATCCATCCATTCGGTCACTTGCGGGGACGCCGAGGGTCGCCAAAATCGTCGGTGCCACGTCGAAGAGGTGGGCATCCGCGCAGTCCGCCTCGACATCGATGCCCGACCCTGCGGCCGCGAAAATCCCGTTTAGCTTGTGATTCCACGGTTCCCGTGGCGCACCGAACTGTCGGCCGCGCAGCTGTGCGGAGAGGAACTGGTCGAAGTCTGTGGGAACACAGACCACGTCGACCGCGTCGTCGCTGTACGGCCCGTCGAAAAACGCCTCACGCGGCGCAACCGTGTCGAAGACGGGACGGCCGTCGGGGGTTCGAGCGGCCTGTAACTTCTCGACGAGTTCCGACCGAACCTCGTCGTACTCCTCGGGCGAAACGACCCCTTCGGGGTCACGTCCTTCGAGGTTGATTCGGACTCCGCATTCGATCCTGTCTCGCATATAAGCGACCGAGTTCGGGAAGTCGACCTGCTCGGTTGCGGCCCGGATGAAATCCTCCGGAACACGCTTTGCGACGAACTCCTCCAGACCCGCGCGGGAGAGGATGTCACCGATTCGTTGGCTCGTGATTCCGACTTTCGCGGCGAGAGCGAGGCCACGCTCCGCCACGCCCTGCTGTCGGGGTGAACTCTCTTCACCACGTTGGAGCTGGTTCCCTGCGATGGTTGACCACGAAGGCATTCCCTCGCCGCCGCGCACCGTTTTCACGTAGCCTTCGTCCCGAAGGAAATCGTTGACACGGAATTCATAGCCGTTGTATTCGCCGATTCCGTGGTCGCTAGCGACGATGACGGTCTCGGGGTCACAGTCACGCAGAATCGCGCCGACCTGTTCATCGACCGCCCGGTAAACGGAACGGATGATATCCTCGTCACCCGGATGTTCGTGGAACACCGTGTCCGTGCTCTGGAACTGGACGAACCCGAAGTCCGGGTCGAAGCGTCCTGCGAGATACCGAAAGGCTTCACCCCGCATACGCGTGAGTCGTCGATACCACTCGATGGATTCGCTCTCGGATAGGTTCCGCGGGGCATACACTCGATAGCCGCCGATTTCGTGTCGTACGTCGTCGAGCAATCCCTCCGGGTGACAGCGGGGATTCTCCGGCGCAGTATATCCCGGGAGTACCGCCCCGTCGATCGGCCGCGGTGGGTGTGTTACGGGAGCGTTGACGACGACACTCGAATAGCCGTGTTGGTCCAAGAGTTCCCAGATCGTGTGTTCACGGACTCGACTCGCGTTTACGACGTCCCAGTCGTAACCGTCGAAGTCGAGAAAGCCAAAGACACCGTGTTTACCGGGATTGACGCCGGTGTACAGCGAGGGCCACGCACTGGGTGTCCACGGTGGAATCTGTGATTCCAGCGGCCCGGATGACCCCTCGGCAAAAATAGACTCCAGGTGGGGAAGCTCGTCGTCCTCGAACAGTGGGTCGAGGACGGAGCGACACCCGGCGTCGATTCCGACGAGGAGCGTCTGCATCTGACAGTCCATGCTGTCAGCGAAAAATCCACCTGCGTCCTTTGTTATGCGTGGGTTTCTATCGAGGTAGACCGGTCGTACTATCGATACTCGAACGCCGGGGTGAACACGAGGCGGATGGTTCGAGAGCACACTACCAGTCGGTCACTCGCGGACGTTCGCTCGATTCGTCAGGGGGTTCCCGAACACACATCAATCGCATGGGCGCCCGTTTGTGGGTATCCGTGAGTTATCCTCGGCATTGATTCTCCGAGGAAAAATCGATACTTATATAAATTAGAAATATAACATTGAGTCCTAGATGATGCGTAGCGGGACGGACTGGAAGTAGTTTCGGAGAACCGTCCGTCCGGTCCTCTGCTGCGGCCTTGGACACGGCCGTACGTCACGCCTCCCGACGCAATTTTCTCACGAATTATCGAGTAAGAAAGGGCCAACCGAGGAGTAAGCCGCCATTTCCGAACGATATTCCGACGTTACTCGCGTTCGGATTCTCTACGTTCTACTTTTAAATTCTTCCTTTTGCATTGAGTTGGAATCGGAATCTACTTAAATCCGTAACGTCGCATTGAACCCATGGCACGCGACGAAGCGGCACGCGATTTACCGACCGATGGGCTTCTAAACCGACGTTCGTACCTGAAATTCGCAGGGGCCACAGCGGCGGCCTTTGCGGCGACGGGCACGAGCACTGGAAAGGAGTATCGGACGATTACCGTCCCCGCAGGACAGACCAAATCGATCACCGTCGGCGACGGCGAGACGTTCGAAAACGTCCTCATCGACATGACTGCCGACGGGGCTTCGGCACTCGTCAGAACGAGCGGTTCCGGATGGACGATCCGAAACGTCGGATTCAAAGGTATTCATCCCGGAGGCCACTACCTCCTGAACCCTGGTGTTTCGAGCACTGACGGCACGGGTCTGGTCGAGAACGTCTACATGGGCGATGGGCAAGTGGCAGGTTCGGACAGCGGTGGTGTCTGGGTCAACGCGAACCTCCCACATCGCGGAACGATCCAATTCCGTAACGTGCACGTTGCAGGGATGATCGACAACGGCCTGTACGGTTCGGGGCCCGGTGCACAGGGGTACGGTGGCAACCTCCACGTCGATTCCTCCTATTTCAAAGGAAACACGATCTCGAACGTGCGACTCAACGCGAAATCCCGACCGTGCAACGTCACGAACACCGTCGTCGATACGCGCGGGAACAAACCATGCCGTATCGGCTGTTCGTCCCCCGGTTCGACCACCACTCGCGCGGTCTGGTCGTGGTATGGTGAGACCCACGTACGCAACTGCGACATCGTTGGCCGTATCACCACCGCGAGAGGCGGTTCCGTGACGACAACTGACGTTCGAACCGGCGATCAGGCCGACCTGACGCCGCCGAAAGGCGTTCCGATGTCGGCGGAGCAAGCGGCGAGCGGTTCGGGTGGTAGTTCGGGCAACCGTAACCAAGCGATGAAGCAAAAGCAGAAACAGGCCGAGGGGCTTCCAAACGTCCTGAGTATTTCGAGCTCCGACGCCTCGACGACGACGAATTACGAGTTCGACGTGACGGGGACGGTTCGAAAATCCTCCGCGCGAGGTGCGTCGAAGAGCGACGAGGACACCATCCAGGACGGAGCCGTCTCCGGCGCGGTCGCTGGCGGTACGGATAGCTACCAGTTCGCCGGTACGCTGACGAAATTTGCGATCGACGGCAACGCAACGATCTATCTCAACGGAAAACGCGTCACTCCGGGCAAGCTCGGACTTCCGAAGACCCTCGTATTCGACGGCAGTCAAAGCGACGGTGCCAGCAAGTACTCGTTCGACGTGGGCGGGTCGGTCGCCAAAGACGACGACCTCGGCAGCGTCAACTCGTTCGATACCATCGACGGAACCCGAGTGACGGGCAAAGTCGTCGGCGGCAAGGACGCGTACCGCTTTTCGGGCGACTTGAAACGCATCGAAATCGAGGGCGGCGCGAAAGCGTGGGTTCGCGTGGGAGCAAACCAATGAACGGCTCCCTGTGGAAACAGCTCCCATCCGACCCCGACCTCGAGGGAGACCTCGGCTACGAAATAGACGAATGGGACGTGATTCGTGCGAAGAAAAACGGAACCGGTCGCCTCATGTTCCTCCCGAAGGACGAGGAACTCCTCCGCGACGACGCCTTCATCCTCGCGGGGTCGAACTCGGTCTGTAACGTCGAAGACCGAGTGTAAAAAACGTGGTTTTCTTTTCAGTTCGTTCCGCTGTAGAAGGGTTTCTCCCCCGTCGTCACTGTCCTTCGGCGCGCCGTAACTCCGGCGGCGTTCCTTTGACGGTTCGCCGCCGATAGTAGAAGTATTGGCCGATCGCCGAGAGTGCGTAGGCGACGAGAATTATCATCGCCGTCGCGATCCCCGGGAGAAGAACGAACGGATAGATTTCGAACCAGACGCCGAGTACGAGCAGGATACTTCCCAACGAGAGCGCGAGATAGTATCTGTCCCACGGAATTTCCGGGCGGGAGACGTCGCCAAGATAGGTATCCAGTTCCCGTGCGCGACGAGAAAGACTTACGACTCCGTCTTCGCGGTCGTACTCGATGATTCGAGCGTCATCTAGCTTCGGGAGATGCGTCTGATAGAGCGAGATGTAAACACGCTTTCGCTGGTCACTCGTCAGTTCTGTGGGCGTGGTATCGTTTTCCCACGCCGCAACTTGCTCGGTCAGGTCAGACAGTTCGACAGTTCCCCCTTCTCTTCGAAGGAAGTAGAGCGCGTATCGCCGACGCGGACTCTTGAGAACCTCGAACACCTGATCCTGCGAGAGTCCGGAGCTAGCCATCGTATGAAGACAGAGTTTGGCGACCGCTCATCGGAAACAATACACCCCCTTTCTGGTTCGTGACCACCCTGCAGTCACAGATGCCACCACCGCATATACCGGTTATCGCCCCTTCCTCACTTTGTTACCACGGTGCTGTTTCCGGGTAGTGTCGCCATACACTCCTCGAGCGAGTGTATACCACGCCATTTCGGCCGGATAATGTGAATTACGCCGATTCAAGTGACAGTGGAAGGGCTAGTCTCGAACTACCGTCGGCCAAGGTGTGTATAACAAAGAGGACAGGTAGGCATGGAGTCAATAATGCCTGTTCGCCGTCCTAACGGCCGAAACGGGCTATCCACGACCCAACCTATGAACTCACTACTAACCACTGACACGCCCTGCGACCCGTGTCCCCTCTGGGGTGGTCATCGGTGACCGAACCACGGAGTCGAGACCGGAGCGTCCACCCGGACGCAACTATCGGATACGCCTACGCGGATGATTCGGACGACCCTGTCATCGGCGAGGATGCAACTATCCGGTCGGGAACCGTCATTTACGACGACGTAACCATCGGTAACGGATTTACAACCGGCCACAGCGCGCTCGTCCGAGAAGGGACGAGCATCGGTGACGACGTCGTCGTCGGAACGAACACGGTTATCGACGGTCAAACGACGATCGGCTCCCGCGTGAGCCTGCAGACGAACGTCTACATACCGACGAACACCACGATAGACGATCAGGTGTTCGTCGGCCCGTCCGCGACGTTCACAAACGATTTGTATCCGATTCGACGGTCGTTCGAACTCGAAGGACCAACACTCGAAACCGACGTTTCGATCGGAGCAAACGCGACGCTCCTCCCCGGTGTCACGGTCGGCGAAGGTTCGTTCGTCGCCGCGGGTGCCGTCGTTACGGAGGACGTTCCACCCGGAATGCTTGCCGTCGGCGCACCCGCCGAACACCGTCCGCTTCCCGAATCGCTGAAAGGAGGGAACGACATTTGATTCCCATTGCCGACCCGAAACTGGGCGATGAGGAAATCGACGCGGCAGTCGACTGTCTCGAAAGCGGACAGTTGGCAGACGGTCCGGAAGTTCGGCAGTTCGAAGCCGAGTTCGCCGACTTCTGTCGCACCGAGTTCGGCGTCGCAGCGAGCAACGGGACGACTGCCCTCCACGCCGCGTTTGCGGCACTCGGAATCGGCCCCGGGGACCGGGTCGTCACCTCACCTTTCTCCTTCGTCGCCAGCGCGAACGCGATCCGGTTGGCCGGGGCAGAACCGGTGTTTGCGGACATCGACTCGGAAACGTACACGCTCGACCCGTACGCCACGGAGGAAGCGGTTCGGGAACACGAGGCGGACGCCATCCTCGCGGTTCACCTCTACGGGTTGCCCGCGAAGATGGACCATCTCCAAGATATCGCCGAAACGCACGACCTCGCACTCATCGAGGACGCCGCCCAAGCACACGGTGCGGCGTTCGATGGCAAACCCGCCGGATCGTTCGGCGACGCCGCCTGTTTTTCGTTTTATCCGACGAAGAACATGACGACCGGCGAAGGGGGAATGGTGACGACCGATCGTCGGGACGTCGCCGAACGCGCGACGAGTTTCATCAACCACGGTCGGACTGCCGGCGGTGGGTACGACCACGTTCGTCTCGGTCACAATTTCCGGATGACAAGTATGGCTGCGGCAATCGGTCGCGTCCAATTGTCGCGCCTGCCGAAGTACAACGAAATCCGTCGCGCAAATGCGGCGTATCTCACCGACCGACTTCGGGGTTCGGACGTGATCACACCGATCGAACCCGATGGCTGTCGACACGTGTATCACCAGTACACTGTACGGACGAACGACCGAGACGGTCTCAAACGCCACCTCGAATCGAAGGGTGTCGGAACCGGTGTATACTATCCGACGCCCATCCACGAACAACCAGCATACCAACACGTCGAGCACGACGCCCCCGTCTCGGAACGGGCCGCGGAAGAAGTGCTTTCCCTTCCCGTCCATCCGGGGTTGTCGGGTGACGACGTACGAACTATCGCATCTGCTATTACGAGCTATGAGTGAACCAGTCAACGCGGCAGTAATCGGCGTCGGAAGTATGGGTCGCCATCACGCCCGCGTCTACAGCGAGCTGCCGGAGGTAAACCTCGTCGGCATTCACGATGTGGACGAAACGCGAGCCGACGAGGTCGCTCGCAATCACGGGTCGCAAGCAGTCAGTATGGACGAAGCAATACGCGAGGCGGACGTCGCCTCCATCGCGGTTCCAACGCCCTACCATTACGAAATGGCGAAACAGTGCATCGACGGGGGCGTTCACATCCTCGTCGAAAAGCCGTTCGTCGCCGAACCGGAGGAAGGGCGGGATCTGCTCGCTCGTGCCGATACGGCAGACGTGATGATACAAGTCGGCCACATCGAGCGGTTCAACCCGGCGATTCGGACGCTTTCGGAAATCGTGTCCGAACTCGATATCATCGCGATCGACGCCCAGCGACTCGGTCCCCCACCGGAGGGGAGAGCCGTGGACGTGAGCGCGGTGATGGATCTGATGATTCACGATTTGGACGTCCTCCTCTCCATCGTGGACGACGATATCGCATCGGTCGCGGCAGTCGGAACGCAGGATAATCGGTACGCCAGCGCGAGCATCGAGTTCGAAGGCGGTATCGTCGCCGGTTTGACGGCAAGTCGAGTGACGCAGGAGAAAGTCCGAAAGCTTTCGATCACGGCACAGGAGTGCCGGGTAAACGTCGATTACACCAACCAATCCGTGGAGATTCACCGCCACTCCATGCCGGAGTACATCGAGGAAAACGGTGATCTTCGCTATCGCCACGAAAGCATCGTCGAGCGCCCGACCGTGGAAAACGGCGAACCGTTGAAAAACGAACTGCGGTCGTTCGTTCGCAGTGCGACCACCGGTTCGACCCCGGTCGTAACCGGCGAAGATGGCCTCCGCGTGTTGGAAGTTGCACGGGAAATCGACGGATTGGCCTCGGGACTGCGCGAACGGGAGGTGCATCTCGGGTGAGTCTGCGGGAAATTCAAACCCTCTACGGGAGCGATGCCTCGGTGGACGACCAACGAAGCGCGTTTCTGTCAGGCGAGATTCCGGTGGCAGTGTACGGACTCGGCAAGATGGGCCTCCCGCTCGCGGCGGTGTACGCAGAAACGTGTGGGAACGTCATCGGTGCGGATATCGACCCTGACGTGGTGGCGGCCATCAACCGGGGCGACTGCCACGTCAAGCGCGAACCCGGATTGGACGAACTCGTCTCCGAAACGGTCGAATCGGGGGCTCTCCGGGCAGTCGAATCGCCGGTCGAGGCGGCGGATCGGGCGTCGATTCACGTCGTTATCGTGCCGACGCCGATCACCGACGCGAACCAACCGGATCTCGCCATCCTCCAGTCGGTGATCGAATCCATCGCGGACGGTCTCGATCAGGGTGACCTCGTCGTGGTCGAATGTACGGTACCACCGGGAACGACCCGCGACGAACTGCTCCCGTTGTTGGAGCGAGAGAGTGATCTCTCACGCGAGGAGTTCGGGCTTGCTGTCTGTCCCGAGCGAACGTCCAGCGGGCGAGCGTTGCAGGACATTCGCGGCGCGTATCCGAAGGTGGTCGGTGGCATCGACGATGAAAGCACTCGGGTCGCGGAACTCGTTTACGGCGAACTAACTGACAACGACGTGATTTCGGTTCCGAACGCGACGACCGCGGAGGCGGTAAAAGTGTTCGAAGGCGTCTATCGCGACGTGAACATCGCGCTGGCGAACGAACTCGCCTCCATCGCCGATGACGCCGAAATCAGTATCAACGGCGCGATAGAGACGGCGAATACCCAACCGTTCTGTGATCTCCACAAACCAGGTCCGGGTGTCGGAGGGCACTGCATTCCCTACTATCCGTACTTCCTCATCGAGCAGTTCGAAGCGCCGTTCCCGCTCCTCCGTACCGCTCGCGAAGTGAACGATTCGATGCCGGGATTCACGGTCGAAAAGACCGTCGAGCTGCTGGCGGAGCACGGGAAAGCGGTCGCCGATTCGCGGATTCTCGTTCTCGGATTGACCTATCGTCCTGGCGTCGAGGAGACGCGGGCAACACCGGCACGGCCCATCTGTGCCGACCTGACCGAGCGCGGTGCCGACGTGTTCGCGGTTGATCCCATGCTGGACGACGCCGAGGGATTCGACGCGACGAAACTCGCGTTCGAGGACCTCGCCGAGCACGAGTTCGACGCCGCAGTGCTCGTCACCGACCACGACGAGTTCGCGGGTATCGACTGGGCCGGGTTCGACCCCATGGTGGTCGTCGATGGCCGTGATGCCCTCGACTTGTCGTGGACGGATCACCGCATCTACACCATCGGAGGCGACTGAATGTACGAGGGAAATACCGTCGCCGTCGTCATTCCGGCGTACAACGAGGAGGGACTCGTCGGGCGCGTCATCGATACCGTCCCGGATTTCGTCGATAGAGTGTATGCCATAGACGACTGTTCGACGGACGGAACGTGGGAGGAAATTCGTGCGCACGCCGGACGAACTGTCCCGATTACGGACGGCGGTGAGACGGATACCGCGTTCGACCAACGCGTCGTCCCGATTCGACATTCGGAGAATCGGGGCGTCGGTGCGGCCATCAAAACCGGCTACTGTCGCGCTCGTGAGGAAGATATCGACGTGACGGCAGTCATGGCCGGGGACGGCCAGATGGAGCCCGAAATGCTAGCCCGTGTCATTCAACCGATCGTCGATGGGCGTGCCGACTACACGAAAGGGAATCGCCTTTCGACGCCGGGATTCCGCGAAGGAATGTCGGCGTGGCGGAGTTTCGGCAACTGGCTCCTCACCTTCCTCACGAAGGTCGCCAGTGGCTATTGGGGAATGGTGGATCCCCAAAACGGCTACACCGCGATTTCCGAACGAGCGCTGTCGGAGCTAGCCATCGAGGACGTATACGACGATTACGGCTTCGCAAACGCGCTGCTGGTTCGTCTGAACGTCCACGACATGCGGGTCGCCGACGTGACCATGCCTGCGGTGTACGGTGACGAACAGAGCACGATTCGCTACTCGACGTTCGTCCCGAAACTTTCGGGACTACTATTGTGGGGCTTTCTCTGGCGACTGAAAGCAAAATACCTCGTTCGGGATTTCCACCCGCTCGCATTCCTGTACGGACTCGGCGCAGTGGGAACGGGTGCGGGCCTGCTCACCGTGCTTCGAAACCGTCGTGAAACGAGCGATGGCCTTTCGGCGACGCTCCTCGGTGGCCTCTGCCTCGTTCTTGCCATGACCTTCGATAGGCAGGCGAACGAAGAGCTGGAGATACGTGACGAATGGGAGGTGACTGACGAATGAAGGTCCTGACCGTCGTCGGTGCACGTCCACAGTTCGTGAAGGCCGCGGCAGTCTCGCGGGTGCTCAGGGACAGCCACGAAGAAGTGCTCGTCCACACCGGCCAACATTACGATGAAGAGATGTCCGAGGTGTTTTTCGAAGAACTGTCGATTCCACGCCCGGACTACAATCTCGGCGTCGGGTCGAACACTCACGGACGGCAAACCGCCGAGATGCTCGCCGGACTCGAAGCGCGAATCGAAGACGAAACCCCGGACGTAGTGCTGGTGTACGGCGACACCAACTCGACGCTCGCGGCAGCCATCGCGACGTCGAAGATGACTCCGCCACTTGCACACGTCGAGGCTGGAATGCGGAGTGGGAGCCCCATCCCGGAAGAAACCAACCGTGTGCTCACCGACCACGCCGGTGATCTCCTGCTCGCACCCTCGCTCGATGCGATGGAAAACCTCGAATCCGAGGGTATCACGGATGGGGTTCATTTCACGGGCGACGTGGGCTACGATGCCCTCCTGTGGGCACGGGAACGGGCGGACAAAAGCGTTCTCTCGGATTTCGGCGTAGTGGATGAGGAGTTCGTCCTCGCGACGGTTCACCGGGACACGAACACCGACGACCCGGACCGACTCGAAGCGATCGTCGATGCGCTGGCGGACGACCCGCGACGGGTCGTCCTTCCGGCCCATCCGCGAACGGTCGGCTGTCTCGAAGAGTTCGGCCTGTACGAACGCGCGGACCGCGAACTGACCCTGACCGACCCCGTCGGCTACCGGCAGTTCGTCGCCCTACTGGATTCGGCGGCGGTCGTGGCAACGGATTCCGGTGGTGTCCAGAAGGAGGCCTTCTTCCTCGATACTCCATGTGTCACCCTCCGCGAGAAAACCGAGTGGGTGGAGACGGTCGAAAGCGACTGGAACACGCTAGTCGGTGCTGACGGGGATGCGATCCGGCGCGCGATGCGAACGACGACGAAACCCGAGGAGAAGCCCACGCCGTACGGCGATGGGAACGCGGCAGAAACGATCGTGGAGGTGCTCGAAGATGCTACCGGAATATGAGTTCGAACTCTGTTTGACACACGACGTTGACCGACCGTACAAGGGATTACAGGCACCCTATTACGCGATCGCCGATAAAAACCCTCGACACCTCGGTGCGCTCCTGCCGGGCGTCAACCCGTGGTGGCAGTTCGAGGAGATCATGGACCTCGAAGATTCGTTGGGCGTTCGGTCCGCGTTCTACTTCCTGCAAGAGGAGTCGATTTTCCAGAAACGGCCGAACGAGTGGCTCACTCCACGCTACTGGATAGAGCATCTCGGTCGGTACGACCTGTTCGACACCGACATTCTGGACGTGCTTCACGAGTTGGACGACGGAGGGTGGGAAATCGGACTTCACGGATCGTATGACTCCTACGACGACCCGGAGGCGCTCCGCGAGCAGAAAGCCGCGCTCGAAGCCGCGTTGGGACATACGATTCGCGGCGGTCGTCAGCATCATCTCAACCGTGGCGACTCGACGTGGAGCCACCACCGCGATATCGGACTCGACTACGACGCGACGCTCGGGTCGAGCAGCGAATGTGGCTTCCAGCATGGCTACGAGGTGAAACGACCCTTCGACGACGATTTCCTCGTCTTCCCGTTGACGATGATGGACATCGCAGTGCCGAACCCGGGAACCGATTTCGATCGAGCGTGGGAACGGTGCGAAGAACTGCTGGACGAAGCCGCGGAAAACGATGCGGTCATGACGGCTCTTTGGCATCCCCGAATGTTCGCGGCTGAGTACCCCGGTCATCGCCGACTCTATCGCCAGCTCATCGAGGGCGCATTGGAACGTGGTGCCTGGGTCGGCCCGCCGGGTGACCTCGTCGATAGGATTGCGACTCCGTCGCGTACACCGACCGGCACGGCGGGCCTGCACGGGTCGTAGCCACTCCCTGCTTCGGGGTTGGGTCTCTCTTTTTCGAGACAGGCAGGGGATAACAAAGTGAAAACCAGCACTATCGACTGGCGAGACGAATGAGAGTCGAACGTCTAGACCTCGAAGAATGGGAAAACGAACTCCCCTCGAACGGGTTTGAGGTGTTTCACCTCCCCGAAGCGCTCGCCGTCATCGAGCGCCATACGGTAGGGGAGCTTCGCCTGTATGGGGGATTCAAAGGACAGCAAGCGATCGCCCTGCTTCCGGTCGTCGTCCGAAACGGACCGCTCGGGACGGCAGCGCTCTCGCCACCACCGGGGTTAGCGATACCGCGACTCGGGCCGATTTTGATGCCGACGAGTCCGAAACGACGAAAGCAGGAAAAAGTAAACCGGGAGTTCACCGAAACCGTCCTCGACCGGATCCGAGCCGACTACACCGAGCAGCTCGCTCAGGTCGGGTTCGATTCTCCGGTTGCACGGCGTGTGGGCGAACAGATGGAGTCGGGATTGACCCTGTTCCGCATGCTCTGTGGCACTGCCTACGGGGACCCGCGACCGTACGTTTGGGGGAATCTCGATGTCGAACCGTACTTCACATACCACTTGAACCTCGAATCGACGACGCCGGATGCGGTGAAAAAGTCGTTCAGCAAGAGCCTTCGACGGGAGATTCGGGACGCGGAAGAACTGGAGGTTACCGTTTCACGCGAGGGAATCGAGGGCGCGCGTGAGGTGTACAGGGATACCGTCGCACGCTACGATGAACAGAACGAAACCCTCGGCCTGTCGTGGGAGTACGTCCGTGACCTCTGGGAAGGACTCGACGACCACGCCCAGACGTACGTCGCCCGCGACTCGTCGGGGAACTATTTGAGTGGCATCACGGCGCTCTACTCCAACGACGCGGCGTACTTCTGGCAGGGTGGTGCACGGGCTGTCTACGAAGGGACGAGCGTGAACAGTCTCGTCCATTGGCACATCATCGAGGATATCGTCTCAGGGTCGCCGGTCGAATCGGTGACTACCTACGACCTGATGGGGGCGAACACGGAACGGCTCTGCCGATACAAAGCCAAGTTCGGTGCCGACCTCGTTCCGTACTATCTGGTGGAATCGAGTGGCAGAACGATGGACGTCGCAAAACGAGCATACCAGTTTGTCAGGGGATGAAGTACCTATTTTTCACCAACACGCCCGCGCACGTCCACCTCTATCGACACGCGGTGGAAACCCTGCGCGAGCGTGGACACGACGTGTTCATCCTCGGGCGCGATTACGGCTGTACTCGCGCCCTACTGGAGTATTACGACTTGCCACACGAAATCTACGGGAAGTGTGAGACGACGAAGTTCTCGTTGTTCCGCGAACTGCCCGAACAGTACTTCGAAATCTTCCGGCGTGCCCGTCGATATCGTCCGGACCTCATCTTCGGTGTCGGGTCGTACGCGGCCCACGCCGGAGCGTTCACACGAACCCCGGTCGTCGTCGTGGCGGATTCCGAACCGACGACCATCGACCACGTCGTCGCCCGCCCGTTCGTGGATACGTTCCTCACGCCACACACGTTCGGCAAGGATCTCGGCGAGAAACATTACGAGTTCCGCGGTTTCAAGGAACTCGCGTATCTTCATCCCGAGGTGTACGACCCCGACCCGATCATCCGGAATCGACTCGGCGTCGGGCCGGACGAGGAGTTCGTCATCGTCCGGTTCAACGCATTCGGGTCACACCACGACGTGGGGCATTCCGGATTCTCGCCCGCGAAACGACGGCAGCTCATCTCCGCGCTCTCCGAACAGGCGACGGTGTTCGTCTCGGACGAAGGGGGTAATCCGGCACCCGGCGACGCCCGGTCGTTCGACCTCCATCCGGCACTGCTTCACGACGCGCTGGCGGAAGCGTCCCTGTTGGTTGCGGATACACAGACGATGGTCACGGAGGCCGCATTGCTCGGAACGCCCGCGATTCGGTCGAACTCGTTCGTCGGCGAATCGGACATGGGAAACTTCCTCGAACTCGAACGCGAAGGGCTCATCCACAACTTCCGCGATTTCGAGGACGTGCTGGCAAAATCGCTGACGATTCTCGCGGACGATTCCGCGAAAGAACGGCTGTGTGAGAAACGGGACGCGTACCTCGCGGACAAGGTGAATCTGACCGACGTTATCGTAGACGTTGCCACGAAAGCCGTTCCGACGGCGAAACCGATAGAGCGGACGGTGGCGGTTTCGAGACGATGAGGGGGGACCCATCCCATCGGTACGACCGCCCTGTCGCGCTGGAACGTTCGATAAAGCGGTGGATAACAAAGCCGTTCTCGGGCGAGTCTCAGGACACTGTGACGAGGGGAGTTATTCAATCGAGCACCAGCACCGAATCTTCGCTACGAGTGCTAAACCTCGTGACGAATGCCGATGCCCGCTTTTTCAACGAGCAAATTCGCGTTCTCGGTGAGCACGGCGTTCGCGGGGAGACGCTCTCGCCGCCAGGAATGCACCGTGCCTATGACGAGTCGGTTACGCAGCGGTCACCGAGCGACTACTTGCGCTTTTTCCCGACCGTCTTCCGAAATTCGCTCGGGGAATACGATCTCATTCACGCGAATTACGGGTTGACAGCGCCGATGGCGCTCGCTCAACCTCGTTTGCCAGTCGTCCTTTCGCTGTGGGGGTCGGACCTCCTCGGCGAGTATGGCTGGCTGAGCAAACGCTGTGCCCGCCACTGTGATGCGGTTATCGTGATGTCCGACGAGATGGCTGGCGAACTCGACTGCGACTGCCACGTCATCCCCCACGGTATCAACCTGACCCGGTTCGCGCCGATGTCGAAATCGGATGCACGCAACGAGGTCGGATGGCGACAGGATGCCAAACACGTGCTGTTTCCGTACCCCCCGACTCGGGACGTGAAGGACTTCCCACGAGCGGAGCGAGTCGTCGCCGCGGCCGCGGAACGCATCGAAGGGACGGTCGAACTCCAGAGCGTTTTCGGCGTTCCACACGAGGAGATGGCGAACTACTACAACGCCGCGGACGTTCTCTTGCTCCCCTCGAAAAGCGAGGGGTCGCCGAACTCCGTCAAGGAGGCGATGGCCTGTAACCTGCCGGTCGTCACGACCGACGTCGGCGACGTCCGGGACCGTTTGTCGGCGGTTTCACCTTCGCGAGTCTGTGTCTCGGACGCCGAACTCGTGGCCGGACTGGTTGACGTACTTTCGGATCCTCGACGGTCGAACGGCCGTGAAAACGTCCGTGACATCAGTCTCGGACGAATGGGCGAACGAATCCGCGGCGTGTACGAAACCGTCCTCTGATGAAAGTCGTCATCACCATTCAGCACCCGGCGCACGTCCACTTCTTCCGTCACGTCATTAAAGCGTTGGAGGAAGATGACCACGACGTTCACGTCTTCGCTCGGGACAAGGACATCGCGCTCGTCCTGCTCGATCACTACGACATCGAGCACACCGTCCTCGCCGGAAAGGCGAACTCCCTCTCCGGGCTGGCCCGGGTGCAAGCGACCTACGAAGCGCGCCTGCTCCACGAAACGATGCGAATCCGTCCGGACGTTATGACCGCGATCGGCGGGGTTGCGGTGTCGCACGTCGCCCCGTTGGTCGGTGCACGGAGCGTCGTCTGGATCGACAACGAGGGTGCACAGTCACACCGGCTGACGACGCCGCTGGCACACGTCGTCTGTACTCCTCGTCGATTTCGTGACGATTTCGGTTCGAATCACGTCCGATACGACGGCTACCACGAACTCGCGTACCTCCACCCGGACCGGTTTGCTCCGAACCCCGACCGACTACGGGAATACGGCGTAACTCCCGACGAACCGTATTTCCTCATCCGGTTTCGGCAGTGGTCGGCCCTGCACGATGTGGGCCAGAACGGGTTCTCGCGGGAGGCAAAACGCGATCTCGTTTCGTTTCTTTCCAACCATGGTGACGTGTACGTTACGAGCGAGTCGTCGCTTCCGGAGGAGTTCGCGGAGTATCGACTGCCGGTACCACCGCATCTCGTACACGATTTGCTCGCTTTCGCCGACCTGTACGTCGGTGATTCGGCGACGATGGCGACGGAGGCCGCAGTCCTCGGAACCCCCGCAGTGCGAGCGCAGTCGTTCGCCGGGGAGAACGATATGACCAACTTCCTCGAACTGGCCGAGTACGGACTGCTCTATTCGACCGCGGACGACCGCGATGCAGTGGAACGGGCCAAATATCTCGTCAGGGATGCGGACCCCGAAACCTTCGCGCGACGGCGAGATCGTCTCATCGAGGACAAGATCGACGTCGTTGATTACGTGACAGACGTACTCGTCCGAACTGGACGCAGACAGGAAGTCCATAACAAAGGGTGAACCGGCCGACGCGGGAAACGAGCGAATGGCACGAACTGTTGCACACCGACTGGAGAAGAGCGTGCTCGTCGTCGGATTTTTGGCACTCACAGCGGGTGTTTGGATGGCACACGAATCACCGGCGCAGGCGTACGAGCTGTCGATTTATCGGGCAACTCCTCTGCTCTTCTGGGTCGGGGTCGGTATCGCTTTGCTGGCGGGAATTGGCGTTGCAGTGTCGTCCCCGGATTGGTACCGGTTGATTGGCCTGGTTTTGAGTGGGACGGCAACGCTCTCGATCGCGTCACTTCCGGTGATTCGCGGGTATCATTTCTACGGGCCGGGCGATGCATTGACCCATCTGGGATGGGCGAAGGACGTCGTTGCAGGGAGGATGGAACCGTACGAGCTGCTCTATCCCGGAACGCACACCGTGGGAATCGTCATTAGCGAATTAACGGGAATACCGCTCCGTCGGTCACTCCTGCTGATGGTTTCCGCGTTCGTCCTCGTCTATCTGCTGTTCGTCCCGTTGACGGTACGCGTCATCGTCAACGAAGATCGCGCCGTGACGTTCGCGGCGCTGGCCGGATTCCTGCTCCTCCCAATCAATGCCATCAGCGTCTTCGTCATGCCACACCCGACCTCGCAAGCGATCCTGTTCCTTCCGCTCGTCATCTATCTGCTGGCGAAGTACGTGACAGCAACGGACGGGCGACGACTCCCGCTCCTCGGCTCGTCGGCGGGAACGCTGCTCGCGTTGGCGTCCGTCGCCATCGTTTTCGTCCATCCACAACAGGCCGCGAACGCCATCTTGCTTTTCGGCGGGGTGGTCGTCGTTCAGTTCATCTACCGACTGTTCCGGAACGGACACGTCATCTCCCGCCACCGCGCATTGTACGGCCAAACGATGTTCCTCGCGGCGGTGTTCTTGCTTTGGACGCCGTTTCACGAACGGTCTGGTGGGGCAGTGACGGCACTCATCACGAGTCTGCTCGACGACCCGGCAGCGGCGACCGATACGACGCAAGCGGCGGCAAGCCTCTCGCAACTCGGTGGAAGCATCAAATTGCTGTTCGTAAAACTGTTCCTCGTCGGCCTGATTCTCAGCGTCTTCGCGGGATTCTTCATGCTCGGCGGACTGCTCGACCGCGTTCGAGGGACGAACACCAGCGCTTTCACGAAATACGTCGCGGTCGGGATGATTCCCTTGACACTCCTGTTTGGGGCGTTTTTCGCGGCGAGTCTGGGACAGTTCCATTTCCGTGTGCTGGGATTCATGATGGTCCCCGTGACGATTCTCGGGGGTGTCGCAGTCGCTCGCGGTGTCGATGCGATCGAGACGAGGGTACCGAACGGTAGCCTCGTCTCGATGTTCGCCGGTGGACTGTTCGCCGTCCTCCTCGTCTTTTCGCTGCTGACGGTGTTCCACTCGCCGTACATGTACCAGCCGTCCGGACAAGTCTCGGAATCGGGGATGGCGGGCTACGAGACGGCGTTCGAGAATCGCGGTGACGTCCTGTTCACCGGACTTCGGTCACCGGGAGAGCGATATGCGGACGCGATCTTGGGCTACGAGGCGAGCAGAGCGGCTGACTGGCGAGCCGAACCGATTTATGGGAGCGATATGAACGCGACCGAGGACAATTTCACCGCGAAACGCCTCACGACCGTCTTCGAGGAACCACACTATTTGCCGGTAACCGACGCCGCCAGGGAACGCGAGTTGACGGTCTACAAGGGACTCCGGTTCCCGAGGAAAGGGTTCCGAACGCTGAACAGTCAGCGGGGCGTTTCGCGGGTGCAATCCGGCGGTGGTTTCGACCTATACTACATCGAATAGGTTCGGATTCGATTTGGAGACGGTTTTGCGTAATTGGAGGTCGTCGTGACGATCAACGCCTGCTGAAGAACGAAGTTCCTTCGCTATTTCTACGGACGAGGATTTCCCGTCGCTCACGGCCGATTCGTGAGTTTTTTCGGCCGCCCGTTCCCGGCTTCTCCACTGGAAGGCACGTCGATGGCCTGCCCGTCGGATCCTGCCGACGTGCCGCTTTCTGGAGGAATTCCGTGTTTCCCTACAATCCCGACTTCCACCGCCGGGTGATATACCCCGGAATCACGTGACGGACGAGTTCGTCGACTCGCCCGCCTGGGGATACGGCCACGAACGGATGGGCGCAGACAGAAGCGAATAGTCATGCCCGAGCGACTGTCGGGGGTCGGCCGTCCGTATCAAACCATTGCGGAAGCGCGGTCGTTGCAACAACGTCTCGAGGGGGCCGGGTTCGTTCTGATGGGAGTCCCACCCGTCGCCTCCCCGTCCAAGCCCCAGCAAAACGAATTCCTCAGCCCTGCCCTACCGGACGTAGCCACGCCCATATTTGCCGAAATCAGCCCATAACAAAGCGATTCCCGATGGTGTGAAGGGACAGAGCCACGGGCAGGTCGGCCTGCCCCGGCGACGATACATATGTCGATGGAAACTTCCAACCCGGTGAGGGCGTTCGTTCTCGGATTTGACGGCGTCCCGTGGGGATTGATTCGCCGATGGACAGAGGAGGGACAACTACCGAATTTTGCTCGGTTGATCGAAGAGGGGGCTTCCGGCCCGCTTTCGAGCACGACACCGGACGCCACGCCGCTCGCATGGCCGACGATCGCAACGGGAGTATGGCCGGACAAACACGGACTGTACGATTTCCAGCATCTGGAATCGAGCTATTCCCACCGAATGAACACCAGCGCCGACGTTCGACGGCCCGAGCTGTGGGATATCATCTCGCCGTCAGCCGTCGGCAACGTTCCGATGACCTATCCCGCGAGCGAAATCGACGGAACGCTCGTCACGGGGATGATGACGCCGGAGATGGACAAGCGGTTCACGCATCCGACCGAGTTCGGCGCTGAACTCAAAAAGACGATTCCGGATTACAAGATCGGTCTCTCGTGGGACGAGTTCCGCGACCGACCGGACGAGTTTCTGGAGGAACTGTCCACCCTGCTCGACAACAGACGAAAGCTGATGCGTCGGCTGATGGAAGAACAATGGCGACTCTTCTTTTTCGTCTACACCGCGCCGGACCGACTCCAGCATCTCATCTGGGAGGACGACATCCTCCTCGATCACTATCGCGAGTTGGACGATATCCTCGGCGAAGTGATGGAATACACCGAATCCCGCGATGCCGCCCTGTTCGTCGTCTCCGACCACGGATTCGGGCCGATCTCCCAGTTCGTCTTTCTCAACACCCTGTTGGAGCGCGAAGGATTGCTCCACCGAAAAGGCGGGGACGGAACACGGGGTGCACTCGCACGCCTCGGGCTGACGAAAGACCGTGTACAGGGGCTTCTTTCCCGGATGGGCGTGAGCGAAAAGTTGCTCGTCGAACATCTCCCACGTTCCGTCGTCGATTCTGTCGCCGCACAGGTGCCGGGCGAGCACAACCTCTACGACGTCGATTTCGAAGAAACGGTCGCGTTCGCTCACGGGTCGGGCAACGTGTACATCAACGATACGATACGGTTCGACCCCGGCGTTGTCACCCCCGAGGACGTTCCCGCGATCAAAGAGGACCTCCGCTCCATGTTCGAGGGGTTGACCGACCCACAAACGGAAGACCGAGTGCTCAAAGTTCACGATGGCGACGAACTGTTCCCCACCGACCCACGCTCGCCGGATCTGGTCGTCAAAGGACGCGACGAGTACGAAACTGCGGTGTCACTGACGAGGGACGTGTTCCGGGACAGCGGGAGTAAGGTCGCCAGCCATCGACCGGAAGGAATCTTCTTCGCGTGGGGACCGAGCATCGAACAAGGGACGACAACGACGGATGCGAACGTTACCGATATCGCTCCGACAGTCCTCCACTCGCTGGACGAGGCGGTTCCCTCGGACGCCGACGGTCGAGTGTTGAAAGAGATTTTCCACAGCGGTTCGAAACCCGGTCACCGAGCGGTTTCACAGCGTGAATACGGCGAATCGGGAACCCCTGCGGCAGTCGAAGCGAACTTCGACGATGTGGAGGACCGACTCCGAGGGCTGGGGTATATGGAATGAGCACCCCGAGCGAATCGGACGGTGGGTCAGAAATCGGACCGCATGGGAAGACCGTACTCGTCACGGGTGGTGCGGGTTTCGTCGGAAGCCATCTCGTGGCCGCATTGATGAAACGAAACGATGTTCGTGTTCTCGACGACTTCTCGTCCGGAAGTCGGGAAAAGCTCCCGAGAGGGGTCGATATCATCGAAGGCGACGTACGCGACCCGAAAACCGTTCGGGATGCGATGGCGGGCGTCGATATCGTTTTTCACGAAGCCGCGATGGTCAGCGTCGAGGGTTCCGTCGAGCACCCGCTTCGAAGCCACGCTGTGACCTGCGATGGAACGCTCGCCGTCCTCGACCGTGCTCGCCGAGAGGACGCACGAGTCGTCCTCGCATCTAGTGCTGCGGTGTACGGACCTCCCGAGTCGGTGCCGATTCCGGAATCGGCGCGAAAGATGCCGACGTCCCCGTACGGCATCGACAAACTGACGGCTGACCAGTACACACGGCGATTTTACGACCTCTATGGCGTCGAGACGGTGGCACTCCGATATTTCAACGTCTACGGGAAGGGACAAAATCCGGAGTACAGCGGCGTCGTGCAGGTATTCATGCAGCAGGCGCGCGCAGGCGAGGACATCACCATCGAAGGTGACGGCACCCAAACCCGGGATTTCGTCCACATCTCGGACGTTGTGCAGGCGAACCTTCGCGCCGGGACGACCGACCGAACGGGCGAGGCGTTCAACGTCGGCACCGGCGAGAGTGTCACGATTCGAGAACTCGCAGAGACGGTACGCGACGTGGCCGACTCGAAGTCGGATATCGTCCACGTCGACCCCCGTCCGGGTGACATCGACCACAGTCGAGCCGACGTGAGTCGAGCGAAGATGGCGTTGGGCTACGAATCGACCGTCTCGCTGTCGTCGGGACTCGGGTCCCTCATCGACGAACTGACGGTCTAACTCGACCCCCGGTGACCGGTGTTGTTACTGACCCTTTGTGTCGAAGATGTCGATTGACTGGTTTCAGCCTGCCCATAACAAAGATAGCTCCGACCAACCTATGGAACGTGGAAGGGTGGCTCAGTGGTAGAGCACCACCGATTCGTCGGTGGGAGCCTGATAGGCTTCGCGTGGTTCGAATCCCGCCCCTTCCGTTTTCTTCGACGAGCGAGGGCGAGGAGTGAAAGCGAGCGTGGCGTTGTCTTTCAGGACGTCGAGTGGAGAAAACTGATGCAAACGTCGGAGTCACTACGACCGTCGGTGCGGCCGTAACGGATGTCGTTCCTCAGGCCATATCTACGAAAGATGGCACGTGGTTTCCGGCCGTGGACATCGACGGTTTCTCCCGGCGCTCGCTCGCGTACGAATTAGCCGCTACATTTTCCGCCGCTCTCCGGTCCCTTCAAGCCACGAGCGACCCCCCTCGGCCCCACGATGCTTGATACACTGAGTGAATAATCGTCCTGCCGCAGTCCGTCGGTATCTCCGGAAAAAGGAACTCCGAATTTTTCGGGCGGATCGGAAACGGGTCAGACCGAAACGATTCGCCGTTGATTGATGCCAACCTCGAGTCCGTCAACGCGGGCCGATCGGGGTTCGCGTCGTCGCAGGATCGGCTTCCCGAAGTTGGTTGGCGATTTCCCCCATCGTCAGCACTTGCACTCTCGCCTCGTCCCGACGCTTGGCGAGGTGTTCCAGCACGACGCGTAGCCGCTCGAAGTCACGCTCCTCGGTGAAGTTGTTGGGATGCATCCAGAGGTGGAAGATACCCTCGTCGGCGTCCGCGGCGCGGTCGATTCCGCGTTTTGCCGACCGAATGAGTGGGTCTTCCCAGATACCTTCGGTGATGGTTCGAACTCGACCTTCGTAGCCGAAGAGGAACATCGACGCGGGGATGTTTATCAACCCGTATTCGTCCGGTTCGGGGGTGACGAGTGGTGGACTCGTCTTGCTCACGGTCAAGTCGATAGCCTTGGCGAGCGACCGGAACCGGCCCCTATCGTACCAGAGCTCGGGACGGGTCCCTCGATAGCAGGTAAAGCCGTACGCTGCGAGCACGTCCCGATGGCCGATATTGTTCCTCGGGAAGACGAACGATTCTAAATCGTAACCGACATCATCCGCGATTTCGAGACTGGCTCGAGTCTCCGCGACTGCCACCTCCCGGGTCGTTCGTTCGTCACCGTATTCGACATGGGAGAACGTGTGACAGCCGATTTCGTGGCTCGCCTTCGCGTCGGAGATATCCTCGATGAGGCCGTCCGCGAACCAGAGTGGATGTCGTTCCGCGACGCCGCTCGGGTCGCGGTCGAACCAGTCATCGGTCGGTGCTACGTGGCTGGTGTGTTCTCCGTCGCACGAATCGAGAAAGAGGTGTCCGACGACGGCCCACGTGGCCGGAACGTTGTACTCGTCGAAGAGTGCGAGGAGACGAGACCACGACGTTCGTGCACTCTCGACGTGTTCCGGAACCTCCGCGAGGTCGTGGTACCCCCAGGCAAGCTCGGCGTCCAGAGAGAGTACGACGGCGTTCATTCCTGTCGAAACTGGGGTTGGACAGCGATTAAACCGCGCTGACCGTTCAGGTTGGTTCGGACGGGTAAGCTTCGATTACCCGTCCGGTTCATTCGACGGTCACGCTCTTGGCCAGGTTACGCGGTTTATCGATGGGCCGGTCGAGTTGCTCCGCGGCGTGATACGAGAGCAGTTGGAGTTGGACGTTGGCGAGGATACCCGCGACGTCGGGATGCGTCTCGGGAATCGTCAGTACGTCGTTCGCATGCTGGACGACCGCTTCGTTCGCATCGCTCGTCACTGCGACGACCGGTGCACCGCGGGCTTCGACCTCCTTTACGTTGCTCAACGTCTTCTGATCGTGGCGGCCAGTGAACACCGCGAAGACGGGCGTTGCGGGCGTAACCAAGGCTAGCGGTCCGTGTTTCAACTCTCCCGCTGCGAAGCCTTCCGCGTGTTCGTAGGATATCTCTTTGAATTTGAGCGCACCTTCGAGTGCGACCGGGAAGACCGACCCCCGGCCGATGAAGAAGTACGCCTCACTGTCGTGGTACTGTTTTGCGATCCGATGGGCTTTCGAATAGTCGAGAATCTGTTGGACGTGGTCAGGGAGGTCCGAAAGCGCGGACAGCACATCCGTTATGCCTTCGCTTCTGTGGCCGACCACGTCACGGACGAGTCGCTCCCCGAGCAGGGAAAGCGAGACGACTTGTGAGGAGAACGTCTTCGTCGCGGCGACGCCGATTTCGGGTCCTGCTCGGATGAACAACGCGTCATCGCATTCGCGGGCGGCCGTGGACCCGACGACGTTCGTCACCGCGAGCGTTCGTGCGCCGCCGTCTTTCGCCTCCCTGAGTGCAGCGAGCGTGTCCGCCGTCTCACCGCTTTGGGTGACGCCGATAACGAGCGTATTTTCATCGACTGGCGGTCTCGAAACGGCGTATTCGCTCGCGAGGAACGTCTGGGAAGGGAGCCCCCGACTTCCGATGAAGTTGCTCCCGACCAAGCCTGCGTGATACGACGTCCCACAAGCGACGAACTGGACTCGTTCGACGTCCTCGAACGTCCCCGGTGGAAAATCTTCGAGGTGGATGTCACCTGTTACGGGGTCGGCTCGCCCTCGAAGCGTTTGGCGGAGCGACGTGGGTTGTTCGTGAATTTCCTTGAGCATGTAATGGTCGTAGGCACCCTTCCCTGCATCCTCAGGGTCCCAATCGATAGTCTGCGTCGGGCGTTCGATCGGTTCGCCGTCGAGCGTCGTGATTTCGTGGTGGCCCGGTTCGAGGACGACCACATCGCCGTCGTCGAGGAAGATAACTTCGTCAGTGAAATCCAAGAAGGCGGGGACGTCACTGGCGAGGTAATACTTCCCCTCACGAACGCCGAGTACGAGCGGCGACCCGGAACGGGTCGCGTAGATGGCGTCGCTCTCGTCGACCAACATGGCGATGGCGTAACTTCCCGAAAGTCGCTGTACCGTCCGTCGGAACGCTTGTTCCGGCGTTGCGCCATCTGCGAGGTGTTCTTCCACCAAGTGAGGGATGACTTCGGTGTCGGTATCACTCTTGAAATAGTGACCTCGTTCACTGAGCTCCGTCCGGAGCGCGTCGTGGTTCTCGATGATACCGTTGTGGACGACTGCAACGCGATCGGAGCAGCCGGTATGTGGATGAGCGTTCTCGTCAGTCGGAGGACCGTGAGTGCTCCAGCGCGTGTGACCGATTCCAAGCTCCCCGGACGGAACCTCGTTCGCCAGCAAATCCTTGAGGTTCGAGATCTGTCCCTCGCGCTTGAAAACCGTCGGACCACGGCCGTTTTTCACCGCCAATCCTGCCGAATCGTATCCTCGGTATTCGAGATTTTCGAGACCGACGAGCAGTTCGTCCACCGCGTCGTCGGTTTCGCCGATCCGAGCGATAATACCACACATTAGTGGGATACCTCCCACAGTTCGTTTGTACTCATTGCTGACCGAATGAAAGATAGCGTTCGTTCTGCTGTGCGTTACGACTTTTGTCTACTGTTCGCCTAGCGTTCGGAAATCTCATGGGTAACTCGCCTCCACCACTGTCCTGCGCACCTCGACGGAACCGCTATCGAGGGCTGAACTGTATCTACGAATCCCCTGATTCCCTCTTTGTTATACAGTCGCTGAACAGTGTGAAGGATTGTCTTATGTCCCGCTAAGACGGTCGTACTTCCGCTCTATCGTCAAAAAACGATGGATGGGAATTCTACGAATAAATTTCAGAAACAAGGGATACCGACTGGTACGACCGAACTACTTTCGAATCAGTAGATGGGAAAGTGACTGACTAATCATCATTTAAAAAATATTTTTGATATGCTTCGACTACTCATGAGGGCACCAGATCGCACATACGTGGTGTGGGATGGACCAACTAATTCATCACTACGCTCCGATAGCGGTCGGCGACGCATTTCAGTACGTTCCAGCTCAGTTGTTGATCGCTGACGGCTTGACCCAGATGACGAACTCATCGTTCTGGCGGATAACGCCGTGTACCGATTTGCTTTCGACGGAGTCATCAAATTCGGTTTCGTCCACGCTGACGACCTGATTCACTTCGTCGATAAGCCACCCGATGCGTCGTTCGTCCTCCGTCTCGAAGACGACGACACGATTACCAGTCACCGAATCGTTTAGTCCGAGCACCGTCTTCGGGTTGACGATGGTTGTCGTCGCCCCGCGAAGGTCCATCACTCCCTCGACGTGTCGAGGGGAATCAGGAAGTGTGGTCACCTCGTGTCTATCGACGATTTCGTCGATATGTGCGATATCGACGCAGTATCGTTTGTTTTCGAGTCGAAAGACCAAAACTTGGAGTTCCGAAACTCTTTTTGACATAATCCCTTCTCTTCCGTGAACTCACTTTACTGTTCCGTAGAACGGTGTCGTGGACGATCCCGTTTTACAGCTTTCGAAACCACTCTATAATACGATTATTTTCTCTGTAAGTTTCGATGCAATTCGGTACGGTATCTTTTTATGGTCTTGTTATCAAACCCGATAACCGATGGGGTCCCTGGAACTGCTTCGCGTGCTCGGCAATAAGTACAACGCCGAGATACTCGACGCGACGCATAAGCCGAAATCGGTGCAGGAGCTGAGTGAGGAACTCGGCATTCCGATAGCGACCAGCTATCGAAGAATCGAGGAACTCACGGAGGCGAACCTGCTCGAACTCACCGGGCGGGAGTTCTCCAACGAGGGTCGCCGGCCGAAAGTATATCGTCGGGATATCGATGCCGTTTCGATCGCTTTTTCGAGCGACGGCATCGACGTCGCCGTCGATGACCGCCCCGAAGTCGAAAACTCGTTGGTGGATGTGTGGCGTGATTTGAAAGAGGAGCGATAAGATGGGGGGACCGAACTCCTGTACATCGCTTTCAGTCTTACCGTGGTTGTCGCAGGTCTATCGATGGTTGCGTTCGCAGTACGGGCGTATTATCGAACGTCCCGTCCAGCGCTTTTTCACCTCTCTGTCGGGTTCACGTGTCTCGTTTCGGCGTCCCTTGCAACGACCATCAGCGCGTTTTTGCTCGATTTTCAGGGGATTCGCTATCTGTTGTCGGTTAACTATCTTATCTCGACGATCGGATATCTTTTCATTATTTTTCAATTATGGAAAGATGACTAGTACTGTCTCTACCCATTCATACTGAGAACCCAATGTGCTGATAAGAGACTATAAATGCCTGGGTTTGTCGATATCACGTCTGATAATTGAACACGTAGATTTAATACATTCCTTTGATTTGTCTCGAATAGAGTCCGGGTTGTGATACATATCTTCTCGGACATGATGTGAGAAATCATGAAAGACGCAATTCAAGAACGCCTCGACAACCGAGGCCAAGTCGGTATCGGAACGCTCATCGTGTTCATCGCGATGGTGCTGGTCGCCGCGATCGCGGCCGGTGTGCTCATCAACACGGCGGGCTTCCTGCAGTCGAAGTCCGAACAGACCGGTCAGGACAGCAGCGCACAGGTCTCGAACCGCGTGCAAGTCGTCAGCGGTTTCGGTAACGTCACGAACAACGAGAGGGTCGATTACATCAACCTCACGGTCATGCGTGGCTCGGGGTCCGACGATATCAACCTCTCGACGGCCACCATCGAGTGGATCGGCCCGAACAAGGCAACCACACTCGTGTCCGGAAACATGAGTGAAGTTGACGCTACTTTCAACGGTAGCGGCGGTGCAGGGACGAGCACGCAGTTCAACGTCTCGGACATCAAAGATCAGGACAACTCCGTCCCCGTACTCAACAGTCAGGACGATCGATTCACCATCTCGATGAACGCGGGAGCAATCGGTGGAAGCAACCTCGGCGAGGGTGAGACGGTCGAACTCAAACTCAGAAGACTGTCGAAAACCGTCCCGACGTCGTCGGAGAACATCCGCTGGTGGCTGATCGCTCCTTCCGACTTCGCAGAGATGTGAAACCCGTAGCGGGAGTCAACGTCGTCGAGGTCGTCTTCGAGCCATCGGTGGACCTCACGGGAGTCGATCCGTGAATCTGGTTGTGTTCGGCCGTTTGCCTCCTCCGACTCGCCCGATTGCGATGTGGACGAGAATGTCGATGGTGATACAGTTTCGGTCGTCGTCTCCGACGCGGAGTCGAGCACCGGCCGATCCGGGACGGACGGCTCACCGTGCGACCCGATGACGTACCGGCCCTCATCCAGTGCGACGACGTTGTCACTTCGTTCGATATCGAGTTCGTCGGCTGAAAGGACTGCCCCCGTCTCCTCGTCGGCCTCGTCCCGCGCTGGACCCATGAGCGACCGCTACCACGGGCCATTACATAAAATCACCGGCAGTTCAGCTCCGAGAGAACACTGGTCGAAAAAGTGATATCACAGGTGTTTTCGACAATTGTCGTCACGAGGCTTTATTATTGTCGAATGTTTTCCCTGCAATACCAACATGAGTATCAGAACGGCACCTTCGACACCGATACCTGACGAACTGGCATCTCCCCGTGCAAAACTCGTGTATCTCTACCTCACGACCACACGAGAGGCGACTATCGATGAACTACAGACCGGTTTGGGACTTCCAAAAATCGCGCTGTACACTATCGTCCGGACCCTTCGAGAGCGCGAACTGGTCGAAAAGGACGGCGAGCAAGTTACGTTGCGGAAGTAGTCCGACCGTTCGTCTTTGCGATGATGGAGCAGGTCCGACTCAGCGTGTCCTGAACAAGAACCGATCGGTGGCACTCTGCTATTGAACCAACGCCACCGAGTACCGAATCGTTGTTGACCGGTTCCCAACCGATGGATATCCCCGTCCGATTCGGCACGCTTTGAAACCGAATGCAAGCGCGTTTCGGGATCCGATACGACCACGTTCACTTTCGCTCCACTAGGCTTGCTTTCATTAGTCAACCGGACAAATACTGAACATGAACGTCGAAACGAGTGCGGAACGACCGGGCGTTCGTCCGGGAAACGCAGCGGACGTATCGGGATTGTCCGCCAGCGAAGTCGCCGCATACGTCCGAACTTCCACCGAAGACGGCGCTATCCACCTCGAACGGAAAGGTGGGCGCACGTTCGTCGTGGCTGGCGAATGACTCCGTAACGCAGTTCTTCGCTCGCTTCGAAGCGAGAGTCATGCTCGATCCCGGCCAACAGGCACCAGCGTTTGAACTTCCAAACCACGCAGGAGAACCCGTTTCACTGGACGATTTCGACGGTAGAGTGGTCGTTTACTTCTACCCGCGTGCCGACACCCCTGGCTGTACGACCGAAGCGTGCGGTTTTCGCGACACGTGGGACGAGTTCGCCGAGCGTGGGGTTCCCATCATCGGAATCAGCGATGACTCAGTTTCGGATCTCGAAAAGTTCCGCGACAAATACGACCTTCCAATCGAACTGCTGAGCGACGAATCCGGCGAGGTAGCGAGTGCGTACGGCTCTTACGGCGAAAAGAACATGTTCGGAAAGACCTTCGATGGCGTTTTCCGGAACACGTTCGTCGTCCGGAACGGCACCATCGAGCACGTGTTTACGGACGTGTCACCCGACGGCCACGCCCAAGAAATCCTTTCGAGGCTCGAATGACCTACCTGTCCCACCCCGTGCGCAGAATACGCGATAATCCGCGAGACGAAACAGTCTCCCTCGTGCTCCGACTCGGTGACGCGGACGCCGGCCGAATCAAAAAGCGAGTGGAAGCACTTGACGGCGAAGTCGATGCAGAACTGGCGTTCGAGACGCTTCGAGTCGTCGTTCCACAGCGGGTCGTCGCAGAGCTCTGCGAACTCGATGTCGAGGCCATCGAGACCGCCGCGACGCTCGGAATCGGGTCGGGAGATGCGGAAGAGGACATGGAACCAAACGACTCCTCAGCCCGGTGAGAGACGAATTTCATCGAGAATATGACTGTTTTCCGGCCTTTAGTCGGGCGTTTTTGGCCGATTCCAAAACATAACGAACCGTCCGGAGTTCGTCGTCACCGTAGGCGATGAGTCGAACGTCCGTTGCATGCCCGTCGCCGTAGTGAGGCATGGCCGCAGCGTGAACGACGTACTCCGTGTCGAATTCGTACGCACCGGTTACTGCGGCGCTGCCGAGTTCGATGGGACCGTTGGAAATCGCGTCGTCGTGTATCGGCCCGTTTGCTCCGCGCCGGAGCGCACCTGCCACTCCGCTTCCATTCTGAGACTGGTCCCTGCGGCGTTGACGAGCACGTCTGTACTCTGTTCCGCGATGTCTCCGTGGACGACGGTAAACTGCATGTTCTCGATTCTTCCGTCATCGGCACGGTCTTCGGGGCGATCACGTGCTGTTTCGATCAGTCGGGACGCTCTTCCACGTGTGTTACCTCGACCATCAGGTCCGGATGGTCTGCCTCGGGGTATCGAAGAGTCCAGGAGCGGTCGAACTCGATTCCACGATGATGCCCTTTCAGTAGGAGGTCACCGAGCACGTCGCGGAAATCCTTGACGACGGCTTGTTCGGGGGGCTTCGTCGGCTGGGGTGGATTCATCATCACGCTCGTTCCACCTTTCTCTAAATGCGTGATCTCGACCATCAGGTCGGATAGGTCATCGTCTGGATAGCTGAACGTCCACGAGCGGTCGAACCGGCGGTCGTTTTTGTACGCCGTACTCAACACCATCTTGAGCGTACTTCGAAACTCCTCGGGAGATGCCATCCAGAGGGGGACGCTCTGGGTGCGGCTCATGCAAAACGGACAGGCACCGTACCGGTATAAAACCGCGCGATAGTTGTGGCCGGTCGGACGGCCAACAACAGTTCACAACCCGGGATTCGGAGTTAAGAGCCGGTTAATCCTGTCCGATGAAGGTCGTGTCGCTGAAATTAGTCGCTTTTGTGGTATTCGAAATACCGATTGTGTACCACAGATAATGTGTAAACAGTTCAAAATCAAACACAACTATTCGTTTACTATCGATGATACGAGAAATCATCGTAACAACGGGTGCAGAAATGACAATTCGGATGATAGTTGTGGCGATAATCGACATTCAACACGGGTGTTTCGAAGGCAGGTATGTCGAACAGACGGTGTCAACCCGTCTTTTCAACTATGGTAACTATCGTTCATATCGCCACGCGGACTCCGCTCGCACGAAAACAATCGAAAAGCCAAGGGTGGGATTTGAACCCACGTATTCTCGATTACAAATCGAGTGCTTGAACCACCCAAGCTCCCTTGGCGCAGATGGGAATTGTGGCTACTCCTTTGAGTGGTTATCGTTTTCGACCGATTTTTCCAACTCGATACGATGCGGTTCGTATCCCCGGTTTCGATACAGTCTCCGGGCGTCTTCGTTTCCCGCCATCACTTCCAAGGCCAACCGCTCCGCACCACGCTCGACCAATGTGTTTTCCGCGGCATCCAGGAGCTTCGTACCGATGCCAGAATCCCGTCGTTCGGGCTCGACGTAGATGTTCTGAATGACGCCGCGGGTTGTCGCCTGTTCGTAGACGCCGGACTGGAGTTCGAACATGACGAACCCGACGACAGCCGGGTCACGTGCGACGAGCAGCGTGTTTTCGATTACGTGTCGAGCGATACTGTTGCGGACGTTATTTCGGTTTTCGTCCGGAAGGAGATGTGAACCGTGCGCGCGTTGGTCACGAGCGAGTTCGACCCAGAGGTCGGCGAGGTGATCGATATCCGCACTCGTCGCCGCCCCTATCGTGACCATCTATCTGGAGAGCGCGTCCACTGCTGGAAGTTGGTCACCCGTCAACATTCGGAGACACGCGCCACCGCCGGTGCTGACGTGGTCGAAGCCGGAAAGGTCGAACTTTCGAATCGCGGCCGCAGTGTCTCCGCCACCGACGATGCTGTACTCGGCGTTCACCGCTTCGGTGTACAACTCCCGGGTTCCGTCGGCGAACGTATCGTCCTCGAACACGCCTGCTGGACCGTTAAGGATGACAGTGCCCGCCTCGCGGAGTATTTTTGAATAGGCGGTGATGGTGGCTTTGCCGATGTCCATCGCGGCCTCATCCTCTTCCGGCGGGAAGTCGTCGCGGGTTAGTTCGGCGCGTTCGCCGTTTCGCTCGACTGCGGCGTCCTTCGGCAGATGGATTTTGTCGCTATAGGCTTCCAACAGATCCGCGGCATCGTCGATGTAGTCCCAGTATCCTTGATCGTGGATGAAGTCCGCACTCGCGTCGCCGAGGTCGGCACCGTCGGCGAACAGAAAGACGTTGCCGACGACGCCCGCCGTCAGCACGTGGTCCGCGAGGTCGCGTTCCAGCACGTTCTCGGCGACAGCGATGGAGTCGGAGACTTTTGCACCACCGACAACGTACACGCGTGGGCGCGGGGTCGCATCGATATCACCGAGCACGTCGAGTTCCTGCTCCATGACCCTGCCGACGTAGCCCGGAAGCCGCGTCGGAAAGCCAACGAGCGATGGCTGTGACCGGTGGGCGGCCGCAAACGCGTCGTTGACGTACGCGTCGAGCACTGGAACGAGCCGGTCGACGAGGTGTGTTTGAGCGGCCTGCTCCGCAGGGAACTCCATGTACTCTTCGCTGTAAAAGCGCGTGTTCTCGAGCACGACGGCTTCGCTTTCCCGGAGGTTTTCCACCGCGGTCCGTGCGTCCGCGGAGAACGTCGCATCGCAATGTGAAACGGGATACGGCAGTAGTTCGTCCAATCGGTCCGCGTGGGGAGAGAGGCTCGCGAAATCGTCGCCACCGGGTCTGCCTTGGTGAGCGAAAACCGCCACTTTACCGCCGCGTTCCAACAGTTCCGAGAGGGTATCGACGTGGGCCCGAAGACGCGCATCGTCGGCGAGGTCACCGGACTCGGTCAACGGGCTGTTGATGTCGATGCGCACGCCGAGGGTCGTCCCTTGGACGGCGAGGTCGTCCAGGGTCTGAATAGGCATACGTGTGGCTCCAACACCGCCCGGCATATGTGTGTCGGTAGTAGATAATGAAAATAAACACACTTTCGAGTAAACAGTGAGAAAACAAAAGAATCGGACACAACCTTCGAACAATAGGGAGTATGCCGTCATTACCGAAATTCACCCGAAGACTCTGTCGGAAAGGTTTAATAGCCTGACCTGAACCGATTATCGTGTGGAGAGTTACCAATGGACGGCGTAAATGAAACCTATTCACGTGGACGGCGCCTCGTGGTCGAGCGACCACTGCTCGTGGTCGTCGGCCTCTTCGCGGCGCTTCTGGTCGTGGATTTCCTCAATCGACTGTTGCTCGGAAACCTACGTGTGTCCGACGTCGGGTCGCTCGTCTGGAGCGGTCTCATGCGCGGACTCATCATCGGTCTCGCGGGTATCGGGCTATCGATGACGTACAGCATTCTGAATTTCGCGAACTTCTCACATGGCGACTACATCACGAGCGGCGCGTTCACGGGATGGTCCGTCACCTACCTCGTGGCCGGGTTCGGTAAATCCGGACTCGCAGGATTATTGCTGGTCGGTGCCGGCGGGACGGTATACGCGAGCGACCTCAACATTACGATCGCGACGACGACGATCGCAGTGCTCGCTGGACTCGTACTCGCCGGACTGGGAACCATCGTACTCGCCCTGTTCATCGACCGCGTCGTCTACAAGCCGATGCGTGATTCGGGCGGAATCGCGCTTCTCATCACGAGTATCGGTGTGGCTTTCATGCTCCGATACCTCATCGTGTTCGTCTTCTCAACCGCGAATCGTGGAACCACTGCGTCCCAGGAGATTCCGACGTGGAGCCTCCTTCTTTGGGACGGGACCGTTCCCGTGACGGCACACGACCTCACCCTGCTCGTTTCGACGGTCGGATTGATGCTCGGCGTTCATCTTCTCCTCCAGCGGACGAAACTCGGCAAAGCGATGCGGGCGATGGCCGACAACGAGGATCTCGCACAGATTACGGGGATTCCGACCGAACGGGTCATCCGCTGGACGTGGATTATCGGCGGTGGACTGACCGGCATCGCGGGCTACCTGATGGTGCTTTGGACGGGAACCATCGATTTCCAGTTCGGGTGGCTTCTCCTCCTCCCGATTTTCGCGGCGGTCATCCTCGGCGGTATCGGGTCGATTTACGGTGCGATTCTCGGTGGGTTGGTCATTGGACTGACGTGGGATTTGGCAATCATCTGGATTCCGGGTGAGTTCGGACGGGCCGCCGCGTTCGCGATGATGATCCTCATCCTGCTGTTCAAGCCGCAGGGATTGTTCGCAGGGAGGACGACCGCATGAGCACCAGAATGCGCGACCTCGAGATCAACGACACGGTGCTCATCCTCGGCGCGTTGTTCGGTCTCTACGCGTTGTACATCCTCGCGGGGTCGGCCCTGGGATACTCGTTCCGCGGGCAGATCAACTCCCTCGCGCGCCTCACGTTCCTCATCGGCGTGTACGGGATGCTGGCGCTGGCGTTGAACCTTCAGTGGGGATACACCGGCCTGTTCAACATCGGTATCGCGGGGTTCATGGCCGTCGGCTTGTACACGATGGCGATCGTTTCGAAACCACCCGCGAGTGCGACCGCGGGGGCCGCGACCGTCTCCGGTCTCGGACTCCCCCTCTGGGTCGGTATTCTCGCCGGAATGCTGGCGGCGGCACTACTCGGTTTGTTGGTTGCACTTCCGGCACTTCGGTTACGTGCCGATTATCTCGCGATCGTGACCATTGCGATGTCGGAAATCGTCCGGTTCATCGTAATGTCGAGTCAGTTTCAGAACGTCACGCTGTTCGGCAAAAACCTCGGGACTGGCGGCGGTCGCGGTTTGCTGTTGAACTACGATGACCCACTACAACCGCTGTTCGACAGCGGGCCGTATGGCGCGATAGAGAATGCGCTGGAACCGCTGGTGGACGGGAGTGTCGGTCCGGTGCTCGATTCGCTCACCTACGCGCTCATCCTGATGGGCTTCGTGGCGGCCTTCTACTGGCTTCTCAAGCGAACCGGCGAATCACCGTTCGGCCGGGTGCTCAAAGCCATCCGCGAGGACGAGGAGGTTGCGAACGCGCTCGGTAAGGACACCGACCAGTTCAAAATCAAGTCGTTCATGCTCGGTTGTGCACTGATGGGGCTGGCAGGCATCCTCTGGCAACTTCGACAGGGTGCCATCACGCCGACGGCGTTCAAGCCGCAGGTGACGTTCTTCGTCTGGTTGGCGCTCATCATCGGCGGCGCGGGGTCCAACACCGGAAGTGTTCTCGGCGCGGCAGTGTTCGCGGGGCTGCTCTTTCAGGGACCCTTGTACCTGAAAAACATCATCCGACAGGTGTACAACGTTTCCGCAGCACCGAACACGTTCGCCGATGCGATCGGACCGATATTCGCGGGCAACATTACGCCGTTCGTTGCCTACGCCATCAACAACATCAACGCCTTACAGCTAGTCATCATGGGTGCGGTACTCATCTGGATAATGCATCACCGACCCGAAGGTGTGCTCGGTCACAGAAAGGAAGAAGCGGCGAGCATCCCTCTCTCGCGTCCACGTAGCGGCGGTGGTACGCCGGAGCCGAAACCAGCGACGGATGGCGGCGTGAACGGAGGTGACCGCGAATGACTGCGAGCGAGTCCGAACGGACTGAAACACTCAGCCTCGGTCGTGAGGCGGTGGAATTGAGCGAAACACCGCTTCGCGTGGAGAACCTCCACAAAACGTTCGGGGGGATCACCGCGGTCGATGGTGCGACCTTCTCCGTCGAACAGGGGTCGTTTACGGGACTCATTGGTCCGAACGGGGCCGGAAAGTCCACGACCTTCAATCTCATTACCGGCGTGCATCAACCCGATAGCGGGGCGGTGTACTTCGACGACAAGGACATCACTGGCCTTCGTCCGTACGAAATCGCGAACCGCGGACTGGTTCGAACGTTCCAGATCGCCCGCGAACTCGCTGAGATGACGGTGCTCGAAAACATGATGCTCGCCCCGAAGGGACAGGAAGGCGAGAAACTCTGGCGGTCGGTGACGCCGGGACTGCGAAGCGAGGTACGGAAACAGGAAGAAGACGTCCTCGAACGCGCGTGGGAGATGCTCGATTTCTTCGAAATCGACCATCTCGCGGAGGAATATGCGGGTAATCTCTCGGGCGGCCAGCGAAAGCTGCTGGAGATGGCGCGGGCGCTCATGACCGACCCGCAGATGGTTCTGCTGGACGAACCGCTGGCTGGCGTCAACCCGTCGCTCGAAAAGAAACTGCTCAAACACGTTCACCAACTTCGTGAGCGTGGCTACACCTTCCTACTCGTGGAACACGATATGGACGTCATCATGAACAACTGCGAACACGTCATCGTCATGCACCAAGGAAAAGTGCTCGCCGAGGGCGAACCGGCCGCGATTCGTGCGAACGACCAAGTCATCGACGCCTATCTCGGGGAGGAGATCTGATGGCACTCCTCAAAATCGACAGCCTCGATGCGGGATACGGCGAGGACCTTCAAATCCTGTCCGACGTCGATATGCACGTCGACGATGGGGAATACGTTACGATCGTCGGCCCGAACGGTGCGGGGAAATCGACCGTGATGAAATCCGTCTTCGGATTGACGACCTACATGGGTGGGTCGATCACGTTCGACGGAACCGAGATTCAGCGGATGAGTCCCGAAGACATCATCCACCTTGGACTCGGCTATGTGCCCCAAAACGACAACGTGTTCGGGTCGCTCTCCGTGCAGGAGAACTTGGAAATGGGCGCGTACATTCTGGACGAGGTGCCGGAGGACGCGCTCGCCGAAGTGTTCGACCGCTTCCCGATATTATACGAGCGTCGGGACCAGAAGGCGGGAACGATGTCGGGTGGCCAACAGCAGATGCTCGCCATGGGGCGAGCGCTGATGCTCGACCCCGACCTGCTGATGCTGGACGAACCCAGCGCGGGCCTCGCCCCCGACCTCGTCGCCGAGATGTTCGACAAGGTGGACGAAATCAACGACAGCGGGACGGCCATCCTGATGGTCGAACAGAACGCAAAAGAAGCGCTCCGGCGCTGTAACCGCGGCTACGTCCTCGTGGACGGTGGGAATCGGTTCGTGGACTCCGGCGACGCTCTGCTGGCCGACGAGGAAGTCAGACAGGAGTTCCTCGGCGGATAGCGGGACGCGCGACGAAGCGCGTCGTGGTCACGTCCGACTCGTTCCGACCCGCCATTTTTCCGACGAATTACTCCACAAACGACGGTCGGAGTGAATTCGCAGCGAACCTCGGCGAGGCGAGAGAAATGCCGTCTCCGTTACAGAGAAAAAATCAAAGCCGCAAAACTGGACGACTTACAGGAAGTCTTCGATGTTGTCCGCGACTTCCTCCGGCGTATCGCCAACCGGGACGCCAGCATCGTTCAGCGCGTTGATTTTGCTTTCCGCGGTACCCGTGCCGCTACCGGAAACGATCGCACCGGCGTGGCCCATGCGTTTTCCTGGTGGGGCGGTTCGACCCGCGATGAAGCCAGCGACGGGGGTGTCCATGTTCTCCGCGATGAACGCCGCCGCTTCCTCTTCGTCCTCGCCGCCGATTTCGCCGCACATGACGACTGCGTCGGTGTCGGGGTCGTCCTCGAAGAGGGAGAGCGCGTCGATGAAGTCCGTCCCGATGATGGGATCGCCACCGATACCGATGGCGGTGGTCTGACCGATACCGCGCTGGGTGAGGTTATCGACCACTTGGTAGGTTAGCGTCCCCGATCGTGAGACGAGACCGACGTTTCCGGCCTCGAAGATGTTGCCGGGGAGGATGCCGAGTTTGGCCTCGCCGGGCGTGATGATGCCGGGGCAGTTCGGGCCGAGCAGTCGCGTGTCGGTCTCCGAGAGGCGCTTGTACACCTTCGACATGTCCTGCGTCGGGACGCCTTCGGTGATGGCGACCGCGAGGTCGAGGTCGGTGTCGAGTGCCTCGAAAATGGCGTCTCCCGCGAAGGCGGGCGGGACGAAGATGACCGATGCGTCGGCGTCTTCCTCCGCGACGGCTTCGTGGACGGTGTCGTAGACGGGGACGTCCTCGACTTCTTGCCCGCCCTTGCCGGGAACAGCACCGGCGACGACGTTCGTACCGTACTCCATCATCTGTTCGGTGTGGAACCGTCCCTCACCGCCAGTGATACCTTGGACGACTACTCGGGTGTCGTCATCGACGAGAATGCTCATTGTTCTTCCTCCGCGTTTTCGACGGCACGCTGAACCGCGTCTTCGAGCGTTGCTTCGACCTGAACGAGGTCGGTGTTCAGGATCTCCATTCCTTCCTCGGCGTTCGTACCGGCGAGTCGGACGACGACCGGTTTCGGAATCTCGTCGAGCGATTCGAGCGCTTCGTTGATCCCCTTGGCGACTTCGTCACCACGGGTGATGCCGCCGAAGATGTTGAAGACGACCGAATCGACGTTCTCGTCCGAGAACACCATATCGAGCGCGTTCGTCACGCGTTCGGCTTTTGCGCCGCCGCCGATGTCGAGGAAGTTGGCGGGTTCGCCGCCGTAGTAGTCCACGAGGTCGAGCGTCGTCATGACGAGGCCGGCACCGTTGCCGATGATGCCGACGTTCCCGTCGAGTCGGACGTAGTCGAAGCCGTACTCGCCAGCCTTGCGTTCGAGGTCATCCTCGTAGGAGTCCTCTTCCATCTCGGCGAGGTCGGGGTGGCGGAACAGCGCGTCACCGTCGATGTTCAGCACTGCGTCCGCGGCGACGATTTCGTCGTCGCTCGTGACCATCAGCGGGTTGATTTCCGCGTCGCTCGCGTCCTTGTCGTCCCACAGGTCGTACAGCGTCGTGAGGACGCTCGCGACGTCCATGGCGATGTCGCTATCGACACCTGCGTCGTACACGGCTTTTCGGGCCTGATACGGGTGCATCCCGAATGCCGGATCGATGTGTTCCCGTGCGATCGCGTCGGGGTCTTCCTCGGCGACAGCCTCGATATCGACGCCACCTTTGGTGGAAACCATGGCGACGGGTTTGCCCTCGCCGCGGTCCATCGTCACGCCGACGTACAGTTCGTTGACGAAGTCGACGGCTCCTTCGACCAACACCTGCTCGACCGTGTATCCCTTCAAATCCATCCCGATGATGGATTCGGCGGCCTCTTCGGCCTCGTCGCGGTTCTCCGCGAGCTTGATGCCGCCGGCCTTTCCGCGGCCGCCGACGTGTACTTGCGCCTTCACCGCGACAGGGTAGCCGATATCCTCCGCCGCTTCGACGACCTCGTCAACGCTCTCCGCGAGCGCCGAATCGGGCGTCGGAATCCCCGCGTCGGAGAATACCTCCTTCGCCTGGTACTCGTGTAGCCTCATGCACTCGAAAGGGGGTCGTGGCGCCGCTTAAATCCCGCCGGTTCACTCCCGGCGAGGAACCCCCTTGCGGGCAGGTAATTTTTGCCATGGGAGGACGTTCAGTTGCATCGTGAAAGTCGGCCAATCGATTCTCGCCACAGTGAAACAGTCACTCCATCGACCACTCTCCGAGATCGCCGAACGATGGTCCCCCATCCTCCTCGTTCAGTGGATGCTGTACGCCCTGTTGAAACGGCTGTCCGGAGTGTGGACGCGTGACGACTCCCTTTGGGTGTTCGGCGCGCGTGACAGCGAGGCGTTCGTGGACAACGCGAAATATCTCTATTTGCACGTCGCAAACGAGCGAACCGGCGTTCGTCCCGTTTGGCTCTCGAAAAACCGGCGCGTCGTGCGGGAGTTGCGGGCGTCCGGCTACGAAGCGTACCACTGTTATTCGATTCGGGGACTAGTAGTGAACCTCCGGGCGGGCGTCATCTGCCTGACGCAGGGGCATCGAGACGTCACCATGGCGTGTTGTGCAGGTGCGAAAACGGTTCTGCTGTGGCACGGGATCCCGCTGAAAACGATCTCGTGGGATGCCGAATTTTCGGACGAATCGGCACCGGTGAAAGCGGTACTCGAGTATATGGCCGACGAGTTCGACAGGCTGGTCGTCCCCGGTCAGAACCTGATCGAAATATTCGAATCCGGATTGCATCTCGACGCCGAACGAACGACGATTGTGGGGTATCCGCGCCTCGATGCGCTCTTTCGTCCCCCTCGAGGGAGCCACATCGGGACGGACGAAACGGCTCGAAAACGGGTGGAGCGTCTTTCCCGGGACCACCCCGTCCTTTTCTACTTACCGACGTTTCGGGACGGGACGGATGGAAGTTCCGCGGACCACCTCGACTTTCGAGCACTCGACGAATTTCTGGCGGAGAAGGACGCTTTTCTCGTCATCAAGACGCATCCCCGGGAACAGTTCGAACCGCCGCCGAACCTCTCACGGATCGTTCGACTCCCGGAACGATGTGACGTTTATCCCCTGCTCCGGCACGCCGACGTGCTGGTTACGGACTACTCGTCGATTTACTTCGATTATCTCGTCCTCGACCGACCGGCCGTCTTCTATCCATACGACCGCACGCAGTACGAGGAAACGCGGGGGTTCTACTTCGACTACGATACGATCACAGCGGGACCGGTCGTTACCGACTTCGACGAACTGCTCGATGCCTTATCTAGGACGCTCGAAAACGATCCGTTCGGGACGGAACGACGGAACATCGTGAACGAGTTACTGACCGACGTGAGCCACACTGGCCGACAGTCAGCGGCCGTATACGACGCGATTCGACGGGAATTGATCCAAGGGAATGCCAACCGACCCGACGACACTGTTCGAACTATATAGGATACTGTGAAAATCGTTGTCACAGTGGAGTTCAAAGATAGGCCATATATTAAAAAAGAAACCTTCAAGTTCGACTGGGCGTATTCGGACTCAAGGGTGGCAGCACCGTCATACCGGTCCCGAATGTGCGGAACTGCCCGAATTATCCTATGGCACGCACGAGCGGAACGACGGAACGACAGTCTCCGAACGTCGAACAGCACGCTACCGACCTCGACCAGGCCACGGATGTGGATCTCTCGGTCATCGCCCATCGCGGTTTCGCCGGAGTGTATCCCGAGAACACCATCGGAGCAGTCCGGCAGGCGACGGCTGCACCGGATGGTGGACCCGAAATGATCGAGATCGACGTGCATCCGACCGCGGATGGGGAGATAATCGTTTTTCACGACACCCGACTCGACCGACTGACGGACGCTCCGGAGTCGATCGCGAGCCAACGCGTCTGGAACCTCCCCTACGACACGCTGAATGACGTATCGGTTCTCGGTACCGACGAAACGATCCCGACGTTAGAAACCCTCCTCGATGCGATTCCGACGGACGTCGGTGTAAACATCGAGTTCAAAAACCCCGGAACGCTCGACGTTCGCCCCCGTGAAAACCTTCCACCCGAGGCGAGGGAACAGCAGAAGGAGTTATGGCTCCCGTTCACGGACCGGGTTCTCTCGACACTCGCGGCGTACGACCACGACATATTGATCTCGTCGTTCGCGGAGGGGGCGCTCGCGGCGGTTCGAGAACTCGACGCGACAATACCCATCGCGGCAGTGTTCGCCGAATCCATCGTCGATGGCTTCGAAATCGCCCGTCGATACGAGTGCGACGCGATTCATCCCCCGTGGAACATGGTCGCCGGAACCGAACTGTTCAACGACGAGTACGGCTCGCTTGGGCCATACGATGACATCGACATCGTCGATATCGCACACGAGGAAGGATACGACGTGAACGTCTGGACCGTCGAAAGTTGGTATCAAGCCACCCAACTCGGTCAGGCGCGCGTCGATGGTATCATCACGGATTATCCCAACGTCCTCCAGTTTCACGGTCGGTAACCCGCTGACGGGAACCGACCGATCGGCACGTATCGAGGGAACTATAGACCGACTGACCGCTAGCCAGCAAGACTATACCAAACTACGTCGCGGTATTGGGTCGGTGAATTTCATGAGGGGGGTAATTCTGTCAGCAGGGATTGGGTCTCGCCTTCGACCGCTCACGCTTCACAAGCCGAAATGTTGTGTGACAGTGGATGGAGAACCGATTCTCGCGCGACAGCTACGAGCATACGACGATGTGGGTGTAACGAACGTCACGGTCATCGCGGGCTATCTCGCGGACCATGTCGAAACGGTCTGCGAACGGGTCGAGAGTCAGCGACCGAACCTCGAAACAACCGTCAGAACCAGCGAGGTGTACGCGAATACCGACAACATGTATTCGTTGTCGCTCGCGAGTGAGGACGTCGCTGGCGAGGAGTTCATTCTCAGCAACGGTGATGTCGTCTTCGATCCGGGGTTGCTCAAGACGCTGGTGGAGTCCGACGCGGACAGCGCGGTAGCTTGCGATACGGGAGCGTTCAGCGAGGAGGCGATGAAGGTCTCGGTGGACGATACTGACCGAATCACGCATATCGATAAGGCGATTCCGGAGGAGGCCGCCCACGGGTCGTCAGCGGACGTGTACCGGTTCTCAGCGGACTTTTCGACGATGCTGTTCGACGAGATTACGAAAACCATTGACCGGGAGAACGACTACTGTGAGTGGACCGAGGTGGCCATCGACAGAATCGTTCGAAACAGGGACCACGACCTGACAGTGGTCGATATAAGCGACTATAGCTGGGTCGAAATAGACGACTTCGACGATTTACAGGCCGCGGACGTGCTGTTCAGTTCGCTCTCGTCGCTCGATTCGAAGGAGGCGATTTTCTTCGACCTCGATGGAACCGTCTATCTGGACGACGACCTTGTGGACGACGCGAAAGCACGCATCGAAACACTGCGGGAGTCCGGCGTCGATGTCTACTTCCTCACGAACAACTCCTCGCGGTGGAAGGACGATTACGTGGCGAAACTGAACGAACTGTCGGTCGGGGCCGACGCCGAAAGCGTGCTCCTTTCGACCGATGGCGTCATCACGTATCTTTACGCGGGCGACGACGTCTACGTGCTCGGAACGTCGGCGATGCGGGACGCACTCGCGAACCACGGTATCGACGTTACCGCCGACGACCCTGACCACGTGGTCGTCGGCTTCGACACCGAACTCACCTACGAGAAGGCACGCAAAGCGACCCTTGCCATTCGGAATGGGGCGACCTTCCTGCTCGCACATCCGGATGCGGTTTGCCCGACGGCCGATGGAATGGTTCCCGATTGTGGCTCCATCGGCGCACTCATCGAGCGGGCGACGGACAGGAAACCGGACCGAGTCTTCGGGAAGCCGAACGCCGAAATGATTCAACACGTCCTCGACGACAACGGTTACGCTCCCGAGGACGTGCTCGTCGTCGGCGACCGATTGGAAACCGACGTGCAGTTGGCCGAAAACGTCGGCTGTGAGTCGATCTGCGTGTTGACGGGCGATGCGACTCGTTCCGCCATCGAGCGAAGCGATATCACCCCGACGCTCGTCGCACCGAGCATCGCGGTACTCGACCAGTTCATCTCCGCATCGTCCGATGCGAGCGCGCAACGAATAATCGACGAGGGAACGTCGTGAGCGAGGTACGGACGGGGTTCGTAACCCAAACCCATACCGGGGAAGTGTCGTGGAAGGAGGCCATCGAGCAGGGGTCGAACCTCGGTTTCGATTTTGCGGAACTGTACATGGACGGTGCGACCGAGCGAACGAAACTCGACCCCGGAGCGGTTCGATCGCTGGCGGACGCGGAAGGAATCGACCTGCTGGTTCATTTACCGTTCGTGGACATCGAAATCGGTTCTCCCCGAGCGGGCATCCGTGAAGCGTCTCGCGAGGAACAGAAGGCGTGTATCGAAACCGCCGAAGTAATGGGTGCCGAAAAGGCGGTTCTCCACGCGAGTTCCCACGCCACTCCACCCGAGTGGACCGTCGAGGATGTAGAACCACACCTGTTGTCGGCGATACGTGAACTCGATTCGTTCGGTGACGAGCACGGCGTGGAAATCTGCGTCGAGAACCTCCCCGGAATCCTGTTTACGGTACGCGATTTCGACCGGATTTTCTCGGAGACGAACGCCGCAATGACGTTCGATACGGGTCACGCACGTGTGGACGGGATGGATGCCGAGGACATCGCAGCGTTTCTGGACGACCACCGGAACCGAATCTCACATATCCACGTCAACGACGCTCGCGGCCCGACGGACGAACACGTCCCGACGGGGTCCGGAACGCTCGATTTCGATATCGCGCTCGAACCGGTTCGGGACGGCTGGTCCGGAACCGTCTCCGTTGAGGTGTACTCCTTCGATTTCGACTATCTCGAACTCAGCAAGCGCAAATTGGACGGCTATCTCGGCGAGGACAAAGCTCAATCGGCATAAAAACGAACCAGTCGGCAGTCGGGACAGAGATACGCGTTCAGATACTCCACTTTGAGACCGAGGCTGCTCAGCACGCCGCCCGACGGCTTGATTTGGATCCGTTCCTCGCCGAACGTCTGGTGATCCACTGCGTCCATCGACACGTCGCAATCGGGGCAGGTTGGCATACACCGATTTCGATCCCCACGGACTTATTTTCCCGCTTCCCGTGAATTCAGCCATGCGTGCCGTTCGATACCACGAACACGGCGGACCGGAGGTACTTCGAGTTGACGACATCGACCGACCGGAACCGGACGACGACGAACTGCTGGTGGCGGTTCGCGCCGCCGGAATAAACCCCGTGGACACCTATTTCCGCGAAGGTTCGTACCCACCCGGCGACCTCCCGTGGATACCTGGGTCGGACTTCGCGGGAGTGGTCGAAGCCGTCGGCGCGGATGTCGAGGCGTTCGAGCGCGGCGACCGTGTGTTCGGTACCGGCCTCGGGAACGACCGACAGGGTACCTGCGCGGAGTACCTTACGGCGCCCCTCGATAAAGTGGCTCGTCTGCCCGACGGTGTCGCATTCGATGAGGGCGCGGCGGTCGCTCTCGTCGGCGTGACGGCCTGGCGCGCCCTCATCGACCATGCCGGACTCGAACCGGGCGAAACATGTCTCGTCCACGGCGGGAGCGGGGGCGTCGGCCACGTCGCGGTGCAGTTGGCCAGCGCGACTGGCGCACGGGTAACGACCACCGCGAGCGAGAGCTATCACGACCGCCTCGATGCTCTCGGGGCACGAACCGTCCTCGACTACGCCCGCGACGACCTCGTGGACGCAGTCCGCGAAGAGGGCGAACCGGATGTCATCCTCGATCATCGGTTGGACGACTATCTTCAGATCGACGCCGACGTGGCGAAACTCGGCGCTCGCGTGATCGGCATCGGGAACGAAGGTTCTGCGGCAGGGTTCGACGACATCTCCGGGGCGCGCTCCAAGGAACTGTCCATCACGCTGATGAGCATGTTCAACACCCCGGATATTTCGACGGTGTTGGATCGTCTGGCACGGTTGGTCGCTGACGGGGAAATCGCCCCCGAAATTGCCGGGGTGTACTCGCTCGAGGAGGTCGCCGACGCACAGCGGGACGTCGTGGACGAGAGCTTCCTCGGAAAGCTGGTCGTGGAGCCGTAGGGGCCGATTTTGTGGTTTGAGGTTCCTGAGCGGAGGCGGTCGAACGGGGATGTTTCGGATACCGGAATACGGTTCCCAGTCGCTATCGACATTATACATTGTCCCGGTCGTTACCTGCGGAAAAATCGAACGTGGACTTCGTATCCTCATCCGATTTTAAGGTGTTCGAAGCCATCACACTAGTCATGAACGTCGAATTCGATTTCACCGACGACGTTGCCCTCGTCACGGGGGCGAGCGGTGCGCTCGGACGTGCAGTCTGTACGGCCTTCGCAGACGCAGGCGCGACGGTCTGCGCGACAGACGTGGTCGAACCGGACGACGACACGTTCCCGGACGACGGCCGAGTCCACTTCTATCAGGGCGATTTCACGGACGAATCCGAAGTCGAATCGGTAATCGCCGAAATCGTGGACGACCACGGTGGCATCGATCATCTCGCCACCATCGCGGGAACGTGGAAGGGCGGGTCGCCGGTCGAGGAAACCGACGCCGACACGTTCGATTTGCTGTTCGACGTGAACCTGAAAACGGCGTTTCTCGCGTCCAAACACGCCCTGCCACACCTCCAGGACCGCGACGGGGCAATCGTCGGCGTCAGCGCGCGCTCGTCACTCGAAGGGGGCGAAGGGGACGCACTCTACCGTGCGTCGAAGGCAGGCGTTCGATTGCTCATCGAGTCGATAGCCGAGGAAAACACGGGTGTCGTCCGTGCCAATGCCGTCATGCCGAGCGTCATCGACACGCCCGCGAACCGGGAGATGATGCCCGATGCCGACCACGAAAAGTGGGTCGCCCCTGCGGACATCGCCGAGGTCATCTGCGTCCTCTGTAGCGATGCGACGAGCGTGACCAGTGGGGCGGCGGTTCCGGTGTATGGTGAGGCATGATTTTGTCCGGAACGTGATAGTGTACTATGAGATAACGGCAAAATAATCGCCACATCGGGGTTCGCTATCGGATGACACGAATTCGGATTTCCGGCAGAGATTGCCTAATGATATTTTTTACATCGTCTTTTAGACAATCTATATTGGGACGTTCATGCGGTTAATACACACCGGTCAGCTTATAACTAAGAATTTAGAATGCCACGTACAAGCATGTCACAAAGAGAAACGTGGACATCCCGGTTGGGTTTCATCCTGGCCGCTGTCGGTAGCGCAGTCGGCCTCGGAAACATCTGGCGATTCCCGTACATGGCGGCTGAAAACGGCGGTGCGGCGTTCCTCGTCGTGTACCTGATCGCCGCGGTCCTCATCGGACTGCCCGCGATCCTCGCGGAGTTCGTCGTGGGTCGTGAAACGAAGAAGAACGTCGTCGATGCGTTCCGAAACCTTGGTGGTCCCGGTGCGGCCCTCATCGGAATACTCGGCCTGTTCACCGGATTTTGGCTGCTCTCGTACTACAGCGTCGTCGGTGGCTGGGTTATCCAGTACGTCATCGGAAGCCTGACCGGTGCGTACTTCGGTGACCCCGGCACGTATTTCGGTCAGATCGCATCAGGAAACGGGACGATCCTGTTCCATGCCATCTTCATGCTCTTCGTCGTCGGTATCGTCGCCGCAGGTGTCGAGAAAGGTATCGAAGTCGGCACCAAAATCATGGTTCCCGCGATCGCCATCCTGATGATGGGGATGGCTGCGTGGGCGTTCACCCTCGAGGGGGCCGGTGCAGGCTACCAGTACTTCCTCAATCCCGACTTCAGCGTTATCGTGAACAACTATCAGACGATCATCCCGGACGCGGTGGGGCAGGCGCTGTTCTCGCTCTCGCTCGGTATGGGTGCGATGGTGACCTACGCGTCCTACTTGGATGGCGACGACAACCTCATCAGCGACGGCATCAGTATCGCCGCGCTAAACACCTTCGTCGGCGTTCTCGCCGGATTCGTCGTGTTCCCGCTTCTGTTCGCACAGAGCATCGAACCCGGTGATGCCGGTGCAGGTGCGGTGTTCGTCACCCTCGCGGAGGCGTTCGGTACGCTGCCAGCGGGCGGAATCATCGGCTTCGTGTTCTTCGTCGTGCTTCTCATCGCGGCACTCTCGTCGGCCATCAGCCTCCTCGAAGTCGTCGTGTCGTACTTCGTTGACAACTTCGACGTGAGCCGTCCGATTCTCACGGTCGGAATCGGAACCTTGGTGTTCGCGCTGGGCGTCCCTTCGGCACTCAGCCTCGAGACGTTCACCTTCTTCGACAACATCGCGTCGAACATCCTGCTTCCGCTCGGCGTCGTCCTCACTATCCTCTTCGTCGGGTGGATTTACGGTGGCGGTTCCGTCCGAGAACTCCGTCGCGGACTCGGCAATGCCAGCAACATCGGCCCGGTATGGCTCTGGCACATCAGAACCGTCGTTTTCGTCGCCGTCCTCGGAACGCTCTGGCTGAGTATCCAGACGTTCCTGTAGGCGTTCAGCGAATCGACCGCACGCGATCGTCGTTTTTTGTCACCCTCCCCTTCACACAAGGCCCCGCGTTTGCTAACCATCGATCGGGACGGAACTGTCGGGTTATCGCCCCGTACTTAAATAGCGGGGCTTTCTTCTGAAGGATCGTAACCTCCCAAGCCTATTTCGCACTAAACCGGTCTCAAAAATCCGTGTTTTACCCCTCATCGAGCTTGTTTGCAACAGTTTGATCGTTTCTAATCTCGAAACTCTCATAACCCGTCGGCGGGCGAGTGCATAGCAATGGCACGTGAATCGTGGACGAGTCGAGTGGGGTTCATCCTCGCCGCCGTCGGAAGCGCGGTCGGACTCGGGAACGTATGGCGTTTCCCGTGGATGACCGCCGAATACGGTGGGAGCGCCTTTCTCGTCGTCTATCTGTGTATCGTCTTGTTGGTCGGTGTCCCCGGCCTGCTCGCGGAGTTCGTCATCGGACGACGCGCAAAACGAAATCCTGCGGGCGCGCTTGCCCGCCTCGCGCCGGGAACGAAGTCGTGGGGATACGTCGGCCTGTTCGGGGTCGTAACCGGGCTCGTTCTGTTATCGTTTTACAGCGTCGTTGGCGGATGGATCGTTCGCTACTTCGTCGCGAGCTTCACCGGGTCGTACTTCGCCGAACCCGGCGCGTACTTCGACGCGATCAGCTTCGGTCGGGAGGCCGCGGCGTTCCAAATCGCGTTTCTCGCGCTAACCGCTCTCGTCGTCCTCGGCGGCGTTCGCGGCGGTATCGAGAAAGCGACGAAAGTGATGATGCCGCTCATCGTCGTCCTGCTTGCGGTGCTGGCAGGGTGGGCAGTCACCCAACCCGGTGCTGGTGCGGGCCTGTCGTTCTATCTCGACTTCGATCCGACGCCGATCAAGCGGAACCCTATCGACATGCTCCGGGCCGCCGCCGGACAAGCACTGTTCACCCTTTCGCTCGGCGTTGGTACGATGATAACATACGCCTCGTATCTCGGCGAGGACAACAGCCTCGCGTTCGACGGGAGCACCATTTCTGTGCTCAACACCGGCGTCGGTGTCCTGGCCGGTCTCGTCGTGTTTCCCCTCCTGTTCGCGTTTCAGGGAGGTCTCAGCGACACTGCATCCGGTGGCGGTCCGGGTGCACTGTTCGTCAGTGTCGCAGGAGCGTTTCAGCAGGTACCCTACGGAGAAATCGTTGCTGTCGGCTTCTTCGGCGCTATCCTGTTCGCCGCGCTGTCGAGTTCCATCAGCATGTTGGAAATCCCTGTCGCGTACCTCGTGGACGAACACGATGTTTCGCGGCGGAACGCGACGGTGGGGCTGACCGGACTCGTCCTCGTCACGGGCGCTGTCTGTGCGTTCAACCCCGGCATTTTCGGGTTCGTCGCGGGGACGCTCGTCGACTTGATGCTGACCGCGGGTCTCGCCGGATTCCTCATCTTCACTGGGTGGGTGCTCGGCGCGGACGCACTGGCGGAGTTCGACTCCGGCGCGGGTGGAGTCGCCCGCGCACTCGGAACGCCGTGGCTATGGAGCGTTCGGACGATACTGCCCCTCTTTTTGCTGGTGACCCTCGCGGTGAACCTCTACGCGCTATAGTAGATAGAACCCGAGGCGACCCATCCCGTTTTCCGTCGTAGTACGGAAACCTTTTGCGCCCAGTCGTACTGCAAACGCGCAATGACAATGCGTCCAGGTGTTCGGCAATGACGATGGACGAGCGCATCGACGAACTGCGCGAAAAGCGCAGCGAAGCCGAAAAAGGCGGCGGTGAGGACCGAATCGAAAAACAACACGAGAAGGGGAAAATGACGGCGCGCGAGCGCATCGATTACTTCCTCGACGACGATACCTTCAACGAGTTCGACCAACTGCGAACCCACCGAAGCCACAACTTCGGCATGGAGGAAAAACAGATTCCCGGTGACGGCGTCGTGACGGGATACGGCGAAGTAAACGGTCGAAAGGTGTTCGTCTTCGCCCACGACTTCACCGTCTTCGGAGGGTCGCTCGGCGAAGTGTTCGCCGAGAAGGTGACCAAAGTGATGGACAAGGCGATGGAAGTCGGCGCGCCCATCATCGGACTGAACGATTCGGCCGGGGCGCGGATCCAGGAAGGTGTCGCCTCGCTCGCAGGCTACGCGGACATCTTCCACCGCAACCAGCAGGCCTCCGGCGTCATCCCGCAGATTTCGGCCATCATGGGACCGTGTGCTGGTGGCGCGGTGTACTCGCCCGCTATCACGGACTTCATCTTCATGGTGAAGGACACCAGCCACATGTTCATCACCGGTCCCGACGTCATCGAGACGGTCACGGGCGAGGAGGTCACGTTCGAGGAACTCGGCGGCGCGAAGGCCCACACCAGCGAAAGCGGGGTCGCACATTTCGCCGAGGACAGCGAGGAGGAAGCATTGGACGACATCCGGCGACTGTTGTCCTACCTCCCACAGAACAACGTCGAAGACCCACCGCGCGTCGAACCGTGGGACGACCCCGAACGACGCGACGAAGCGTTGGAATCGGTCGTCCCCGACCAGCCACGGAAACCGTACGACATCACCAAAGTCATCGGGGGCGTCGTGGACGAGGATTCCTTCTTCGAGGTGCAGGAAGGCTACGCGAAGAATATCGTCGTCGGGTTCGCCCGCCTCGACGGGCGTTCTGTCGGCATCGTGGCGAATCAACCGCGCGTCAACGCGGGGACGCTCGACATCGAATCGTCCGAGAAAGGGTCACGGTTCGTCCGCTTCTGTGATTCGTTCAACATCCCGATTCTGACGTTCGTGGACGTGCCCGGCTTCATGCCCGGCACCGACCAGGAACACGGTGGTATCATCCGTCACGGTGCGAAGTTGCTCTACGCCTTCTCGGAGGCGACAGTTCCGCTTCTCACCGTCATCACCCGGAAAGCGTACGGCGGGGCATACGACGTGATGTCCTCGAAGCACATCGGCGCGGACGTGAACTACGCGTGGCCGACCGCCGAGATCGCGGTGATGGGTCCACAGGGCGCGGTCAACGTCCTCTACAGTTCGGAACTCGCGGAGGCAGACGATCCAGAAGCACGTCGTGAGGAACTCATCGACGAGTACCGCGAGCAGTTCGCCAACCCCTACACCGCGGCGAACCGCGGGTTCGTTGACGACGTTATCGAACCGAAGGACACCCGCCCACGACTCATCGACGACCTCGAAATGCTGCTGAGCAAGCGAACCTCGCAACCCGAAAAGAAACATGGCAACATCCCGCTCTGAGGACGTGAAGCTCTCGATTCCCCCCGACGCCTCCGAGGAGGAGGCCGCCGCCATAGCCGCGGCGATAAATGCGCATCTTCAAGACCAGCGGGCCGCCGCGGAAGCCGACGAGGAACCGGACTGGGACGGCCAGCGATGGCAGTTCGCCGGAAAGGTTTCGCGGCTGCAGAACCGAACCGTTCGCGTGCCGCGCGATGCACCGACCGACGCGTGGTCTGCGGCAGGGCGGACGACTCGATTCTGAGTCGCTACGCGAGTCGAGTGTCGATACAGCGATTGCGATGCAGAGGGATGGGTTGGCTGGCTGCGAAATCCATCCCCGGCCTTAACGTAATCAGACGCACCGACTTCCCATTTTCGTAGCCGAAATTCACATCCAGTTACAAAACCTATCTACTATCGTTATGGGGGGATACGTAGTCGCGATCGATGGGTCACCGTCGAGCATGGACGCGCTCCGGTATGCCGCGAACCTCGCAAAGGACACGGGGGCAACCATCACGGCGATTCACATCGTCGTGCCGAACCAGCAGTTCACGGCCGGTGACACCGCACCGACGAGTTTCGCGGAGGCAGAACGCGACATCCTACTGTCGAACATCGAGGATGCCGAAACGCGTGGACAGGAACTGCTGGACGAGGCGTCGGCAGTCGCCGAGCGTGCGGGCGTCGATATCGACACCGGATTGTTGTACGGCGAACCGGTCGAACGGATCACGGAATACGCCGGCGAGAACGACTTCGAGGCCATCTTCGTCGGCCACCGCGGAACGTCCGAACGATACGAAGGACTGTTCGGGAGCACCGCGAAACAGGTCGCAGGGCGGGCGACGATTCCCGTAACCATCGTTCGATAGGAAATCAGCAGTCGGAAACCCTCAGATAGGTGGCGATATTCTCGGGAGGCGGTATTCTATTACCCCTCCCACACGACGAAAGACACATGGACGTCGAAATCACTCACTCGTCACTTTCGGGGACGGCGCGGGCACCGTCGTCGAAAAGTTACACCCATCGAGCGATTCTCGCGGCGGGATACTCCGGCGGCGCGCTGGTGTACGACCCGCTCATCAGCGCCGATACGAAAGCCACGATGCAGGCCGTCGAGGCCTTTGGCGGCGACGTAACCGACACCGGGGAGGCAATCCAAATCGACGGGTTCACCGGGGAACCACACACGCCCGCGGACGTTATCGACTGTGCGAACAGCGGGACGACGATGCGGCTCGTTTCGGGAACGACCGCACTGGTGGACGGACTGACGGTTCTTACCGGTGACTCGTCACTTCGCTCGCGTCCCCAAGGGCCGATGCTTTCGGCAATCGAACAGCTCGGTGGGCGCGCCGAGAGCACTCGCGGAAACGGAACGGCACCGCTCGTGATGAAAGGGCCGGTTTCGGGCGGTACGGTTTCGATTCCGGGAGACGTTTCCTCGCAGTACATCTCCGCCCTGCTGATGGCTGGTGCGCTGACCGAGGATGGCGTCGAAATCGACCTCGAAACGGAACTCAAATCGGCGCCGTACGTGGATATCACGCTCGAACTGCTCGACGAATTCGGCGTCGAAGCCGAAACGGATGGACGTCGCTTTCACGTTCCGGGCGGGCAGTTCTACGAACCGACTGACGGCGAGTACCACGTTCCCGGCGATTTCTCGTCCATTTCGTATCTACTCGCCGCAGGCGCGGTCGCTGCGGAGGAGGACGAAGACGTCCGAATCGAGGGTGCATATCCAAGCGCACAAGGAGACACGTTCATCGTCGAGGTGTTAGAGCGGATGGGTGCGAACGTGACCTGGAACCGAAGCGACGGTGTGCTCACGGTTCGACGTTCCTCGCTCTCGGGCGTCGAAGTCGATGTCGGGGATACGCCCGATTTGCTCCCGACCATCGCCGTCCTCGGCGCAATCGCGGACGGCGAAACACGAATCGTCAACTGCGAACACGTCCGATACAAGGAAACCGACCGCGTGGCGGTGATGGCGAACGAACTTGCGAACCTCGGTGCGGTGGTCGAAGAGGAGGAGGATACGCTCACGATTCGAGGTGACGAATCAGAATTACAGGGTGCGGTCGTTGACGGCCACGCCGACCACCGAATCGTCATGTCGCTTGCAGTCGCCGGACTCGTGGCGGACGGGACGACGATGGTCGCCGACGCGGAACACGTCGATGTCTCGTTTCCGGACTTCTTCGAAGTCCTCTACGACCTCGGGGCCACAGTGGAGCGGTAACGACACCGACGATGTGATATCTCACGATAGCGATCTGATAGTCTGTGTCACCCCTTAGTAGTACCCTGACACGTCGCAGTGATGCCGATACCGTCCATCCCGACATCGATCAATATCGTGTTGGTGTCACACCCCCACATGTTCCACTCCGCGACGCGCCACATGCCGTTGTCTACTTCGACTCGTACCTCGTATCGGCCCGCCTCGAGGACGTTCCGTCTGTTACCGACCCAACTCGGCCACAGGGAGAACTTCGTCTCGAACTCGGAATCGGAATCCAACCCGTGAATCGAGACGGAGACGGTTCGCTGTTGCTCGAAGTAGTTGCGAACGCGGAGGCTAACCGGATTCTCGGGGGGGCCGTTGGAGGGCAGACGACCGATACAGCCGGAGAGACCACCTGCGAGACCAAGCAGGGCGGCGAAGCGACGCCGTTTCATCGGGTTTCCATTCACTGCCGGGGTATAAATTTTCTTTTGGCGACGGGTGGCGAAACGTACCGCCTCCTACAACACCTAAATGGCCGGCACGCGGAACAGCGGGTATGAACGGGAATCGGTTTGGACGGCTGTTTCAGCTCACGACCTACGGAGAAAGCCATGGAGAGGCGATGGGCGTGACGATAAGTGGCTGTCCGGCAGGACTCGAACTCACGGCGGAAGACGTACAGCGCGATTTGGACCGGCGAAAACCCGGCCAGTCGATGATAACGACCAGCCGGGGTGAACCGGACGAAGTTACGATCAACAGCGGTGTTCAAGACGGATATACGACGGGGACGCCGATCGGGATGGTCATTCAGAACAAAGACGCCCGGTCGGGCAAGTACGAACCGTTCATCACCGCACCGCGCCCGAGTCACGGCGATTTTACCTACTCCGCAAAGTTCGGGACGCGAAACTGGGGTGGCGGCGGACGTTCGTCAGCGCGCGAGACGGTGAACTGGGTCGCAGGCGGAGCCATCGCAAAGAAAATTCTCGCCGAAAACGGCGTCGAACTGAAAGCACACGTCAATCAAATCGGCGACATCCGAGCGGATGACGTGACGTTCGAAGCGATCAAACGAGATAGCGAAGAAAACGAGGTTCGGTGTGCGGACCCGGCGGCCGCCGAGGCGATGCGCGAACTGATAGACGAATACCAGCAGGCTGGCGACTCGATCGGTGGATCGATATATTTCGAGGCTCGCGGTATCCCTCGCGGGCTTGGTGCGCCGCGCTTCGATTCGGTCGAAGCGCGGCTCGGACAGGCACTGATGGCTGTCCCGGCGAGCACTGCCTTCGAGTTCGGACTCGGCAGGGAGGCACGCGAGTGGGCCGGACACGACAGGAACGATGAGTGGGAGTTCGATTCGAACGGCGACCCGAAACCGGTCTCCAACCGACACGGTGGGTTGCAGGGCGGAATCACCACCGGCGAACCGATTTACGGCGAAGTAACCCTCCACGCACCGACCTCGATTCCGAAAACGCAGTCCACCGTGGACTGGGAAACCGGGGAGAAAGAAGACGTCCAGGTCGTGGGACGACACGATCCAGTACTTCCGCCACGCGGTGTGCCGGTCGTTGAAGCGATGGTGGCACTGACGCTCGTGGACTTCATGCTTCTCGGCGGTCGCATCAACCCCGATCGGATGGACGGTCAACCGGGCGAATACGACACGGACTACCACCCGAGCCGACCCGAGACGTAATTTTATAGCTCTCCATCCCATACCGGTAGCACGGTATTGCGACATGCACTCTAACGGGGGGACAGAAGCGAGTGAACCGACACTCGTAGCGGGCGAACCCCGGGGCTACCACGTATACCACGATTCGGCGAGTCTGTACTCAGTCAGCGAAACCATCATCGAAGCGATTGCGGCGATTCGAAGCAGTGACCCGACCGACGACTTGATCCCGTTGACGGATGTCGTCGATCCGGACGCACTCAACTCGTTGTTCGCCGACACACACACCGGCTCGAAACGGAATGAAGGACATATCGTCTTCTCGGTTAACGGGTTTGATGTGTTTGTCCACGCCAACGGACATATTTTCATCCGCGAACGACAGGGCACGTGAGTAGATGCAACGGTGACTCCTCCCGTGAAATGAGCGTAACAGATTCGATTCCGATATGCCCGTCTTTCGAGCGTCCGTAAACGGACACAATCTTTTTACTCTTTTCCTCCCCAGTGTAATTACAGCACCTCATGAGTTGGATGAACACGGGATTCGGTGACCGCAACACGCGTCCGACCCCCGTTGCCAACGAAACCGGTTATCATGTCCATCGCGATACGACGAAGGATACGTCGTGTTCTCCGTCTCGAATCCCGAGATGGTCGCCAACGCCAACGGACATATATATCCGCAACCGAACGATAGGGGAAAAACGATGACGGTATATCGATGAAACCCACAATTCGACAAACCCTCCGCATGATTTCATTCGACCCAAACGCGAGTGAACGACTATGACCGGAACCAGTGTGGACTCCGACGGTAGCGTCCTCGTTTCCGTTTCCTCACTTCATCGAGATAGCCGCGAGAACAGTCTCGAACTTCTCTCGGCCGCGAATGCGGAATCCATCGTCGCCGTAACCTACGACTGTTCTGCGGACTCCTTCCTTCGAACCTGGCGAACCCGAATCGGAACGGTTCCGGACAACCTCCAAATCATCGACGTCGGTCAAACGGTTCGGTCTACGACGAGCGAACCGACGACCTGGTCCGACGCCAACGTCGTCCAGACTGTACAACGACTCGATGACCTGCTCGGGGTGCAAAACGGTATCGAATCGGCGCTCAAAGCAGCGAGTGGGGAGACCACGCTCATTTTCGACTCGCTTACCGCACCGCTCGAACACGTGTCCCTCTCCGAGGTCGTTCCATTCTTCGCCCGCGTTTCGACCCATCTCCGTGAACAGAACGCAGTCGGGTACTTTTATTTCGAAACGTGTGCCCACGACAGTCGGACCATGACGGCGTTTCGTTCACTGGCCGACCGAGCGGTCGAAGTCGACAACGACGGCACCGAATGGTCGATACGACCGCGACAGGAGTTGGTCCGTACTACACCCTCGCTCGACGTGCTGTTCGAGGCACTCCGGTCTCGGCGACGGCGAGACGCGCTCAGATATCTTCTTCAGCGGACTGAACCGGTCGATATCGAGGACCTTGCCACGGCCGTTGCGAGCGACGAGCACGGGGTTACACCGATAGAGAACCGACATCGCCGGTATAATACGACGCTGTATCAACTTCACCTGCCGAAACTGGATAAAGCGGGTGTCATCACACACGATGCGTCGAATCATCGAGTTTCGATCCGTGACTCCGCGCGATGGATTGCGCCGTTCCTCGCCGTCGCCGAGGAGTAGTTCCTTTTTACCGTCGCGCCACTACCGACCAGCATGGACGCGAATCAGGAGGAGCGCTCGAACCCGTTCAGTATGGACGAAGAGTGTACCAACTGCGACCTGTGCGAACGCCGAGAACAGGTCGTTCACGGATACGGGGACGTGGGTGCCGAGTTCCTCTTCGTCGGCGAGATGCCGAGCGCAGGAGCGGACGAAACCGGTGTCCCATTCACCGGTGATCAGGCCGGGGAACGGTTCCAGGACATTCTCTATCGACTCGGACTGAGCGAGTCCGACCCGGCCGCCGAGGAACCGGTACTCGAAAACGCGTTTATGACGTATCTCGCTCGGTGCTACCATCCCGAACGCCCCCCGAGCGACGGCGAAATCATGACCTGTGAACCGTATCTGAACGCCGAAATTCGGATGATCAACCCCGAAATCATCGTTCCGGTCGGCGAGCGCGCGCTCACCGAAATCGCAACCGAATACACCACGAGGCCTGCAAGCGACATCGACATCGTGGACGACCACGCGACGACGATTCGCGGACGGGGATTCGAACTCGTGCCGATGGTACACCCCGAAAATCAGACGAACGAACAGACGGAGACGTTCGTCGAGGCGTTTATCGACCTCTTGGGCACGGATTACCGTCAGACAAAGGGGCGGCAGGGACGGTAGTGAATCGTATCGCTGTACGTCACCAATAGGCGTTTTGTCGCCACTGCTTCGATTTCGCGCCGAGGACGGCGAGTCCGCCGACGAACGCGACGACGAGCGCGACGGTGGCGATGGCCGCAACGTCAGCGAGAAGCGTCGTCACAAAGAGCGCGAGCGCGCCAAGCGCGAGCACTGCGAGAACGATGACGCTGAGCAGACCGAGTGGTTTCGTCCAATGCATACCGGGACTGCGTGCAGGCGGGGCATAAAATGGTGGCTTTCAAGGCCGTTCCGCGCCCAGTGGCGGATATGACTACTATTGCCGTGTTGGCCGACCCGCCGCGCGAGGGATTCGTGTTACCTGAACTCGTGGAATCGTCGCCGCTTTCCGCATCCGAAGTAGCGGAACTGTACGCCCAAATGCTGAAAGATACGTTTCTTGCCGCCGCGAAAAGCGGCGGCGAGCTGCTCGTCAACTACCGTCCCGACGATGCCATTCCGAGCGAATTCGTCGGGGATGCGAGTTCGGAGGAGGAACTCCGCGCACTGGCGGAGGATGCACTGGCGGACGTGACGCTCGACGATGACGAGACGGTGCGTTTCGAGGTGCAAGTCGGTGAGACGTTCGCGGGTCGGGCCGGAAATACGGCAACACACCTGCTTCGGGAGGAGGGTGTGGATTCCGCCGCAGTCGTGGACGGAACGGCCCCAATGTTGACGCGCAAGGAACTTGACAGTGCGGCGATGAAACTTCGACGGAGCGAGGTCGTCCTCGGCCCTGCCGAGGACGGACGAGCCTACTTCGTCGGCCTCACCGATACCATCGATTTCCAGGACGCTTACACGACGCCGGAACTCGAAACGCTGACTCGACGAGGAGTCGATGCGGGTCACGAAGTGGATTTCCTGCCGACGATGACGAGCGTACGGACGGGAGAGGATCTGCGCTCGCTCGTTCCGCTGCTGAACGCGCGAATCGCCGCCGGTCGAATCGTGCCGGTGAACACGGCGACGTATCTCCACGAACTCGGTTTGCGAGTCGAAGAAAGGAACGGCGACCGTAAACTCGCCCGATAAGCGTCCGTAGAAATCAGTCCGCAGTCGAAGCGGTTCCGTTATCAGCGGACGGGGTGCCGATTCCCAACCCGGATGCGGCCATCGCGAAGAGGATGAGTGGAGAGAGGAATCCGAAGAAGTAGTACGGAGCGTACTCCAGCGTCGGCACCTTGAGCGCGGTCGCCATGTACACTGCTCCGGCGTGCCACGGAATGAGTGCGCCGGTCGGTGTCCCGGCTGCCTCGACGGCCCGTGAGAGGTCCTTGCTCTCTAACCCGTACTCCTCGTAGAGGTTTCGTAGCGTCATTCCGGGGACGACGATGCTCATGTACTGCTGTGCCGTGAGGACGTTCGTGAGCGTCGCCGACGCGCCGGTTCCGGCGACGAGTCCGCCGACACTGCTGACTTTCTTGGAGAGGTGGTGTGCAAGTACCGCGAGCGTGCCCGTCGTCTCCAGCAGACCGCCGAGGGTTAGCGCCGCGACCACGACGCTGATGGTCCACGCGGAGCCTTCGATACCACCGCTCGCGAGGAGGTTGTTCACCATCTCCATGCCCGTTTTTGGGCTGGTTCCGCCGAGGAGCACCTGCCATCCCTCGGTGAACGACCGTCCCTGAACGAGAATGGTCGTTGCGGCACCGGAGAAGACGCCCGCGATGAGTGACGGAAGGGCAGGGTAACCGCGTAGTGCGAGTCCGAACGTCACGAATAACGGAAGGAAAACGACCAGCGAGAGGGAGTACGTGTTCGTCAGTGCGGTCTGAATTTGACCGACGGACCCGGTCGAACCGCCTCCAACTGATTGTAGCCCGAGGAAGGTGTAGCCGAGGACGCCGATTCCAAACGCGAGGACGGTTCCCGTCCGCATTCCTCGGATGTGGTCGTAGAGGTTGGTGTTCGTCACCGCCGCGGCGAGGTTCGTGGTGTCGGAGAGCGGCGACTGTTTGTCACCGGCGTAAGCGCCCGAAAGAATGGCACCGGCCGTCATCGCGTCAGGGACGCCGAGTCCGGAACCGATGCCGATGAACGCGACGCCGAGCGTTCCGACGGTGGTCCACGAGGAACCGATCGAGAAGGCCACGAGACCCGACAGTATCGCCGTCACGGGAAGGAATACGGTTGGGGAGAGAACTTCCAATCCGTAGTACATCAGTCCCGGAATCGTGCCCGAACTGATCCACGTGGCGATGAGCGCGTAAATCGTGAACAGAATGAGGACCGCCTGTAACCCCATGAGGAGGCTGTCAGCGACACCCTCGTACAGATCGTCCCACGACATTCCCAATCCGTAGTAGCCGACGAGGCCGGTGAACACGATGGCCCACAGCAGGGGTATGTGTGGGTCCATCTTCAACCAGGCCGAGCCGACGCCTAGAAACACGACCGTGGCAAGGACAGGTAAAAGCGCCTGTCCGAGTGACGGTCGCCGATTCTCCGGTAGCTCCGCGTATGTGAGTGGCTCGAAATCCAGCGATGCCATCGTACGAGGACGAATGCACCTTGGGAATTAAACGGTTATGGTTCATTCCTAAAGGTAATATCTTGGTCGTTCAATCTATTCGTACGGACACGTCGGCGAGCGAATACCGACAGTTCTTAAACCCGGTGTCGAGTACTGTTCGGTGAGGTGGGATGGCAGAGCGGCCTATTGCGCCTGCCTTGAAAGCAGGTGGCGTCATGCCTCATGGGTTCAAATCCCATTCCCACCGTTTTTTACGCTACGAGCGAACGCTCCGCGGAGCGTTCGCTCGTGAGCCGGAAATGAAAAAACAGTATCCCGATTTAGGTAAAAATGACACACGCTCGCGGAACGAACGGTGTGGGCGAGCAAGAACGTCTTTCAGTGGTTTAAACCCCATTCCCACGGTTCTCTTCGCTCACGACGTTGTTCGCGACGAGCAGGGCGTATCGAATGTTTCAGTAAATCGAGCCGGTGGCGATGGCGAGCATTCCCGTTACGTCGGTCGAAACGTCGGCGACATCTGGAACTTCTGCGTCACTGCCGAGCGAACGCCGAGAGACGGTGTATCGAGTGTAGCGTCGCTGAGTGTGAGCGTCGGCTCCGAAAGCGAAATCTCGCTCCAACCGTTCGCGTTAAAACCGTCGCTATTACCCAGGTCACCGTTTCGCTGTCTGTCCTTCGATTTGCCGTTCTTTTTCCCGTCCACGCGAACGATTTCGATACCTGAGAGCATCGGGTCCTCTTCCTCGTGAAGGAAGCGCACGTCTATCGTGCCGTCTTTCGGCTTCACGGTGAACGACTTCATCGTTCCCTTGTCATGGCCGAGCTCTTCGTACATGTCGTAATTGTTGAGCACGCGCTTGTCCTCGATTTCGACATCGAACGTACGCGGTCCCTTCTCGTCGTAGTCGTTCCACTCGGAGTTGCCGAAATACGATTCGACGAAGTAGAGTCGAACCTCGTACGTCCCCTTTTCGACGGGGAACCGATACTGCATCTCGGTGTTGTCGGCCAAACTCCCCGCGTTGTCGGCATCGTACCGTCTGCTCTGGAACACCGCTTCGGGCGTTCCGCTCGGTACCGCGGCCGTTCTGGCGATCCGGTCGTTCGTCGAGTTCGTGTGGCTCCCGCTCTTGCGTGCGTTTCCGAACCGCGATGGCCGACGCTCGGTATCTCGCGTCCAGTCAGGCCCACCGTCCGCCATCGATAGTCGCTTTCCACCGACGTTGACGCGATAGACGGCCGTCGCCTTCGGAGCGGTCGTCGTGGTCGTCCTCGTAGTCGTCGCTGGCGTCGTCTGGCGTGACTGTGTCGTTTCCGGTGATTCCGTCGTTACCTGCTCGGTGGAGGTCTGTGTCGTTTGCGTGCTGGTTTGTACGTCCGTCGTCGATACGACGGTCGTTTCGTTACTCATCCCACCCACTGATGGACCCAGGACTCCCGGTATCCCGGAAACGATGATCATTCCAGCGACGAAGAAGACGACACCACCTCCGATGAGCGCACCGTGGACGAATCCACCTGAAGACGTGCCTGACATGTTTCTCAAATCCCCCGCTCGTACAGCGCCATAACCCGGGTTCGCCGTTCCACGGAGTTAATTATACACCTGCTAAAGTGCAATTCCGACGGGATATTCCGACCGAAACTACAATCTCCTCTTAAAGTGGCATGAATGAGCAAGCAAAAAACGCAATTGGGTACTCTCGGTTCACACTGAGGTGAGTACGATTGCCGAGATTACGCTCCCGGCGAGCGAATTTGCGCTCCGCGAAACCTTCTCACAGCAACCCGGAGCCAGGTTCGAAGTCGTCGGAGTAGTCGCACACGGTGTGGAACACGTTATGCCGCAGATTCGCGCGACAACGTCTGATCTTCCTTCTGTTCGATCGTCGCTGATAGATGACCCCTCAGTCACCGACGCGAAACTTCTCACGGACCTCGGTGACCGTGGTCTGTTTGCTATGAAATGGGATGGACGGGTCCACGAAGCAACGACACTTCTCACGAAACTCGACACGAGCATTCTCGCCGCACGAGCAGCGAACCAGACCTGGCGATTTCAGATCCAATCCGACGACCGAAAAACGCTATCTACGATTTACGAATCGTGCCACGATGCCGACCTTCCCGTCGAGGTTCAAAACGTGCGCGAACGGACGACGCTCCTCAAAGAGTCACACAGGCTTACCACACAGCAGTACGAAACGCTGCGAAGCGCTATCGACCGGGGGTACTACGACATCCCGCGAAAAGTAACGACGGAGGATCTCGCGGACGAATTGGGGATCTCGCATCAAGCTATCTCGGAACGACTCCGTCGAGGTCATCGAAGTCTCGTCGAGAGCGGTCTTTCCTCTCCCGACAAAGACCGCACGTAGCGTCCGTGGAAGGGAATCCTTTTCGTCCCCCCGGACAGACGTGGGTACATGGACTGGCCCCACGACCCGGACGGTGAGCAAGGGAGCGAGGGTGGACGGAAGTACGGTCTCGCAATTCTCGCAAAGAAACTGGACGAAGATGAGGACTTCCCGCTTTCGAGCGAGGAGTTCGCCGAGGAACACGCCGACGAACCGATTCGAATCAACTACAAGAAAGTAGTGAGCGTCGGTGACATCTTCGAACACGTCGAACCGACGGAGTTCGAGACCATCGTGGATTTCCACCGCGGTGTCGGTTCCGCGATGCGCTCGGGTGGTTTCTGGGATTACCATCCAGTCGGTGAGAACCCAGAGAAAAAGCGAGCCTGATCACTCCCTGTTTTTGGCCGAATGCCACCGTTCCCCGCTACCGTCAGGTGTCGGGACGGACGGTTGGCGTCCGCGTTCCGATTCGTGTCTGTTTTCTGATGGGAGCTGTAGTTCTTCTTCGACGTTCCACGTTGGGTGCGAGTGAGTTTCCGCCTGTACCTTCTCTTCCAAAAGGTTGACTGCCACTCGATTCGCACCTTCGGGGATGATGAGGTCGGCGTGCTTTTTCGTCGGTTCGACGAACTGTTCGTGCATGGGCTTTACCGTCGAGAGATACTGGTCGATGACGCCTTCGAGGCCGCGTTCGCGGTCCACCACGTCGCGCTCGATTCGGCGGAGGATACGAACGTCGGCGTCCGTCTCGACGTACACTTGCAAATCGAGCATCTCGTTGACTTCGGAGTCGTAAAGTGCGAAAATCCCTTCGATAACTACCACGTCGGTCGGCTCGACCGTGACGCGCTCGTCTTTTCGATTGTGAACTGTAAAATCGTACTGCGGCATTTCGATCGATTGGCCGGACAGAAGGGCGTCGAGATGATCCCTGAGCAGTTCCCACTCGAACGCTGACGGATGGTCGTAGTTGACCTCCGTGCGCTCCTCGAAATCGAGGTGTGAGAGGTCTCGGTAGTAGTTGTCTATCGGAATACGGGTAACGGCGTCGCTCACGTCCTCAGTGATTTCACGGGCGACCGTCGTCTTCCCCGCGCCAGTACCTCCTGCGATGCCGATAACGAACGACGGGATGGTCATTGTCGGGTCACTCTCGGGCAATCGCTTCAATTGCTCGGAATGGAATTTTGAGATTCGTGTTACATTTCCAGACCCCGTTCGGACATACGCATCAGCAGGGACGATGAATTATCGCGCCGTACTACGGTTCTCACTTTTGAGATGCGAATCACGATTAGGACAACTTATAGGCCAGTATCTCGAACCCATTGCCAACAGTGACGAACGCCCAGATCACGTTGGTTCAAATCGACAACTACGGTCCATGGACCGTAACGCCGGAACCGCGCCGGGAAGTAGACCTCCAGACGCTCCAATCGCGTCTCTATGCCGACCTCTCGCAACTCATCGGCAATCGGCAGGGCTCCGTCTTTTTCACCCGGTTCGACAACATGGTCGCCGTAACGAACGGCCTCTCGATGGACGACCACGCGCTCGTACAGGAATCGATCAGCAACCGCTATCCGGTAACGGTTAGTCTTGGTGTCGCCACCGGGACGAGTCCGGTCGAGGCGCTCGCCGATGCGACCGAACAGTTGCAGGCCGCCGGAAGCGCACAGGACAAGGCACGGCGGGAAATCCTCCGCGGCCGAACCATCGACGAGGAGTTCCGAACGGACGACGACATCCAGATCGCCCATTTCGACGTGAACGATATGACCGGCAACTTCACGGATGAGGTGAACGCCTTCGATTCGTTCATCCACATCGAACAGGGGTACGCCGAACTAATGAAGTACATGCGGAAGGCGTACGATTCGCTCTCGTTCTTCGTGGGGGGCGATAACGTTATTGCGGTCTGTCCGGAGCTAGACGAGTCGGAATACGAAGACGCCATCCGGCACGTCGAAGAGACGGTCGAAGTCGAATTGAAAGTCGGTGTTGGCAACGGTCGAGTTCCACAGACGGCGGGAATGGCCGCGAAGCATGCATTAGAAACGTGTCGGGCGGACGGCAGTAGAATCGAGTTCGAATAGCTGACCGTACATATTCGTTGGACGCGGGAATAAAGGTGCCGGGGATACCTTTTAGAAGAGTTGTGTCAAACGTTCACATATGGAAGCGGAAGTTACAATTCGAGATATGATGACCAGAGAATACGTGGGGGTCAGTGAATCGGACTCCGTTCTGGGTGCAGTGCAACTCATGCAGTCAGAGGGGGTCGGGAGCGTCGTGGTTCTTCGCGGGCGTGAACCGGTCGGAATCATGACTGAGTCCGACGTCCTCGACCTCATCGCGGACGAGCGCGACCCCGCCGAAACGACCGTCGCCGATGTGATGACGAGTCCCGTCGTCTCGATGCGTGCGGACCGCAGCCTAGCCGATGCGGCGGGCATGATGGCCCAGCAGGGTATCCGGCGAATCGTGGTTACCCGTGACGATGAACTGGTCGGGGTCCTCACCGAACGCGACGTTATTTCAGCCTCGGCGTCGCCGTCGAGTATTTCGTCCGCCCGCGAACCGGATATGGACGACGAACTCGGTAGAACGATGAAGACGAACGGTGGTGACGCCGAATACACCGGACAGAGTATCTGTGAGGTCTGCGGTAAACTCACCCGTGAACTGACGAACGTCAACGGTCAACTGGTCTGTACGGATTGCCGCGAGTTTTAATTCAACGCTCCTATCGTTCCCCGAATAGAGTAGTTTTTGACGAATTTTAAAAATCTCGAAAGGTAGATTTATATTGCAAGAGTTGATACCCCTCCCTGTCCATGCGATATGATATCGAACGGCGTGACGTTTTGAAGGGTGTCGGAACGGCCGGAATTGCCGGCCTCGCCGGTTGTATTGGCGGTGGCGGTGCTGGTAACGGAGACGGTGGAAACGGCGATGGAGGTGGCGACAAGAGTGGTGGTGGCCCCGACGTTATCAACGTCATCGGCTACCCACAAAGCGGGATCCAACTGTTTCGTGACTACTACAAGAATACGGACGGGAACCACAAAATCATCGTCCCCGACGGACTGCTCGATACCGAGTTACCGAAGCAGGTCAGCAACGATATGCAAAACATCACTGGAACCGCTCCCGCAGCATCCGGGCCGAACAAGAAGGCGTTCACGGAGATGTACAAGGACCAGTACGGGAGCGCGCCGGGCGTGTTTACCTCACATTCCTACGATGCGGTCGCGGTCCTCATCCTCGCTAACGCAGCGGCAGGTGCAAACGATGGCACGAAGATCCGCGACCAGATGCGTCGGGTCGCCAACGGCGGCGGCCAAAAATACGGTCCGGAGAACTTCGTCGAGGCGGTCAAAGCGGCCGCTCGTGGGGAGGACATTAACTATCAAGGTGCGTCTAGCGTCGTCGATTTCAACGATAAAGGCGACCCGGCGTCGGCGGCCTACGATGTCTGGAAGTTCGCTCCGGACACGGAGGACGGCTACAAAACCATCGATACGATCGACTTCGAGGGCAGTGCCGGTGGGAAGATGGCCGACAGTTCGCCCGGTGGTAAGAATCGGGAGGTCAAAGTCGGAATCCTTCTGCCGGAAACCGGCGACCTCGGTTCGGTCGGGAGCCAAATGATTCAGGCGGCAAAAATCCCCGTCAAGCAGGTCAACGACGCGGGAATCGACGTGACCGTCGATTCACAGGTCGAGGATACCCAGACGACGAAGCAAGCATCGATGTCCGGTGCGAATGCACTCGTCAGTGCGGGGTATCCGGCCATCTGTGGCCCTGCTTCGTCCGGGAACAACATCCCGGTGAGCAAACAGGTGTATGCCAAACAGAGCGTCGTCGGTTGTTCACCGTCGAGCACGGCACTCACCGTTACGAACCTGAAGGACAACGATTTCGTCTTCCGGACGGCCCCGAGCGACCTGCTGCAGGGGAAAGTGATGGCACAGGTCGCCGCCGAACGACTCAGCGGGAAGACGGCGTCCACGCTCTACGTGAACAACAGTTACGGCCAACAACTATCCGATAAGTTCTCCAGCGCGTTCACGGACAAGCACGGCGGCGAAATCATGAACAAAGTGTCGTTCAACAAAGGCGAAAGCTCTTACACCTCCGTCATCAACAAAGCGGCCGGTTCGAAGTAATCGGGTTTCCCCGCTCGAACGTCCCACCTCGAAAACGGTCGTCCGTTCTGTCACCTATACTATCGACCATCGAGTGATGAACCGACCAAAATATATAATGATAATTTAAAATAGACTTTTGACGCAGAACGACGAGGGTTTCCCCGGGTATGAGTCCAAAAATCGACAGGCGAACCTACCTCCGTGGGGTCGGGGGGATGGGTGCCGCGACGACCGTTGGTTTGATGGGGAACCTCCAACAGGGTGGTGGGCCGGACATGCTGACGGTCATCGGCTATCCACAGAGCGGCATACAGCTGTTCCGTGATTTCTACGCGATGGGAGGAACCCAAAACCTCGACGTGCTCGTTCCGGACGGGCTACAGGACCCGTCCCTGCCACAGCAGGTCGGGAACGACATGCAGAACGTCACCGGAACGGTGCCCGCTGCTGCCGGGCCGAATCGGCAGGCATTCGTCCGACTGTTCAAGAACCAGTACAATCAGGATCCGGGCGTATTCACCTCTCAGTCGTACGACTCCGTCGCCATCCTGATTCTGGCGAACGCCGCTGCTGGCGAGAACAGCGGACCGGCGATCCGCCAGCAGATGCGTCGGGTCGCCAATCCACCGGGGAAGGAGTTCGGACCGCAGAACTTCATCGAGGCCGTCAGAGCCGCTGCAAATGGCGAGGACATCAACTATCAGGGTGCGTCGAGTACGACGAACTTCGACGACCGAGGCGGTCCAGCGTCGGCGGCCTACGACGTCTGGAAGTTCGCGCCGCAAACCGAAGCCGGCGTTCGAATCGTCAACACACGACGATTCGAAGGGAACGCGGGCGGTCCGAGCGCGAACAGCGCGCCCGGCGGTTTGGGGCGAACGATCAGGGTCGGCATTTTGCTTCCAGAGACGGGTGACCTCGGTTCGGTCGGTGGGCCGATGATTCAGGCCTCACGAATTCCGATCCAACAAGTGAACCAGGCGAACATTGACCTCCAGGTCGAAACACAAGTGGAGGACACACAGACCGACCGACAAGCCTCCATCAGCGGGGCGAACGCACTCGTCAACGCGGGCTATCCCGCCGTTTCGGGGCCAGCATCCTCCGGGAACAACATCCCCGTCTCGACCGAAGTGTTCATTCCGAACGAAATCGTCGGCTGTTCACCGTCGAGCACGGCGATTACCGTCGCACGACTGCAGGACAACGACTTCATCTTCCGGACGGCCCCAAGCGACCTGCTGCAGGGGAACGTGATGGGTCAGGTCGCCGCCGAACGGTTCGGTGCGCAGTCCGCTTCGACGCTCTTCGTCAACAACGACTACGGCCAGCAGTTATCGAATCAGTTCGCCACGTCGTTCCAGGAGGATTACGACGGCCAAATCCTCAATCAAGTCGCGTTCAACATCGGGGAGTCGTCGTACACGTCCGTCCTCAATCAGGCGCTCCAACGGTAGCGAAGCGAGTCGTTGGTAGCGTTCACGACGCTGTTTTTTCGCGCCCCGTTTTCCGAGCGGGGCGTCCAGTGGCCACTCGTCTCGGCAAGTCGGTTTTCGCTCGCGTTCGAGAACAGGACCGTCGCAGGACGACTGCGGTTCGAAACCGTCGTGTTTGAAACCGTATTGCCACGCGAATCGGCAAGCAACAGCGCGGATTCCCCGGTTTTCCGAACGGTGCTATCGGTTACGCGCCCCTGTCGACTTCCAAGGAGCGCGATGCCGGTTTCGCTCCGTGTGATCGACGTGTCGGATACGGTCACCTCCTTCGAGTCAGCGACGAGTACGCCGGTCGAACTCTGAAACCGAACCGTGCTGTCGCGGAGGACAACCGCATCCGAGTCCACGAACACGAGCCCCGACACCCCGTTCGTCGCCGACACCTCTCCGATATTCGCCCCCGGTGACGACGAGAACGTCACGCCATCGACGGTACGCCACGTCGTCACGTTTCGGACGGACCCGTTCGGCGCGGACTCGTACCGAATTCCGAACGTCCACTGGCGGACCGAGAGGTTCCGGACGGTGACGTTGGAGCCCGTCACCACGATACCGGTCGTGTTCTCCCGGAATACGCCACCGTCGATGCTGTGGCCCCTCCCCGAGACGACGACATCGTCGGCAGTCACTCGAACACATGTGTTCGTGCGGGATTCGATATCGTGGGTGAGAACGTAGTGGCCGGACCCCGCAATCGTCGTGCAGGTGTCGATCGGCGTGGATTCTTCCGCGGGAGGCGAGTAAACCGCCCCCGAGACTCCCGGAGCGACGGCGGAAACGACGACGAGTCCGAGAACGACCACGGGAACGCCCCATCGGAAAATCTCCATGAGGGACACACGCGGAGCTGGCGTTTGTGAGTTGTTGCCAAGACAGGACCGTGTCCCGTCCTTCGTTCGAACAGCCCTCCATCCGACCTCGTGGCTCACTGGAGCGCAAGCAGGGTGCACACACCATTTACGGAGACGTCACGACAGAAACAGTGGGTCGGGGCAGATTCGAACTGCCGATCTGCTCCGTGTGAAGGAGCTGTCATAACCGGACTAGACTACCGACCCGTGCATCTTGTCGTTTCCCTGCCCAAGACTTAAGGCTTGCTTTCGACAGCGGGCGGCCACCACGACCAAGACCGGCGAATGCCGAGTCCCGACCATGACCGACTGGAACGTGGTGAACGTCGCCGAGGTAGCACCCGGCGTTCAGAACGCCGAAAAGCCGCTGAATCGCGTCCTCAGCGAACACGCGGGAGCACGGACGAAGTTCGTCCTCCCCGAGGGACGCTACCACCTCGACGGTCGGTTCGAGCACAACGACTGCAAGGCGATCGCTATCATGGGGGATCCACACGCCACGCTGGTCGTGACCGACCCCGGCCAACAGTACGGTCTGGACGTGGGTGGGGGATGGGGCGCGAATCCCGAAACGTCCGCCGAGTCGGTCGAAGTCAGGAACCTGACTTTCGATATGACCGCGGAGGGGGTCGGTTCGCAGGCGGTTTCGGCACGGGCGAGTCACGACCTTCGACTCGAGAACGTTGCTATCGAGGGGGAGTGTGCATCCGCGGGTAAGGGAGCGCTCGGCGCGATTTACGCGGCGGTGACGCACCCCGACGGGTCGGGAACCGTGTCCGTCTCGCTTCCGGATGGGTGTGATTTTCGCCCCGACACGTATCCCGACCAGTCCGCAGTCGATTCGCAGACGAGCCATCCCATCGGCGTCAGCGTGACCGACGACCATCGCGGGGAGCTGACCTTCCGGGACTGCCACGTGGAGGGGTGGGTCAACAACGGCGGCTATTTGGCCGGTGGGGACGGTCCGTGTATCGTGGACGGTGGTCTCTGGAAGGACAACGGAAACGCGAACTTACGGCTGGGTGACGGTGACGTCGCCCGCGACGTTCGAATCGAGATGGACGAGACCGAATACACCGGGTGTGGTCTGTGGTTGCAGGACGGCAATGTCCAAGTGTCCGACGGCGAGATATGGTTGCCGAACTGTGACAACGACGGCTTGCGTGTGTCGAGCGAGTCGGCCCGTGTACACGATCTGAAAATCGACTGCAAGTCATCGTCGCGGGCGCTCAAAGTCAACGATGGGGATGGTTCGGTGCTGTTGGACGGGGTCGAGTTGGACGACTGGGGAGATGGGTCGAAACACGCCTACGGTGCCGAAATCTGGCGTGAGGGGACGACGCTTCGGAACTGCCGCCTCGCGTTTCACTCCGGTGAGGAAAACAGAAACGGAATCAATCTCGTCGCCCCCGGAATCGTCTTCGACGGTGTCACCGCAATTCACGACGCGGCCGACAGAACGACGGTGCTCGTCAAAGGAGACGGCGTCGAACTCCGAAATTCGACGTTTCGCGGGCGCGTAGACGTCGACCGAAAAAATGCGGCGTCGCCCCGGATCGAGGGCAACGACTTCATCGATTGTGACTGTGTTGGCTTCGACCCCTGACGGAATCAGGGGAGTGGTCGAATCGTACCTAGCTCATTCGGATGCGCTTTCGGGCGTCTTTCACGGCATCACGCGACCGTCGTTTGACTTTCCGTTCCACTTCTCGGACATTCGTGCGCATTTTCTCTCGACGTGTCGCTTCCGATTCTGAAGGTCGCTCCTCACCCGTCCTCGCTCGAATCTTTCGCTTCCCGGTTTGAAATTCCGCTCGAACACCACGTTTGAGATGATTCCCCGACCGTCTGAGATAGTACCACGCGTCTTTGAAATGCTTGTTCATCGCACTCCCCAATCGTGTCCTTACGTGAGCAACAAATAAAATCGTTGCGTCAGATTACGGACGAACGGTCGTTCAAAAACGGTATTATCCCGGGCAAACAAATCACGGGTGTATGTTCACGCGGCTTTCGATTCCGACGCCGTTCCAAATCGGTCCGGTGAACGCCTATCTCGCCGGGCGAACGCTGGTCGATCCGGGGCCGGGGAGTGAGGAGGCATGGACCGCACTGCTAGAGGGGTTAGAACGACATGGGGTTGGACCGACGGAGATAGACCAAGTGCTCATCACGCATCCACACCCGGACCATTTCGGGTTGGCCGCACGCCTCCGAGAAGCAGGTGCGCGCGTCATCGCGAGCCACGACACAGCGACGATAATTCGTGATTTCGCATCCCGACTGGAGTACGAACAGTCCTACTTCGCCGATTTTTTCGACAAAAACGGGATGGCGAGGACGACCGCGGAAACGGTGACGAACCTTCCTGAAGCATATCTCTCCGTTTCTCCCGGCGTCGAAACCGACTACGAACTCGGTGACGGCGATTCGGTAACCGTCGACGGGACCGAACTGACCGCGGAGTCGGTACAGGGACACGCCCCTGGCGAGACCATCTTTACGTTCGAAACGGGGACTGAGTCGAAAGCGATCGTCGGCGACCACGTCCTCGCCGATATTACGCCAAACCCGCTTCTCCAACCGCCGATGGAAACGGGCGGCAGTCGTCCCCGCGTTCTTCCGGCGTTCAACCGCTCCCTCTCAAACCTCCGTGAACACGGACTCGATCACATCTTCCCGGGGCACCGCGAGGAAATCACGGACCCCGAGCGGCGAATCGGGGAAATACTGGACGCACACGAGGACCGAACCGAGAACGTTCTCGGTCTCGTCGATGGGCCGACGACGGCGTTCGACGTAATGTCCTCCCTGTTCGACGACCTGCCTGCGACGGAGTATTTTCCGGCTATGAGCGAAGCGATCGGGCACCTCGACGTGCTCGAAGAGCGCGGCGAGGTAGAACGACAGGAACAAGGGGGCGTCGTGATGTACGAAGAGGTATCAGCATGAACGACCTGCAACCGGTCGCGCTCGGCGACGAACCCGCAGACCTCGTGATTCGAAACGGGCGCGTACTGCTTCCCGAACCCGGCGAGTTCCAAGCTCGTGACGTGCTCATCACCAACAACCGTGTCGCCGCACTTCCGGAGGATGGGACGGATGCGATCGGCGACGACACGAAAGTCATCAACGCCAGCGACCGGGTCGTCTCCCCGGGATTCATCGACGCGCACACACATATCGACCTCCACCAGACGTTCGAGAACGCCTACCACTACGCGCTCGAAGGCGGGACGACGACCGTCGTAACGGAGGTGACCGGCTTCGGTCCGATGTTCGGCCCGGAAGGGGTAGAGCAGATGCTCGCCGCGACATCGTATCTCCCGATTCGGGTGTTCGCCACCGTCCCACCCCAGCCGCTCATCGATACGTTCCGACCGGCGCATGGCGATTCCGAGTCACTCGCAAATCTGCTAGATGACGCCCGAATCGTCGGGGTCGGGGAAACGGATTGGATTCACGCAGTGGGTCGCGACACGCCCGCAGAATCCCTATACGACCGGGCGGAACAGGTCGGAAAAACCGTCTCGGGACACGCCGCAGGCTGTTCGGGGGAGAAATTGCAGGCGTTTGCGTCCATCATCGACGACGACCACGAGGCAATCAGCGGGGAGGAAATCATCGAGCGGGTGGAAAACGGGATTCACGCGATCGGTCGATGCGGTTCGATTCGAGACGATATGGCCGCGGTCGGCGAGGCATACGAGGAAATCGGTGCCGAAGAAATATCGCTCTCGACCGACGGCATGTGGCCCCGCGAACTCATTCGTGAAGGGTACATGGATGTGGTCGTCCGCCGGGCTATCGAGGAGGGGATTCCACCCGCCGACGCGATTCGGATGGCAACCCTCAACCCGGCCCGTCATTTCGGCCTGCGGAACCTCGGCTCGCTCGCACCAGGCAACATCGCTGATATCGTTCTCATCGACGATTTGGAGACCGTCAACGTCACGACCGTTATCAATGGCGGTGAAGTCGTCTACAACAACCACGAGATGAATGTCGCACCACGTTCCTACGAATATCCGGAACACTTCTACGACAGCGTCAACGTCAGCACCGACTCTGACCAGTTCCGAGTGTCCGCTATCGACGAACCGGTTCGCGCAATCGAATATCGGGAAGGGTTGCTCTCGGGACAGACCACGGTCTCCCCGCCGGTCCAAGACGGCGAACTCGTGGCCGTTCCGGATGAGGAACTGTTGAAAGTCACCATGCTCGACCGGCATCCGGAGGGCGACGGTGCCGGGTTCACTGGATTCCTGACGGGGTATGGCGCGTTCGAAGGGGCAGTCGCGACCAGCGTCGTCTGGGAAACGCCGGGGGTGCTAGCGGTCGGCAGCGGTGACGACCTTCGTCGTGCCGTCACGCACGTCAACGAGATGGGCGGCGGATGGGCAGTCGTTAGAAACGGTGAGGTCGTTGCTGAGCTCCCCACGCGAGTCGCGGGTGTCTGTTCGGACCTCGAAGTCGAGGAAACGGCAAAACTGTACGATGCCGTAGAAAGCGCCCTGCGAAGCCTCGGAGCAAACGTCGAACGGCCGATGCTCGCGGTGCAGACGCTCACGTTCCCCGGTGTTCCGTCCCTCAAAATGACGCCGTCGGGCTATGCCGACATTTTCGCTCGCGAAGTAGTCGGTCTCGAAACCGTATAACTACGGTCTCTCGCCGTCGTGTTCCCGAATCGTTCGTATCTGTTCGTACGGGAAGAAGTTCCGCCCCCCTTTTCGCCGTAACCAGACCCCAGTGTCGTAGAACTCCAAATCGTTTCCCTCGACAGGTGAAACGATGTTCTGTTCTCCCCCACGCTTGCCGGACGGAACGAGGTACACGTCGTACTGTTTGTCGGGCATAGCAATGGTCTACGCCAAACGTGAGCAAAAGCGTGCCGGCTCAAGGGGGATCATAGATGATGATTCGCCCGTCACGGTGAACGACGATTTCGAACCCCTCGTGTCGAAATTCGACTCGCGTCGGGACACGGGCGTGGGACGGTCGGTCGAAGAGATCCTCCAATGCATCCGGACTGACACTCTCGTAGAGGGGTTCTAACTCGGTCGGTGAATCGTCTGACACCGTCGCAATCGCGGTGATGACCTTCTTCGCAATGGGACCGTCGTCGTGTTCCGTTTCGTGCAAGATCTCTCTTTCACTCGTTTGGTGCTCATCACGCGGTTCTCTACACATTCCGAACACCTTTGAAACGATGAATTTGTGGGGTGGAAGTTCGTAACTGCACAGTGTAGGAAGTTGTGAACCACGGGTTGATTCCTTGGGGTTTACTGGTTCACGTCTTTATTACCCCCCGAATGGGTTTGTCGTTTCGCTTAGGGGAAAAGCGTCGAATCGAGCACTCGGTCCAGTCCTCGTCGAAGCCGACCCGATGCGGCTTGCGGGGAAATATCGAGTGACTCCGCGAGTTCCGACAGTGACGTTTCACGCGGGACACGAAAGTAGCCGGATTCGAACGCGGTCACGAGTGCCTCTCGCTGTTCGTCGGTGAGGTCGTACTGTTTCACTCGAAGTTCCGGAAGGGAATCGATTCGCCGGACTTCATACGAAATCGATGCCTCGTCACATGCCTCTCTGAATCGGCTCGCGCATTCGTGGTCGGGAAACCTGATGCGGAAAAGCCACCCGTCGCAGTTTCCTTCGGCGTGAAGAAGGGTCGCACCCTGCCTGACGAGTATCGCGTGGATATCATCTTCATCGGACCACTCCGCTCGACAAAGGGCACCAGTTTCAGTTTCACTGATCATTTCGACGGAATCGATAGTCGTGACCCTGGAAGGGACATCTGTAACGAACGACGGGTCGTCTCCGAGCACCCAGAAAAACGGCATCGTTCCTTCACCCGTGGGAACGATGCGCTCCAGTTCGATACGAATGTCGAGACGCGTGGAGACCAACTCACCGAGTGCGAATCCATCGGTCGGAAGTTGGATTTCAACCACGATGTTCACAGTTCGTGGTCGGTGTTGGGATGTATCAACCCTTCGGGCCGATATGGTGCGCAAGACACGCTGATAATGTCTATAACTTACGCGTATTGGCGGCGTTGGAAATCCAGTTCTGACGACGATACGCCGTCGAATCCATCCCCAGTTGTTCAGCGAACAATCGTAGTTGAATCGGAAGACGGCGCGGGGTTATTTGGACTGGGTTAAATAATTATGAATTAAATATGGCATAAAAGCTTTTATATTGGTGTAGCTCAGCCACGCGTGAGGTACCAGATGTTCGCACCGCTACGACGCATGACGCTGTTTGCCCTGTACCAGATGAGCGTCTTGACCGGAATCCTCCTGCTCCCAGTGGCTGTCATGGCCCGACGAGTGGGAGTGCCGTTCCCGATGCACCGCATAATGGAGTTCATCTCGAATGCATATGACGAATCTATAGAACCACGGCCGTAATACCGCCCTGCCTTTTCACCAGCCGTTTTGTCACCCAGTCGCACACCCGAAAGGGTTGGTTTTATCAGTGCTGGCGGACTACGGTCGGGTAATGCGTAGCCCAATGCACGACTCCGAATTTTCACGCAATATGGAGCGATTCGGCGGCGGCCAGAGCAATCCGTACGAGCCGGAAATCGGGTCGCTTCCCGAGAACAATTTCTCGCAGGACGACATGAAGAACGTCAACAAAACCGGAACCACGACGATCGGTCTAACGACCGCGGACGGCGTCGTCATGGCGACGGATATGCGCGCTAGCCTTGGCGGTCGCTTCGTCTCCAACAAGAACGTCCAGAAGGTCGAGCAGATTCACCCGACCGCCGCACTCACCATGGCTGGTTCGGTCGGTGGTGCCCAATCGTTCATCCGAACGATGCGTATCGAGTCGAACCTCTATGAATCCCGCCGCGGCGAGCAGATGAGCATGCAAGCCCTCTCCACGCTCGCGGGCAACATGCTCCGTGGAGGCCCGTTCTTCATGGTCTCTCCCATCCTCGGCGGTATCGACGAGGAAGGCGCACATATCTACAGCCTCGACCCGGCCGGTGGTGTCATGTCCGACGATTACACCGTTACGGGAAGCGGTATGCAGCTCGCCTACGGTGTCCTCGAACAGGAGTACGAGGAGGGCCTCTCGAACGAGGAGGCGAAAACCATCGCTGCGCGCGGTATCAAGAGCGCAGTCGAGCGAGACACGGGCAGCGGAAACGGTGTCTTCCTCGCCGAAATCACCGACGAGGGCGTTACTATCAACGGTCACAAAGACTTCGACGACGTTCTCTAATCCGCCCCGATTCTTTCTCTTCGTTCGTTTCTCCGACAGCGGTGCACGCATCGAATTTTTGCGAACGGTTCGTCGATTCTTACACTTCCTTTTTCCCTCGCCCAACCCAGTTGGCGAAGCTTCCGTCGATAAGTGTGTGCACCTGCTTTTCGATGTACGTGCTCTGCATTCCCGTTATCGCATCCTCAAGGTTCGCTCCGTCCTCGATTCGCTCGCGTACTTCGCGCTTTTTCCATCCGGCCGGGGTGATGCCGTGACGGGCCCGCTGTCGAAGGGGCCAGAGATATTTTGCGGCCTGTTCGTCCGACAGGCCGCGCGATTGGAGGCCGTCCTTCGCGTGAGCAAACAGGTCGGTGTATAGCTCTTCAGTGTCGGTAGTCTCCTTGCCGTCGTTCGTAATCCAGTAAAGGTCGGCGTCGAGTCCGTCACGCATGGCTGCGTAGAAGTTGTCCCGAGCGACGACCCAGTCGAGGTGTGTGACTGGATGCTCCCTTCGGAACGTGCTTTCGAGCAGTCCCGCAAAGGCGGCCTGAAACGCGATGGAATCCCTCACGGTCGGCTGAGCGGCGATCGGTCGGAACTCGATTCGTGCGTTCGCGTCGGAGCGAGTCGCTCCGCCGAACACCGGTCGAACCCACCGCCAGTAGGTGCCGTGTTTCAACCGGAAGTGGGCGAACCCGTCGTCGAACCGGTCGGAGCGAGACACCGGCATCGGGACGATGGTTCGGTCGTCCGCGATGTTATCGACGGCATCCTCCGTCGATTCGAAGTCCTCGGGAAAACGAACTTTCCCGGGGTCTTCCGCGTTCAATACCGACTCGAAGACGCCGATTCGGTTCTCCATCCACGCCTCGTCAACGATTTCGGTCGCCGGGGCATCGTCGTAGAGGTCCGGCGGGAAAAACGGCGAGTTGACGCCAAGCGCAAGCAACGGGGCCGCGATTCGCGAGGCATAACGGAAATACGCTGGAAGATCACGGGCGTGTGGCACCTGATAATGCGGCTGGATAGAGGTGATGAGGCTCTCGGGCATCACCGTGTCCGCCGAGAGCGAGACGTGTGGCGCATCGAGTTCCATCCCGACGTCGGCCTCGGAGTTCGCCATCGCATGATATCGAACCGAATCGCTCATGTTCGAGGCGATTCGGGTCCCGTCGTCCTCGATGCTGTCGGTGAGATACCCTCGGGTCGTCTCACCCTCCGGCGGAATCGTCCAGAGACCGTCGCTGACGAGGAGCATCTTCTCGGCCGTCGTCCGCTCTTCGGCCGCTGAGAGGCGGGCTTTCACCTCGGCTTCCTGTGCGGCCAGGCCATGCTCGTTCAACGGTTGGGGACTGGTGGACATCTCGGCGTTGTGGAGGCCGAGTTCCTTTTCGAACCCGATGAGTTCCAGCAGTCTGCGCGGAACGCGGGCGAGGGCGTTCGTCTCCCTATCCACGGCGTAGAACTCGTACTCGAACCCGACGATAGCTTGCGGGTTGTCGAATGTTCCGTTCGCGAGTTCCTCCTTGATGACCTCTGCGTCCTCTTCGACGCGAGTTTGGAACTCCTCGCGGTCAACTGTGAGCACGTCTTTTACCTGCGACGCAAGGTCGTCTGTCATGCGCAGGAATGGGCGTGCCAAGGGCTTCAATCCACGGGCTTCGTCGTGGTCGTTCGTTCTGGTTTTCATCGCGTCCGCCAGCCACGACCGTTTTCGAGAGCAAACATCGAAAGTCGATCTTGTGCTCGTAGTGTCTGCACGATACAAACGACTACTCGAGCCACGACTTCCCGGAAATCGAAAGCCGTGGCTTTAACTCCAGGCATAGGCAACCGCCGGTAATGGAGTTCGCGGAGTTCGCCGAGCGTGCCGGAACCATCGAGGAACTGAGTGCCGACACCGACATCATCGAGGCCGTCACCGACCTCCTCGCGTCGGCGAACGACGACCTCGAAGTGCTCGCCCGATTTGTACAGGGACGGATGTTTCCGGCGTGGGACTCGACGACCCTCGACATCGGTCCGAACCTCTGCTACGCCGCCATCGCCCGCGCCGCCGGGCAGAACGTCTCGGCAAACGACGTGGAGGACCGACTCGCCGAAATGGGCGATATCGGCGCGGTTGCGTCGAGTTACGAGTTCGGCGGCCAACAGGGGTTAGCCGCCTTCGGGGCAGGACGAGCCGAGTTGACCGTCGCGGAAGTCGCGGACGAGCTCGAAGCGCTGGCTCACACCGAGGGGCCGGGCAGCCAGGACACGAAAATCGACATCCTGTTCGGACTGTTCAACCGCACCAGTTCGCAAGAGGCACTCTATCTCGCGCGCCTCGTCCTCTCGGAAATGAGAATCGGCGTCGGCGAGGGGACGGTTCGAGACGCCATCACGGGTGCCTTCGACGTTCCCGTCGAGACCGTCGAACGCGCCCTCCAAGTGTCGAACGACTACGGCAGGGTCGCCCGAGTCGCTCGCGACGAGGGCGAGTCCGGACTGGATGAACTACAACTCGAAGTCGGCAGGCCGGTACAGGCCATGCTCGCACAGGCGGGAACCGTCACGGACGCACTGGAGGATTGGAACAGGGCAGGTATCGAGTGGAAATTCGACGGCGCACGGGTACAGATACATTACGATGAGGACGATGTCAGCATTTTCTCGCGGAATATGGAGGAAGTGACGGACGCACTCCCGGAAATCGTGGAATATACGGAAGAGAACCTCGACGTTTCCGCGATCATCGACGGCGAAGTCGTGGCGATGAACGACGGCGAACCCCTTCCATTTCAGGAAGTCCTCCGCCGCTTCAGGAGAAAACACGACGTGGCCCGTGCCCGCGAGGAGGTGGCGGTCGAACTTCGGGCGTTCGACTGTCTGCACGCAGATGGCGATGATTTGCTCACTGCACCACTCACCGAACGCCACGACCGGTTGCAGTCGATACTGTCCGGCGGCGTTTCCGCGCTCACAGTCACCGACGATACGGACGATATCGCAGACATCGAAGCCAACGCACTCGATGCCGGTCACGAAGGCATCATGCTGAAAAACCCGGATTCGACGTATTCGCCGGGTCGGCGTGGGAAGAACTGGTTGAAACGCAAACCCGACGTAGAGACGTTGGACCTCGTCGTCACCGGTGCGGAGTGGGGAGAGGGGAGACGGGCGAGTTTCCTCGGGACCTTTCTGCTGTCGGCCCGAGACGAGAACGGCGAGTTCGAAACCCTGGGCAAAGTCGCGACCGGCATCACCGACGAAGCGTTGGCCGAACTGACCGAACTGCTCGAACCATACATCTCGACGCAGAGCGGACAAGTCGTCGATATTTCGCCGAACGTCGTCTTCGAGGTCGGCTACGAGGAGATTCAGCAGTCGCCGACCTATTCGGCGGGATACGCCCTTCGATTCCCGCGATTTCTCGGCGTTCGCGACGACAAATCCCCCGATGACGCGGATTCGTTGGAACGCGTAATTCGACTCGCAAAATCGCAGTAGCGAAACCCCGGGAGGAACAACACGTATTTTCGACTGTTTTTGCTGTCGAGTTTCGAAACGCTTGACCCCGTTCTGGCATCCGATCGAGACGAGTGACGCTCGAATCACTCCCTTGCCCGAACCCTTTTGTTCGAAACCGACCCTATCGACGTACATGACCGTTTCCCACGACGAGTTGACGGTAGATTGGTTCGGCTACGCGACGGTCCGATTCGAAACCGACGACGGCTTGGTTGCCTACATCGACCCCGGACGATACGGCGTACTGACGGGCGACTGGGAACCCGACAGTCCGGGTGTGGGCCATCCGGAACCGGTCGATTACCGGGCGCGGGACGGGGACGTCGTCTTCGTCACACACAACCACCATTACGATTCGGACGCTATCGAGCGAGTTGCGGCCGACGACGCGACCATCGTCGTGTACGAGGGCGTGAACGCGGATGACATCGACCGCGAAGTGAAATCGGTCGATGATCTTCCCTTCGACGTTCGACGTATCGGGGAGGAAGACCACCTACCGGTCGGCGACTGCGACGTCTGGTCGCTTCCAGCCTACAACGAACCGGATGGTCCGCACACACGGACGAACGGCGAACCGTTCCATCCGAAGGGGTTCGGCGTCGGATACCTGCTCTCACTGGGTGGAACGACCGTTTTCTGGCCCGGCGATTCCGACGTATTGCCGGGTCATCGAGAGCTAGAAGTCTCGGTTTTCCTCCCACCGATCGGTGGGAGTTTCACCATGGACAGACACGAGTCGGCGGATATCGCGGAGGATCTCGATCCCGATCTCGTGGTTCCGATTCATTACAACACGTTTTCGGCGCTCGAAACGGACTCCGATGCGTTCGCTGACGATATGGAGAGTCGAGACGTCGCCGTGGCGTTGGACGAAGAATAACGGGACGGCGGAACGGTCCGAGATTCGTTCACCGTGCCGAATCGGCCACCCCAACACAATATTCTTGGTGGCTGGTGGACACGTTTCAGATATGAGTCCCCGAAGTACCTCCAACTTCTGCTCGCAGTGCGGTGCAACACTCGGTTCCGGTGCGTCGTTCTGTTCGCAGTGTGGGACGGCAGTCGAACCCGGTTCCGAACGCGGATTTGGTTCCGATGTCGGATCTGATCGTATGTCGGGGACGGGTCGCAGCAGCACCGCGTTCCGCCGACGCATCGAAGACCTCTCCGTCGAGGGCTGGGACGTAAAACACGATTACGGCGACCGTGTCGTCATGATAAACCGAGGGTTCGGTTCGATTCCACTCCACGTCCTCCTGCTTCTGTTCACGAGCGGGGTCGGCAACCTCCTCTACGCGTGGTACAACTACTCCCCGGGTGCCGACCGCGTCGAACTCCGGGAGGATGGCTCGGAAGAATACATGGCGAAGGACGGCTTTTCGACGGAGTGGTCGCTACGGAGTGTGGCGAGTTTTTTCATCGCTTCGGCACTGGGCGTCTTCACTACCGTGTTTGGCCTCCTCGCTCTCCTGACGACGACGGATCTCGCTGGAACGGCGTTCGGGGTCACGTTTTTCCTGCTGGGCTTGTTTTCGCTCCTGCTCGCGCCACAGCACGTTCCCGGGTTCGAATCCCCGACGACGTTCGGAACGGTTCGCTCCACGGACGAAAGAACCATCTTCGAACCGACGGTTCCCTGTACAGTCTGTTCCGCACCGGTCGGGACGGGGGTCAAACGGACGTTCAGCAAGAAGCGGTACGTCGCTGGCATCCCGGTTGAGACGGCAAACGCCGGTGTGAACCACTACTGTCGGTCGTGTGCTCGCGGGGATGTTAGGGGCGTCGAATACGGATCTGATGACCAGTTCGACTTCGAGTCCGAGGTCGCATAGCGGTCAATCCGCAATACCACCGTTCAGTGCATCGGCAACCGCAATCACCGCGAGACAGATCGCAGTGATCCCCGCTAGTTTGGTCAACAACGGATTCGAAACCGCCATCGAATAGTTGGTTAGCGCCCAAATCACCGCGAAAATCATCGCGCCGATGCCGGTCAACTTGAGGTTCAACCAGTTGCTCATCGTCGCTAGTATGCACGCTACCGGCATGATGTTTTCTCATACGATGTTTTGGAAAATACACCGATCCGGGAGTACCCGACTCCGACTCAGATGATTCCCATGTCGCCGAGGCGATCGGGCAGATACGTATCGGTCACGAAATCGAGTCCGTGCGATGCGAGTGCCTGCTGTTCGGATTTCTTCTCGATTTCGAGTTGGAGTTCGATCTGCTCTTTCCAGTAGTCGGTCTGATAGCGCGGATCTTCGAGTTCGCTCTCGAGCGCGTTCCTGTCTGAGTCGCTCAGGGGGTCCGTCGGTAGGTCGTACTCCACGATGTCGGCCGGTTGGATGCCGATGAACTTCGCATCAGGGGTGGCGAGATAATCGCTCAAATGCGCGCTCTTGATTGACCCATAGGCGACGGATCCGTAAATTCGGTAGCTCCACGGGTCGCCGTCGGTAAAGACGGTGACCGGGAGGTCGAGTTCTTGATGCAACCGTCGCGTGATGCGCCGCGTTGCGCGTGCCGGTTGTCCCTTCAGATGGACGATGAGTGCGTTGTGTTCGTCGTCGAAGCCGTTCTCGACGAGTCGGTCGCGCATACCACCGGTCTCGACGCAGAGGATGAAATCAGCATCGTGGTCGAGAAACTCGATGGTGTCCGGATTGTTCGGAATCTGGTAGCCACCTTCGCCGACGTCCTCCTGACAGTGGATGTCGCGCTCGCCCCGCCGAGTTTGTTCGCGGAGGTAAAGCGGCCCCATGATGGTCGCACCCGACTCCTCCGGGCGCATGTGGAAATCTTCACGAGTGACGTCCGAAACGATCTCCAAATCCTCGATGAGTTGGTTCGATTCGTCCTGGTCGGAGAACTGTGCTTCCTTCGTGTCCCACGACTCGGAGAGGTAGTACAACTCACGAAGGGTCGAAGAACGGTCCTCTTCCAACTGGTTCGAGAGGAAGTCGATGGTGTACACTGCTTTTAGCAGCTTTCTCGCTCCGCGAACACTGTTCGCACTTCGGGTACTCTTCCGGTCGCCGTACACCCAGACTCGGTCTTCTTCGTCGTATTCGATGTTGCTTTTCGTTCGGGTCGGGATGGACATCTCCGGGATTCGCCCACCCGCGAACTGGTCGTAAAACTCCGCGGCGAGGTCGATGAGTTTCGCTCGTGCGTCGTCGTTATCTGCGCTCATGTGTTGTTGGTCAGTCGTTCGTCTTCGATTCCCTCGACCGTCACACGGTCGAACGATACGTCATCGGCTATCTCGTACGTGAGAACGGCTTCGTCACCGCTCTCCACGGTTGGCTCCCATGTCACGAACCATTCGCCGTCCATCTCGACAGCAGTCGCACCGTTGGAGAGGTTTTCGGGCCTCGTCGCAACGATCTCGGTCAGTTTTGGCGACTCATTCGTGCCGGAGTGGTTCTCGACGACGAGCGAGACGGTATCATCCTCGATTTCACGTTCGACGAGCACGTTGTTCATGATACGTGCCAGCGAGTCGCCGATGTCGAGGTCGTCTCGGCCAGTGACGTCCGAGAGCTTTTCGGCCATCTCGGGGAGAATGGTCGCGATGACGCTTTGTTTCTTCTGGCGTTTCTTGAGCGACTGGCGCTTGTTGAGGTAGGATTTGAGTTCGCGGGCCGCCTCTCGAATCGCCAGTTCGATTTCGTCTTCGATGGACGGAACGTTCGCGATCGCGTCTTTCGACTCGCTCGTGAACGGAACGTTCGTCGAGGCGACGTGAATCATGATGACGACCGGTCCGTTCGGAATGCCGCGCCCGCCGGGTTGGTCCAAGTTGTAGTTCCGCCAGCCGATGGACTTCACCACGTCGGTCGTCGCACACGCGCCACGCTGATAGACGAGCGGGACGCGGTTGGCGAACCTGAGGAGTTCCGCAGGTCCCTCGGCTTTGAGTTCGCCGCCGTAGGCGATGCCAGCCTCGACGATAAACGGATCGCCGCCGTGAACGTCGGCATCGCGGGTCGCCGCGGCGTAGAAGTCGGCATCGTACTCCTTTCTGAGCCCGGCTTCCACGAGGTTTGCGGTGATCGGCGACAAACAGTTCGTCGGCGGCGAGATGATGTCCGTCTCCTTCATCGCATCGAGGAGCTCGCTCGCGGTGTCGCGGCTATCGGCGACGGCTTTTACCTTCGGTACCTCGTCCGGGACGGTCACCATCGAGTTCCAAACGCCCTCGAAGACGTTTTCGCGGGCCGTGTCGCCGATGGTTGCGTCCTCGCGCTCTTCGGTCATGTCCGCGGCGCGACTGACGTACTCTCGGAGGCGTTTTTCGGTTGCGCGGTCGTTGCCGTCCTCGCTCTCGAACTTCGCGGCGATTCGCTCGGCGAGTGCACGGACGGTTTCGTCGTCCTTCCGAGTGCTCGTCGCCTCGTCTACGAGTTCGTACAGGTCGGTGACTCGGTCGTCGGTCACCGCGCTCCACGCTGCATCGACGGCGTTTTGCTGCACCGTATCGCCGAAAGACGTGCCGAACTCGTCTTCCGTCTCTTCGGCGGCGAGTCTGACGACTGCACGCACCTGATGGTGGGAGATTCGGTCGCTCTCGTCGATTTTCGTGGCGATTTGCTCGGCGAACGAGGCGGTCGCGTCAGCCCCTTTGTTCGCGACTGCTTCCTCGACTGCCGATTTCACGTCAGCTTCGTCGTGAGGCTGTGGTCCCCGCCACGCTGCCTCCCGTCCGTAGTGCCTGTCGCGGAAGTTCTCGAGGACGTTTTCCGCTGTCTTCTTCCCGACTCGGGTGAATTCGGTTTGGAGAAACCCTGAAACGCTGTGCGAGTCGGTTTGATCGAGCATCTTCAGCAGGGTACCGAGTTCGACGCCGTGTGGGTGCGGGCGAATTTCCTCGGTTTCCGCGGGGAGGTCGGCCCCCTCCGCTCGCTCGAAGACCATCTCTTCCCCGTCTTCCATCCCTGGCTCCTCGAAGACGATTTTCGCGTGCGGGTTGACGACCGCGGTGTGTTTGATGTAGCGGATGAGTTGCTGGCGGGCGCGCATGTTGGCCTCCATCTCGAGTTCGATGCGCGTTCCGTGCGTGCCGACGAGTTCCCGACCGATGGGCGGGGTGTCGGATTCGGTCTGGATTTCCGGTTCGTTCTCGTCGGTGTTGATGATGAGTTCGAAGTATCGTTGTCGGTCGCTCCCTTTCGGCCTGCTCGTGATTTTCGCCGGTTTTCCGCTGGTCAACTGGGAGTAGAGGACGGCGGCCGAAATCCCGATCCCCTGCTGTCCGCGCGACTGTTCGCGCTTGTGGAAGCGTGACCCGTAGAGCAGTTTCCCGAACACTTTCGGAATCTGCTCGCGGGTAATTCCCGGCCCCTCGTCCTCCACGATGAGGCGGTAGTACTCACCGACCTCCTCGATTTTGACGCGGACGAACGGCTTCAATCGGGCTTCTTCGGATGCGTCGAGGGCGTTATCGACGGCCTCCTTGACCGCGGTGACCAACCCCCGGGCACCGCTGTCGAACCCGAGCATATGCTTGTTTTTCTCGAAGAACTCGGCAATGGAGATCTGTCGCTGGCTTTCGGCCAACTCTTCGGCGATCCCCTCGTCGCCGAGCGTAGACTGCATCGAAGGCATTCTTCGCCAGTATTTATCGGCGGGGACGTTAAAACTGCCCCGATGGGGCGGAGTGAAAGTGAAAGTGGTCGTCCCTGTGACTGGAGCCGGACGAATCGACCGTTTCCCGGTATGATGGGAACCGAATTCGAACGCGGTGTGTCTCCTCGGTCGGGGGAATAGCTATCGGTATTTCCCATCTGTACGAACATGCCCTCCAACTCCTCCGCTCGTTCCTGTGTGAAATGACGATCGTGTCTGCCTGTAATGGCGTCCATGATCGTACAACATTCGCTCCGCCGCCGGAGGATGGGCTTTTGCAGGCGATATCCTCCATGAGATTACCATCAAGCATACGCGAGCGACCGGCATCGAGCGAGGCCTCGAAGCGGGAAAAGATACGCCGGTTCAGTTTCCATCGGCTGGCGGTGAAACGGAGTTGGTCACCATCGCTACCGATTTTGCATCCGTGGTTCTGACATTATATTTAAGTTGTCCTACGCGCGCGTGCGTGAGCTTTATCAGTGGTGCCTTCCTACGATAAATCAGAATTTATGAGCGACGGAAATGAGTATAGCGCCGGGCAGATACAGGTTCTCGAAGGGCTTCAAGCCGTTCGAAAACGTCCGGCAATGTATATCGGTTCTACCGACACTCGTGGGTTACATCACCTCGTCTTCGAAGTGGTCGATAACTCCATCGACGAGGCGTTGGCCGGGTACTGTGACACGATCGACGTGACGATTCACGAGGACGATTCCGTCAGCATTTCCGACGACGGACGCGGGATTCCGGTGGACCACCACGAGGAGTACGACATGCCCGCCCTCGAAGTCATCCTGACCGTTCTCCACGCGGGCGGGAAGTTCGACAACAAATCCTATCAGGTGTCCGGCGGCCTGCATGGCGTCGGTATCTCCGTAGTGAACGCCCTGTCCAGCAGACTCGAAGTCGAAGTGAAACGCGACGGCGGCGTCTGGAAACAGGAGTTCGAACGCGGCGAACCCGACGGCGAAATGGAGCGCGTTCGTGACCTCGAGAACGACGAGGAGACGGGCACGGATATCCGATTCTGGCCCGACGCGGACATCTTCGAGACGACCGAGTTCACCTACTCGACGCTCGAAAACCGTCTCCGAGAACTCGCCTTCCTCAACTCCGGCGTCGAGATCGATCTCGGCGACGAGCGCGACGAGGAGAAAGGCGACACGTTCCACTACGACGGTGGCATCCGAGAGTTCGTCGAGTACCTGAACGAGACGAAAACGTCGCTCCACAACGAGGTCATCTACTTCGAGGATGAAGACGACAACATCCAGGTCGAGGTGGCGATGCAGGCCACCGACGAACTCCAAGGCTCGATTCACGCCTTCGCCAACAACATCAACACCCGCGAAGGTGGCACGCACCTGACCGGGTTCAAAACCGCCCTCACACGAGTCGTCAACGATTACGCGAACGGGAACGACCTGCTCTCCGATATCGACGAGAACCTGCGCGGCGAGGACATTCGCGAAGGGCTGACCGCGGTTATCTCCGTCAAACACCCCGACCCTCAGTTCGAAGGACAAACGAAAACGAAACTCGGCAACAGCGAAGTCCGCGGTATCGTCGAGAGTGCCGTCCACGAGGGATTATCGGTCTATTTCGAGGAACATCCGGACACGGCACAGGCGATCATCCGAAAGGCCGTCGAGGCGGCGAAAGCCCGGAAAGCAGCGAAGAAGGCAGAAGAACTCACCCGCCGAAAGAGCGCGCTCGAATCGAGCGCGCTCCCCGGCAAGCTCGCCGACTGCCAATCACGGGATCCCACCGAATCCGAACTGTTCGTGGTGGAGGGTGACTCCGCAGGCGGGTCGGCAAAGCAGGCCCGTGACCGCAAGTTCCAAGCCATCCTACCGTTGTTCGGCAAGGTGCTGAACGTGGAAAAACACCGTCTCGATCGCGTCCTCGAAAACGAAAAGATTCGGGATTTCATCACCGCGATCGGAACCGGTGTCGGCGAGGAGTTCGACATCGAGGAGACGCGCTACCACAAGATCATCATCATGACTGACGCGGACGTGGACGGTGCACACATTCGAACGCTCTACCTGACGCTCCTCTATCGGTACATGAAACCACTGTTGGAGGCGGGCTACGTCTACGCGGCCCAACCGCCGCTCTACCGCGTTCGCTACCGTGGCGAAACGTACGACGCGATGACGGAGGAAGAACGCGACCGGATCGTCGAGGAGAAATGCGACGGCAACCCCTCACAGGTCCAGCGATTCAAAGGACTGGGCGAGATGAACCCCGAGCAGTTGTGGGAGACGACGATGAACCCCGAAAACCGTATCCTCAAACAGATCACCATCGAGGACGCTGCTGCCGCGGATAAGATGTTCTCGGTGCTGATGGGTGACGCCGTTGGACCACGGAAACAGTTCATTCAGGACCACGCCAACGAGGCGGAATGGGTTGACATATGAGTTCAGACACACCAGACGTACCAGACGAAGTCGCAGAGCGCGTCCAGACCGTCCGGGTCGAGGACGAGATGGAACAGAGCTACATCGACTACGCGATGTCGGTTATCGCGGGTCGTGCCCTCCCGGACGTTCGTGACGGTCTCAAACCTGTTCACCGCAGAATCCTCTACGCGATGCATCGCAGCGGCGTGACGAGCGGTGCAGGCCACCGAAAATCCTCGAACATCGTCGGGGACACGATGGGTGACTTCCACCCGCACGGCGACCAATCCATCTACGACGCCCTCGCGCGTATGGCTCAGGAGTTCTCGATGCGCAACCCGCTCATCGACGGGCAGGGTAACTTCGGGAGCGTGGACGGCGACCCACCGGCGGCGATGCGTTATACGGAGGCGCGAATGGCCTCCATCGCCGAGGAACTGCTGGAGGACATCGAGATGGATACGGTGGATTTCAAATCCAACTACGATGACCGTCTGCAGGAACCGGAAGTACTGCCCTCGGCGGTGCCGAACCTCCTCGTCAATGGGTCGTCGGGTATCGCGGTCGGAATGTCCACCAACATCCCGCCACACAACCTCGGCGAAATCATCGACGCGACGGTCGAACTCATCGACAACCCCGAGGCGACGGTCGAAGACCTGATGGAGTACGTCAAAGGTCCCGACTTCCCAACCGGCGCAAACATCGTCGGACGCAACGACATCCATCAGGCGTACAAAACAGGTCGCGGTCGCCTCCGTGTTCGCGCCGAGTACGAGGTCACCGACGAACGAATCGTCATCACGGAACTGCCGTTCCAGACGAACAAGGCGCGACTCATCGAGCGAATCGCCAACCTCGTCAACGACGGCACTATCGAGGGAATCCGTGACCTCCGCGACGAGTCCGACCGTGATGGGATTCGCGTCGTAGTGGAACTCAAGCAGAACGCCATTCCGGAGGTCGTCGAGAACCAACTGCTCGACCACCGTCTCGAACGAACGTTCAGCATCATCTCGCTCGCGCTGGTCGATGGCCAACCGAAAGTGCTGACGCTGAAGGAACTCCTCCAGCATTACGTCGACCATCGACGTGACGTCGTTCGACGCCGGAGCGAGTACGAACTCGACGAGGCCGAAGAACGTGCACACATCCTCGAAGGCCGTCTTCGAGCGCTCGACCACATCGACGACGTGGTGGAACTCATCCGCGGTTCGGACGACCGAAACGGCGCACGGACGGGCTTGCAGGAGACCTTCGATTTCTCCGAAAAACAGGCCGAGCACATCGTTCGAATGCAACTCGGCAGCCTCACTTCGCTCGAATCCGAGGAAATCGAGGAGGAGTACGAAGGGGTCACCGCACGCATCGAGCGTCTCGAAACCATCCTCAGCGACGAGTCGGAACTGCTCGATGTGGTCAAAGAAGAACTGCAGGAGATGCGCGAGGAGTACGCCGACGACCGACGGACGAAGATCGTCGAAGACACCTCGGAGGTCACCCGCGAAGACCTCATCGCCGAGGAGGACGTGTTCGTCGTCGTAACGGAACAGGACTACGTAAAGCGAATGCCCGTCGCCAATTTCGAGGCACAGGGCCGGGGCGGCAAGGGTATCATCGGCGCGGACGTGAAGAAGGGCGACAGGATTTCGAAGGTGTTCCGCGCGAACACCCACGACTACCTACTCTGTTTCACGAACCACGGGCAGGTCTACCGCCTGAAAACCTACGAGATCCCCGAGATGTCGCGCACGGCGCGGGGTAAATCCGCGATCAACCTCATCGATCTGGACAAAGGTGAGGACATTACCGCCGTCGTCACGACCGACGAGTTCGAGGACGACGAATGTCTGAGCATGATTACCCGACAGGGGTACGTCAAGCGCACGTCGGCGAGCGACTTCGAGAATATCCTTTCGACGGGTATCATCGCCGCTCGACTCGAAGATGGCGACGAACTCGTTGACGTGGCAGTTACGAACGGGACGAAAGACCTCCTGGTCGGCACGAAAAACGGGATGACCATCCGATTCGATGAGACGGAAGCCCGTGAAATGGGTCGCAGTGCCCGGGGTGTCCGCGGTATCGACCTCGAAGGGGACGACGAAGTGGTCGGGATGGTCGCTTCCGACGGCGAAGTCCACGACCTTCTGACCGTCACCCGCCGCGGATACGGGAAACGAACGCCACTCGCGAAATATCGTTCACAATCACGAAACGGGAAGGGTCTCATCGACATCAAGACCGGAGACCGAAACGGATCGGTGACGTCCGTCAAAAGCGTCGCCGAGAACGACGAGCTCGTCTTGATGAGCGAGGCGGGACAGATCATGCGTATCCGTGCCGAGGATATCTCGGAAGTCGGTCGTAACACGATGGGCGTCACCGTGATGGACGTCGCGTCGGACGACCGTGTAGCAAGTGTGGACGTGATTCCGAGCCGAGTCGCCGAAGAGGTATCCGAGGGAGCGAGTGAAAATACCGTTGACGACGAAACCGACGACGTCGGTGCGGCGGAAGTCAGCGAAGAGTAAGACGCGGTTTTCGCTTCTTTATTTGCAGTACGGAGAGTCGAGCGGTTGCATTCGATTCTCCGGTTCAACCGCGAGTCCGGTTTCCTCGCGGCTTCGTGGACTGCCGTGTCGGCAAACGATTCGCCGGGTCCACAGCCATCGGTCGGCAATGTCCACACCCGCCACGGTCTCGCTCATCTCCGTGAGCGAGGAGCACGATGACGAGTGAGCCGTCCGAGTGTCGAAAAACGGGAAGGGTGGACTTTCGGTGCAGTTTCGCCAGTGCGCGCGGCGTCGCCGCGCGAACGCAACAAAAGTGCTAGAGGATGCGCTTGCCCAGCGCGCTCGCCGCGAGTTCGGTCGCCAGTTCGGCGGTTTCGTTGTGTTCGTCCAGAATCGGGTTGACCTCTACGAGTTCGAGCGAGCGCAGAACGCCTTCCCGTTCGTCACGTTCGGCGACGATTTCGAGCGCCGAGTGAGCCTCACGATAGCTCGCCCCGCCGCGAACCGGCGTTCCGACGCCGGGAGCCTCCTTGGGGTCGAGCCAGTCCAAGTCGAAGCTGACGTGGATGCCATCGACGCCATCGGTGGCGATGTCGAGGGCTTCCTCGACGACCTCGGTGATACCATGCTCGTCGATGTCGGACATCGTGTATGTGGTTACGTCGCTCTCACGGATGGCCTCGGTCTCGGTCTCGTCCACGCTCCGAAGGCCGACGAGAACGACGTTTTCCTCGGACAAACCGGGCGCGTTCGCCCAGTCCGTCTCGGCGAAATCCTCGACACCGAGCGCGCCCGCGAGCGGCATGCCGTGAACGTTCCCGCTCGGCGAGGTTTTCGGTGTGTTGAAGTCGCTGTGTGCGTCGAACCAGATCGCACCGATATTTGCGTCACGGGCGGATCCACGGAGAGTACCCATCGCGATGGAGTGATCGCCGCCGAGGACGAGTGGGAAGGCGTCTTCGTCTATCGCACCTGCGACTTCGTCGGCGAGGCGGGAACAAACGTCCGCGGTTTCCCGGAGGAACTTCGCTTTTCCCTCCGCCGGTTCTTCTGTTTCCGGGTCTCGCTCTTCCGCGCGCGGAACGGGGAGATCGCCGGTGTCGATAGCGGTCACTTCGGCCTCCGCGAGCTGCTCTGCGAGTCCGGCGTAGCGAATCGCGGACGGGCCCATGTCCACGCCACGTCGGTTCGCGCCGTAGTCAACTGGTGCGCCGATTATTTGGACGGGCTTTGTCATACGGGGAGGGAGGACACGAGGGGATTTCAAATCCTGCCATTTCGACCGACAAACGGTGTGTTTAAACCTGTCCAGTTTGAGGCATGAACTACCACGATTCTCCCAGCATATTCGTCGGGTTTAAGGAAATCTATTACCAAGATTCATCTAATGTCGAGTATTGAGTTGACGCCAAGTCAGGAAACGATACTGACGGCACTCGTAAACCTCCACAGAGAAGCCGAAGATGCGGTCAAAGGCGAGGATATCGCCGAAGAAGTCGATCGCAACCCCGGCACGATTCGAAATCAGATGCAGAGTCTCAAGGCCCTTCAGCTCGTCGAAGGTGTACCCGGGCCGAAAGGCGGGTACAAACCGACGGCAACGGCCTTCGAAGCGCTCGATATCCAGGAGTTGGACAGCGCCGCCGAGGTGCCACTCCAGCATAACGGTGAGGATGTCGAGGAGGGTAACGTCGAGGGCATCGCTTTCACGAGCGTTCACCACCCCGAACTCTGCCGTGCGGAGATCCACCTCCGTGGGTCGGTTCGGGATTTCCACGAGGGTGACGAAGTGAAAGTCGGCCCGACACCACTGTCGAAACTCGTCGTAGAGGGCATCGTCGATGGGAAGGACGACACCCGGAACATCCTCATCCTGAAGATTTCCGGAATGGAAGCACCCACCGAAGAGCCGAACCACTAACTCCGGCTGAGTCGTTTCAGTCTCGAATTTCAACAGTTTTCTACGCTCGCCGCCCGATTTCAAAAGGTATTATCCACGGACAGCCCTAGCTTCACTGATGAACCGCCGAACCGCGATTCGACGCTCGCTTCGCCCGGTTTCCGTGCTGTGGCTCCTCGGCACGTTCACCGGTCATGCGGTCGCACACGGCGGAAGCCTGCGGGGGTCGTCGGAATCGCTCTCGGTTCCGCTCTGGCTGTTCTTGCTCACCGGCGGCGGCGTCGTGAGCGCGTCGTTTCTGCTCGCCAGTTTCGTCACCGACCGAACGTTCATTCGGGAGATTCACGACTGGCGACGACGGTTCTCGTCGCTGTCCCCCGACCCGCTCGTGACGGCCACGCGCGCGTTCGGCGTTCTCGCGCTCGTCGTCATCGTCGCCGGGGGAGTGCTCGCCCCGGTAGATCCTCGAGAAAACGTCGCCATCCTCGTCGTCTGGGTTGGGTGGTGGGCCGGGTACACCGCGACGGTGTATCTCGTCGGCAACACGTGGCCCGCGTTGAACCCGTGGCGAACTATCGCGGACGTGGGTTCAGCCGTACTTCCGGTTGGAACTGCTACGTATCCGAAACGATTGGGAGCGTGCCCCAGCGTCGTCGGTCTGTTGGCGTTGGTTTGGCTGGAAGTGGTCAGCCCACTGGCCGACGACGCGGAACTGCTGGTCGGCGTCGTCCTCGTGTATTCGGTGATTACGCTCGTCGGAGCGTTGCTGTTCGGTTCCGACCGATGGTTCTCGACGGTTGACCCGGTCGCGCGCGTTTTCCGCTATTACGGACGTGTCGCTCCGATTCGACGAACGAGCGCCGGATTCGAGTTCCAACTCCCCGGCGCGCGATTGATCGAGACGAAACTGGTCACCGGCCGTGACGAAGTCGCGTTCGTCGTCGCTATTCTGTGGGTGACGACCTACGATGGATTCGTCGCTACGTCGCTCTGGGCCGACATCGCGGGCGTCGTGGTTCGAGGCGGTGTTCCGCCGTTACTCGTCTATATTCTCGCTCTTCTCGGTGGGTACGGCCTCTTTTTTGGCGTCTATCGACTGGCTTCCGAGCTGACCCGAACCACCGCCGAAACCTATCTGACCGCGGGCGAAATCGCCCGCCGCTTCGCGCCGTCGTTGCTTCCGATCGCGGCAGGCTACCACCTCGCGCATTATCTGAGTTACTTCCTCTCGCTCTCCCCTGCCCTGTTCGGCGCGCTATCGAATCCCCTCTCTCCGCCGACGCCGATGATGATCATCCTCCCGTCGTGGTTCGGCGGACTGAACATGTCGTTCGTCCTGCTTGGTCACCTGCTCGCGGTGTGGGTCGCCCACGCGATAGCCTACGACCTGTTCCCGAGCCGACTGCAAGCCATTCGGAGTCAGTACCCCCTCGTGGCCGTGATGATACTGTACACGATGACGAGCATGTGGATCGTTTCGCAACCGACCATTACTCCACCGTACCTGTAGCACGACCCCATACCATCCATGACCCTCGAAACGTCCGTTCCGTCCGGTGAACCGTCCTACGAGTGTGCGTACTGCGGGCAACCGTTTAGCCACCGGGAGTATCTCGTTCTCCACCGGGGCTTGAAGCACGGCGATGAACTCAGCGATGAAGAGGTGAATGCGTTTCACGAAGCCTACGAGGAAGAATCCGAAGAGCTGCGACTGTTCCGTCTCAAGGCGCTCGCATTGCTCGTACTGTTGTATTTCGGCTTTCTCTTCATGTACTCCATCGTCCCGTAGTCGGTTGCAGTTCGCCATCGAAAACCGACGCGTGCCGCCGATGGGATTACAACGACGACCGTCGTCTCGGTTGCTATGCCGTCGATTCGTTCCGCAACCGAAGCCGACGCCGAGGCCATTCTCGAGCTTCACGTCTCGTCCATTCGAGCGTTCGGTCCCGAGCGATATCACGACGAGCAGGTCGAGGCGTGGGCGACGAAGCCGCTCGGGAGCGCACTATACCGCGAATCGGTTCGAAGCCGCTCGGAGGAGATCGTCGTCGCCGAGGTCGATGGTGACATCGTGGGGTTCGGTCGTCTCGACCATGAAAACGAGGTCGTTACTGCGGTATACGCTCACCCCGATTACGCACGCGAGGGTGTCGGATCGGCACTGCTCACCAATCTCGAAGCGAAGGCCATCGAGCGGGACATCGACTCGCTTTCGCTCCGTGCCTCGTTGAACGCCGTCCCGTTTTACGAACAGGCGGGATACGAACGATCCGAGACGGTCGCACACGAGACCACTGGGGGCGTCGAACTCACCTGCCTCGAGATGACGAAACGGTTGTGACTGCGAAAAATCAGTAACTACGCCGATGCTGACCGGGAAACCAAAAGACACGAAACCCTCCAGCGTCTCGGTTGGGATATGAGCAATTACCTCGTTGCGATGGAGGCGGCATGGTTGGTACGCGATGTCGGCGATATCGACGATGCTATCGGCGTTGCGGTCAGCGAAGCGGGAAAGCGATTGAATCAGAAGAACATGGATTACGTCGAGGTGGAAGTCGGCGCGACGGGGTGTCCGGCCTGTGGCGAACCGTTCGACTCGGCGTTCATCGCGGCACACACCGCACTCGTCGGTCTCGTCCTCGAAATGAAGGTGTTCAACGCGGATAGCGAAGAACACGCCCAGCGAATCGCGAAGAGTGAAATCGGTGGTGCGCTCCGTGACGTTCCGCTTTCGGTGGTCGAGACGATAGAGTTCGAAGACGAGGACGACATCGACTTCGACGAAACTGCCTGAAAAGTCGAACGATTTATGTCATAACCCACGGTAATTTCCAGTATGGAACTCCCGACGCCGCAAGACCTGAGGGAACGCAGAACGGACCTCGGGTTGACACAGAGCGAACTGGCAAACCGAGCCGACGTTTCACAGCCGCTCATCGCCCGAATAGAAGGTGGTGACGTCGATCCACGTCTCTCGACGCTTCGACGAATCGTGAACGCACTCGAAGAATCGGAGGGGGATATCGTTCGCGCGGGCGACTTGATGCACGAGGACGTGGTCAGCGTCGCACCGACCGACCCCGTCAGTGCGGCGGTGAAAAAGATGCAGGAGGCGGGCTACTCCCAATTGGCAGTCATCAAGGAGGGCGTTCCAGTCGGGTCTATCAGCGAGAGTGACCTCGTTCACGCTGGAGAGGACGCACGTGGCGAAGCGGTCCGCGAACTCATGAGCGAGAGCTTCCCGACCGTTTCGAAGTCGGCGACGCTGAACGAGATCAGCAACCTTCTCGACCACTACAAAGCCGTAATGGTGACCGAAGAGGGCGAAACCGTCGGCATCGTGACGGAGGCCGACATCGCCGCACGATTGTCCTAAATCGACAGTCGGGGCGTCCCTATTTTCACGGAGTTCTCGTTGCCAGTTCGACGCTCCTCGAGTGACCATGAAAAAGGATTCGCACGAACCGATTTTCCGTCCGTTAGCCGCTCATATATTCGACCGATTCCGCCTGCACCCGACGGATATCGCACCACCCACACTCACATTTCGCCCAGATTATCTGCCGTGCCTGTTCCCCTTCGACTCGCACCATCGACCCCGTTCGCAGCGCGTGAGATTCCTCTGTACCGCCTTCTTTGGGGCACCTGCCTCGCGAAATGTGCACTTCTTGGAGGGCCATATTCGACGGAACAGGGTGCAGCAGTATAATTATATTGTAGTCACTGAATCATAATATTATTTTGATACGAGTGTGCCAGCCGAATCGACGCCGTTCGGATTCCGAAACTGCGTCCCCCTCAATCCAAACTCAGTCCACGGATTTCCACGTGATCGCCCTCCGAAACGGAACCGATGATCTTTCCGTCGGTCGCTTCGACCAGCGATTCTGCGTCCTCCTCGGGGAGGGCGACGACGAACCCGGTTCCCATATTGAACGTCCGGTGCATCTCCTCGTCCGAGACGTTACCCTCCGTCCGGATGAACTCGAAGATCTGCTGAACGGGGAAGGGGTCGGTAATCTCGTAGCGGTGCTCGCCCATTCGAAGGAGGTTCGTCCACCCGCCGCCGGTTACGTGGGCCGCAGCGTGAACGTCGCGCTCGCGTAGTTCGGGAAGGAGAGAGGTGTAGAGCCTCGTCGGTTCCAGCAACTGCTCGCCGACCGTTCCCTCGCCGAGCGGGAAATCGTCCGTGTAATCGTGGTTTTTCGTCGCCGCTTTTCGGGCGAGCGTCAGACCGTTCGAGTGGATTCCGGAGGATTCGAACCCGACGAGCAGGTCGCCGACTTCGGCCTCGCCGGGGAAGATCGCGTCTTTCGGTGCGAGACCGGCGCACGCCCCTGCGAGGTCCAGGCCGGAAATCACGTCGGGCATGACCGCGGTTTCGCCGCCGACGAGGGCCATGTTCGCTTCGTCGGCACCCGCCGCAAGTCCCTCCCCGACCTGCTCGGAGAACTCCTCGCTCGGTTCTTCGACGGCGAGATAATCCACGAACGCGACCGGTTTGACGCCGCTGGCCACGAGGTCGTTCGCGTTCATCGCGATACAGTCGATACCGACCGTCGAGTAATCGCCCATCGCCTCCGCGACGAGTAGTTTCGTTCCGACGCCGTCAGTTGCCAGCGCGAGGTACTGATCGCCGATATCGAGTAACCCCGCGTAATCGGTCGTGTTGTCGATGTCCGAAACCGCGCCGACGAGCGCCGCCGTCGCCGCCTCGCTCGCGTCGATGTCTACTCCGGCATCCGCGTAGGTCAGTTCCTCCTCCTCGCTCATGGTCGAACCCGCGTACTGGGTGAGTAAAGGTTTGCCGTTCTAAAACAGGACGTGAACCGCTTGCCGTTCGACGATCAGAATCGCGGGAACGGCATGAACAACAGCGCGTACACTGCGAGCAGGAGGAGCGGAACGAACGAACAGACGAAAACGACGGTGCTCCATCCTTGCACCTTCTTCCCGTCGAGCGGACCCCACGGGAGCATGTTGAATCCCGCGAGGAGGAAGTTGATTTGCACGCCGAGGTGACCGACGAGGCCGACGAACGAGGTTTCGGGCGCTATCAGCCAAATCGGGAAGAAAGCGGCGCCGAGCGCGACGTTCGTGACCGGGCCAGCCAGCGCGATGAGTCCGTTTTCCCGCTCCGTCGTCATCCCGCGGTGATACACCGCACCGGGTGCAGCGAACAGGAATCCGGCGAGCGCGCTGACGATGGCGAGAAACAGCATGCCGTAATCCGCACGGAACTCCGCGATTTGGCCGAACCGAATCGCCGTCACTTTGTGTGCGAGTTCGTGTAGCAGGAATCCAACGCCTGCCGTGAGGAGCGAAATTCCGAGCGCCCTGGCAAAGCGACCGGGGGAGGTGTTTCCACCGGGTTGTATCAACGACTGCACGAGTTCCGGTTGAAGGAACAGCGTGAACGCTACCCCGAGGGCGACCCACGCGACGATGAGGTCACGTATCTCGTGTGTGCTGAATCGAACGTTCATGTCAACGTCTCCCATATGATATCCGCGCTGTTCTGTGCACCTTTCACCATGAGCCGAGTGATTTCCTCGACACCGCCGATTTCCGGCCCGAGAATCGGGAGGACGACGAACGGGAAGAGGAAGGTCGCAATCATGCTTCCGATGTTCGTCATGGCGACGACGGCGATGAGACGGAAGAGAGGTACGTCGAGCATTCGCGACATGAGGTCCGAGAGCGGACTCTCCTCGTCGCTCATTATTTCGTTTAGCTTTGCGATGTCGCCGATGTTTACCTGTGTGTACTTCAGCTCGACGTAGCCCGCAAACCATCCCGGTGCGAGGAGCGGATTGATGCTCGTCAGCCATGCGATCGCACCGCCGACGAGCGCACTGATCCAATGTGCACCGGCGAGTTTCGCTAGCGTGAATGAGAAGATTCCGTTAAACAGGAACCATGCTGCGAACACCTTGATGAGGAACTCGTTCCGAACGCCCGCCATCGCCAGAAGGATGAAGAAGGCGAGGAAGACGACGGTGACGAGGTAGCCGAACAGCTTGAAGAAGGAAAATCGGCTTCCCGACTCGGTCCCCACCAGCGAATCCATCGGTGGGAGGGTGTTCGGGTTGCGGAGATACCCTTCGATTCCGGCTTGGTGACCAGCGCCGACGACGGCGACGACGTGGTGGCCCGCCTCCCGGAGCGCGACGAGCCGGTGCGCGATAAAGGCGTCACGTTCGTCGATGAGTGCTTCTGCCCCGCCCGGCGAGAATCGTCGGAACTCCTCCATCATCGCAGTAATGACGTCGCCGTCGGTGAGGTCTTCGATGTCGAACTCCTCGTCTAGCTCGTCCTCCGCCGGAGCGCCGCTCCCGAGGATGACCCCACCAGCGAGCCCAAGGACTAGTCCGCTTCCGACGCCGATTGCGAGGGCCGAAAGGAGTCGAATCGAAACCGAACCGATGGTTTCGAGCGTTCCCGTATCGAGCATGGGAACCGCGCTCGCGGCGACGACGCCGGTTCCCAGTGCAATTCCGGTGACGACACCGAGGAGGAGTCCGCCACCGAGAGCGATATCGTACCGCCTCGTCAGGCCGAACGAGAGCACGAGGGAACCGAGGACGAGGCCCGCAATCGTACCACCCGCGAGGGAGCCAATGAGTTGGAACGCGCCTGTACCCGCACCGAGTGTCAACGCTTCGTTCAGTCCGAAGAGTGGGGCGACGAACAGACCGAATATCATGGCGAAAAAGACACCAGCCATCGCACCGCCGAGCAGTCCGAGGGTAAGCGGGTCGGTCACACCGAGGGCGAGGCTTCCGACCATTCGCATCTTTTCGCGGAGCGTCATCCGTGCCCAGAATCGTTGAATCGTCATCTGGATATCGCGGTCGACCAATGCGACATCGCTCCCTGTTCGCTCCGCCACTTCGATGGCGGCCTTCATATCCGCTCCGGGTTGGATATCGAATTCCTCGCCCATTCGCGCTTGTACGTACGAGAGCATCCAGTACGCTAGAAACTGAAAGACGGTGTTTCCGTGGAGCAAATCGGATGGTTCGAGATCGTCCGCCATCTCGCCCTGCATCTGCCGATATCGACCCTCGTCGAGTTCGACGGCGACTGTATCCGGTCGCTCCGCTTCGACGGCCTCCTCGACTCGCTCGACACTTTTCTCGGAGACGTGGGCTGTCCCGACGACTCGTACGCTCCCCTCGCCGTCTACGGACGGCGGTGGGTCCTGTTCGGTCATCATTGTCGTTACTCACCCTCCGTTTTTACCGTTATCGGTGGCGCGGCAATTTTTTCACGCGAGAAATGGGACATGATATTTCAGCAGAAAGTGTGGATTCGTTGGTACGCGGTGGTTGGTGCTGCTCGATACGGATTCCGATCTCACGTGATAAAACTGAACGGACTGAAATGAAGTCTGCTCCGCTCGAATGTGCTTCGAGTACTTCACAACCCTCCCGTCGACCGTCCGTTCCCGCCCCCTCGCGATATGCTTGCTTTGATCGCTATCGGTTCGACAGAACGGCCTTTCCGTCAGTAAAGGGTGGTTCACAATCCGTTGTAAATGCGATTGCGGTGTCACTATTTGGATACTACTCGGAGTCAGCAGGGAAGGACGGACGACGGCCGACGCTACACTGGGGTGAATCTACTCAGCAAGGCGAACGACGACGCGACCGTGGCTTTTGACGACGACTTCGTGATTGTCCACGTGGAACGATATCTCGCCGGTAACGGTTCGCAGTTGACCGTTTCCGCGGGGGCCGAAGATCGATTCGAGGGCATCGACGTCCACGGCGTTGTGCAACGGAGGGAGCTCCTCGGCCGACCGTCCGGTTGCGGAGGACAACGTCTCGACGATGGTGTGGATGAGTGTCATTTCTCCACCCCACGAATACTGGGCGGACGCGAGTGGTTCGGGTTCTTCTCGTAGCACGGTTTCGTTCACGCTCATCGGATATTTCATTCCGACGTCTATCGAACTATGCGTTCAATAGTTGCGTTTTTAAGTAGGTACCGATAAATCCGAAAAATATCATCTCATCTCACGGTCGATGACATCGATCAGTCGGCGGTATCGACTCGGAATGGCGTCGAGCGCGACTGAATCGCGTTTTGGGTTCCACCGAACCAGTCCGGCCGCATCCAACATCGGGAGGTGGATGTGGACGAGCGAGAGTCGAACCTGCTCGGTGTCGTCGCTCAGTTCGGTAGCGAGTTCGGTCAGTGAAATCGGGTCGTCTTCTGTTCGCAAAACGACCAGTGTCTCGCGACGAACCCGCGCGGCGCAAACCCTGAAAATTTCGTTCAGGGAGGATTCCGATGTCGCGTTCCATCGGTTCACAGCAGCGTCGGTTCCAGGGCGAGTTTCGGATGGCATACTCGAAACCATCCACCGGATCACATTGAGCAGTGGGGCTAAACGATTAGCCACTGTCCGCATCATCGAAAATCGCGGCGAGTAGTTTCCCCTCCGCGAGTCGAAGATGTTTGTGAAGAGTCGGGGCAGCGATGTCGAGTGATTTTGCGAGTTCTTCGCCGGTACTCTCCCGTGGCCAATCGAAATACCCACCTCGATACGCGGCGACGAGAACGGTTCGCTGACGGTCGGTCAACGCCTGATCGAGCGTGTCACGGAACTTCGAACGTGTTTCGATCGGCCGTTCCACCGTCTTTCGTGAGACGAGTTCCACGGTATCGAAGATGCCATCGAGTGTATCGACCACCTCGCGGACGGTTTCTCGTTCCGGCAGATCGATTTGCAAGCGTGCAACCCCATCTTCGGCAACCGCCGACCTGATAACGCCACCGCGGTGTGAAAGCGTTCTCAGCACCATCGGTTCGCCATAGCGAATCTCCAGCGAGCATTCGTCCTCCCGCTTGCTGATGACCCGAAGATGAGTGACACCCTCAAAACGGTGGCAGAATTCGACCACCCGTTCCGGGTCTCCGCCGAAAACCGAGACGTACAACAGTAAAGAACCATCCGGGTGTAACACAGCGTCTTCCAGCGTGACCGTACAGTCTTCTCGTGCCGAGAGGGCAGTGAAAACGTAGTCCTCGTCAGCGAGTCGAAACTCCAGTTCGACGACCCGCTCAGCGACGAGCGCCTGTCGGGTTTTGATCGCGAAAAGCGCGTAGCCAACCAGTTCTGCGAGTTCGGCCAGTAGTTCTCGCTCGGCATCATCGAACGCATACGGGCGTTCGGAGTAAACCGCCAACACGCCGTATACGACCTCTTCGTGTGCCAACGGGACCGCCGCAAGCGACTCGAAACCGCATTCCAACGCGGCCTCGCTCCAGTCGTGCTCGTCGCGGTCGATGTCCTGTATCGCTTGTACGGACCGTGTTTTGATCGCCTTCACACCTGGTCCCTCGGAAACGTCGATATCGGATTCCCGAAGGTACTCGACGTACTCATCGTAATTACCGGCCCACGTCTGGGGGATGAGTTTCTCGAACTGCGGGTCGAAGCGGACGACGAGAGCGAACCGGAAGGTGTCGGCTTCGGCGAGTCGGTCACACACAGATTGTTCGACTTCGCTGACAGTTTCGGCCCGGACGACGGCGCGGTCGATGCTTCTGATGACGGCGTTGATGCGACGTAGTCGGTCCAGTTCGTCACGCTGTGCCCTCAGTTCCGCGTCGTGTCGCTTTCTGCGCGAAATGTCGCGGACGACGCCGACCGTCCCGGCGAACTCACCCTCGGATTGCACCGCTGAAAATCGGATCTCACATGGAATCGTTCGACCAGTCGCGGTCCGAATCGGTAACTCCGTCAGTCCCACCTCATCCCGGCCGTTTGCCAACAGCGCCTTGATCTCGTCTTCGAATCGAGCCGCATCCGTCTCGTTGACCAGCAGTGAAACGTGTGAGCCGAGCAGTTCGTCGCGGTCGTATCCCGTCGCAGCGACGACCGCGTCGTTGACTTTCAGAAAATACCCGTTCGAATCGAGTTGATACACCGCATCCCCGACGGTCGAGGCGATGGTTGCGTCGGTCAGCGGTCCATCCTCCAGCTCTCGACTCATTAGTAGTATACGGTTGGCGACGAGGATAACTCTGACGCGGTCCGAACTGTGACGAACTAAGTAGCCTTGCCGACAATCACCGGATATGGCAGACACTGCGACTTTGATGGATTCGTACACCGAAATGACCGAACTGCTCCTGCCCAACGACACGAACAATCTCGGGCGGGCACTCGGTGGCGCAGTGCTTCATTGGATGGACATCTGCGGTGCAATCGCGGCGATGCGATTCTGTGGCAATCAGTGCGTTACCGCGTCGATGGATCACGTCGATTTCATCTCCCCCATCGACCTCGGCGAGGTCGCCGTCGTGGAAGCGTTCGTTTTCGACACCGGACGAACCAGTATCGACGTGAAGGTGAACGTTCGCGCAGAGGACCCGAAACAGGGTGAAGCGCGCGAAACGACCACCTCATTTTTTACCTTCGTCGCGCTGGACGAGGCGGGCAAACCGACGCCCGTTCCGAAATTGGATTGTCCGGACGAGAATCAGCAAGCCCTCCGTGATTCGGCACGAACCGAACGGATCGATCAGTTGCGTGCCGTGGCCGAGCGAATCGATTGAGGGGCTACCCTCGAAACGCCTCGATTTCCGCCCGGTAGTCGATTGTCAGTTCCGGAAGGGTTGTGAACCACCGTGCATCGCAAATCGTCTCACCCTCGACGCCGAGGTCGGAACCGATTTCGGCCTCGTCTGCAGTCCCGCCGAACAGGACGAAATGACCCGAAACCGCCTTTCCATCGTGCGTGAACGTCTGACGCTCGACGAGAAGGGGTCCATCGAGTTCGATTGACACGCCGGTTTCCTCCGCAACTTCCCTGACCGCGGCCCCTGCGAGCGTTTCGTCTACTTCGACCGTGCCACCCGGAACGACCCACCCATCGCTCCACCCGTTTTCGACCAACAAAATACGCCCATCTTCGTTCGTTACGACCACACCGGCCCACTGGTCGCGCCCGGATTCGATGGTCGATTTGACGGTCGCGAAGTTATCCGCCGGTAGCGAAAACGTCCGCGTTCCCTCCCTCACGTCGTTCCGGTGACGAATGGCGGATATCCCGTTCACGGGTGACGTTCGATTTCAGCAAAAAAGAAACCTCGGTTTAGCTGCTGTCGTCGGAACTGCTCTTTTTGTGGTCGTCCGTAGTGGTTTCCCCTGCTGTGGTTTTCTTCGCGGGTGTTTTCCTCGGAGTGTGTTCCTTTGCGGTCGTCTCCTTCACCGTGGTAGCTTTCGCCGTCGTTTCCACGGCTTTCGTCGGCTTCGCCGTCGCCGTTGCTTTCACCGTCGTTTGTTGTCGTGTGGTCTCCTTCGCCGCGGTCGTTTCGGTGACCGTGGTTTCCGTCCCCGCAACGGTCGTCTCGCTAACCGTGGTCTCCTTTTGCGCGGTCGTCTTGTTGGCCGTGATTTCCGTCTCCTTCGCAGTCGTTCTGTTGACCGTCGTTTCTTTCGGCGGCGCCTTCTTCGCCGTCGTTTCCTTCGCAGTCGTCTCTTTCGGCGCTTTCTTCGCGGTGGTTTTCTTTGCCGTCGTGGCCGTCGCTTTGGCCGCGGTCGTTTCCTTCGCGGCCGTCTCCGCCGCGGTCGTCTTTGTCACTTGCTCGAACACGAAGTCCTCGACGAGGATGAGTTCGAACGGGTTGTTCTGTCCGCTTTCGGGCGCAGCAGCCGGGTTGATGTAGCCTGCCGCGAAGGCGGAGTACGCCGTACTCTCGTTGAGCGTCACGTTGAACGTCCCGACGACTTCACCGTCGTCGTTCGCGGTCGCGGGACGGACTTCGAGCGTGTAGTCGCCCGCAGGAACCTCTTCGTACGCCGTCGCGTTGCCGTACGAGACGTTGTCGAAGAGCGTGGTGTTGCTTCCAGCGACGGTTACGTCAACCGGTGGCGCGTCGGGCGAGACGTGAACGAGCCGAACCGAGGCGTTACCCGCGCCGGGTGCGGTGAAGTCGTCCTCGAGGATGTTGACTTCGAAGGGCCGGTTCGCGTTCTCCGAAATTTCGCCCTGTGCGACGGCGGTGTAATTCGTATCAGCCTCGAACGTCACGTTCTCCGAGAAGACGACCGTACTCGGGTCGCCCGCGGCGGTGATCGTGACGTTGTGCTCACCTGCCGAAAGGGCTGCATAGTCCGTGACGTTGCCGTACGAGAGGTTCGACACCACCGTTTCGCCGTCCACGAGGACGTCAACCGGAGGTGCGTCCGGCGACATATGGGCGACACGAACCTGTGCTTTGCCCGCTTCCCCAGCGACGGTCGTCTCGTTCGCTGCGGCGGTTGTCGTCTCGTTTGCCGCAGCAGTTGTCGTTTCGTTCGCTGCGGCGGTTGTGGTTTCGTTTGCTGCGGCGGTTGTCGTCTCGTTTGCTCCAGCGGTTGTCGTCTCGTTTGCCCCGGCAGTCGTGGTCTCGTTTAGCCCCGGAGATGTCCCCTCCGCCACGACGGTCGTCTCGTTCGTTCCGGCAGTCGTCTCGTTAGTCGTCGTTGTCGTCGTATCCTGGACAGCCATCGCTCCCATACCTACGGCGCCGACGCTAACTGTCAGCATCAGTGCTACCAATCCGACTGTCACTATCCGTGTCGGTTTTGTTTCCCTCATTCCTCACGTATCGTCGGCCAGAACCAGTATAAATGGATTAGACGGTTCATGGGCCTAGTGAGGGTCGTCGGGCGTAGTAACGCTCGTTTCGTCCGGCTTTTTGCCTCCCCTATCCACCGAAATCGGCCCGTAACACGGTTTTCAGCCCCCGTGAGAACTCTTATCAGAGCACCGTCCCTATTCCGATTCATGGGACTCAACGTACCAGCCCCCGACGCACCGACTCTGCGTCCGGAGGCGGACGTACAGGAGTACGACGACGTATCAGTCCACGGTGAAACGAACTACCGACGGGACGAATTGGAGACGTTTCTCCACGAGGGGGCTTGGGAAGAGTCGTTCAATCAGTGGGCAGAACACACCGAGTTGGAGGAACGCGAGTTCGAAACCGCATTAGATTTGGACCTCTTCGACGAGTTCGATTTCTTCTGGGACGACTTCGCCGATCGCGTCGGCTATCACGCACCCGGTATTCCCGAGGATTGGAAAGAACGAGCGCTTCACCCGAACATCGACTCGTGGAACGCCGTCTCGTCCATCAACGCCTCGCTGACCGAACTCGGCCAAGTCGTCTGTGACGTTCTCGAAGCGGACTACGTCGATTGGGAGGCCGAGTTCGAGGCTCCCGACGATTTGCCGGACTTCGGGGAGTAGCTACCGAAAAATAACACCCTCCGTCTGCCCATCGAGAACGACTTCTCCATCTTCGTTCCGGCAGGTGAACGATGCGACCATCTCGTGACGCGTTTCGTGGGACTCGAACGCCTCGACTGTCGATTTACACGTGACCTCCTCGCCGACGTACACGGGCCGCTGGAATTCGAACGTCATCGTTCGAGCGACGTAATCCATGTCACCGCCGATTTTCGTCGGGAGCGTCGCGGTCAGTAATCCGTGTACCATCCGGTCTTCCCCCGCCGACGCTTCGTGGTGGCTCCCTCGGTCTCCTGAAAGGTCGGCGAACTGTTCGACGTCTTCATCCGTGAACGTCCGCGTGTACGTCTCCGTGTCGCCTTCCGCTGGAACGTCTGACATGTTTTGGTTTTCATCCCGAGCGAATTAATCCCTTACCCTCGTTCGGGTTGGATACGACGCTGGGACCGAAAACCCGGCCGAACGAAGCCGCCTCCGCCCGGAGACCAACTGTTCGACCCACGGTTTTCCTGCCTCCGTCAGCGCCGTCGCGGCGTACCGAATCGGCGCGCCGCGAACGGTTCGTTTCGGGAGTTCGACGCTTGCGGTGGCGTAGTGGTCGCCGAACTCGGGATTCGAGAAATCGAGTTCGTCCGGGAGTGTAACGAAGGGAAGGCCGTGTTCGACGGCCATATTCCGGTACGCGAACACCGCATCGAACGCACCACCTTCCAAACTTCGGAGGAGTCCAGTTTCGGGGACGACGCGTATTTTCCCGAGCAGGTCGCGCTCTCCGGCGAGTTCCAGTGCCATCACGGTTCGGTAACCGAGGGGGTCACGGTCGGGGTCCGTCCGCCCGACGACGATTTGCTCCCGGCGCATCGCGCTCCGCCATTTCCGTTCGACCTCCTCGGCAAACGGCGATTCAGGGTCGTACGCGATGACGAGTGCGTTCGTCGCAAACAGGGACGCACGCGCGGAAAGTCCTGAAAGGAGTGTTGGGTCCGCGAGCGCAACCGCGTCCGGTTCGCGCGCACCCGAGACGATGAGCCGTCGAGCAGCGACGCTTCCGTGGGCTTCGACCGACGCACTACCGACATTCGAGGCGAGCCGCTGAAGGCTTCCAGCGACGAGCGCTGAGGTACCATCGTTCCCCGCGAACGTGACGGAGGCTACGCCGCTTCCGAGGACGAGCGAACCGCCAGCGTACCGAAGAAATCGCCGCCGTTCCATCTATCGTAACCAGAATCAACTTCATCAAAACGATTTCGTAACGAGTTGTGGTTTCAGTCCCCCTCATCTCACTCACGGAACAGGACGGGTTCATTTATACCATCGTGGTCACACACTCCGACTATGGTGTCGTTGCTCGACGGGTGGCCGATTCGGGTCGCAATCCCGCTCGGCTTGGTACTCTCGATTCTCGTCGTCTGGTCTTTGGATCGTCCGCAGGGGAAATGGGGAACGGCACTTCGCAAACGGTTCCTGTTCGGTGTTCCGTGGGGGACACTCGTCTCCGTCGTCGGCGTCGTCGCCGTCTACCTGTTCGTGCAGGGAGGGTGGGACCACTGGCGCAATCCCGTTACGGTCGCGTTTGCGTCGTGGTCGTATCTCTACCCGTTGGGGATGCTTCTCGGATCGTTTTCGCACGCCGGACCGGGGCATCTCATCGGCAACATGACGAGCACGCTCGCCCTCGCGCCGCTGGCGGAGTACTACTTCAGCCACTATCCGACCGAACGCGGCGAGGAGTCCGGGTCGTCGTGGCGCACGAACCCGTGGATTCGTGCATTCGTGCTGTTCCCGCTCGGCGCAATCGTCATCGGCCTCGGGACGAGCGTTTTGGCGTGGGGGCCGGTTATCGGATTTTCCGGTGTCGTCTTCGCTTTCGTCGGATTCGCGCTGGTTCGGTACCCGTTGGGGACCATCGTCGCGCTCTCGGCACAGGGAGTCGTCAGCACGCTCTACCAAGCGTTTCTCGATCCACGAATACTCGGCGAGGCGTCCACGTCGTTCTCACGCCCGTGGTGGTTCGGCATCGCCGTGCAGGGACACACGCTCGGGTTCTTCCTCGGCGCGGTTGCGGGCGTTTACCTCCTTCGGAAACGGGACGTTCGATCGAGTGCCCTCCGGACCTGGACGGGGAGTTTCGTCCTCCTGATGTCGCTGTCGCTGTGGGCGCTCTGGTGGTACCGTGGGTTGGAAAAATACGTCCTCTTTCGCGGCCTCGGCGTCTTGTTCGTCCTCGCGCTTTCGATACTCGTGACAGTGGCGGTCCGAACGACCGACCGGGAAGCGTTCGGGCCGACCGTCAGACAGGCGGGGACGGTCCTGTTGTTGATTCCGCTGGTTGCGATGGCCGGAATCGCGGTTCCGATAAATCTCACCACTGTCGATGGCGACGGAACCGCGGATGTCGGTTCCGCCGTCGAAATCGACGGCTACACCGTGATGTACGCGGAAAACGTGCCGAACCAAAAAGTGTCCGTCATCGACGTTTCGCTCGGTGGCGAGACGACGCAAGTGAACACGAGCGGCGTCATCGTCGTCAACGAAAACCGAGAAATCTGGTCCCGTGAGGTGTCGAAGGGGCAACTCGCACATGCCGGTCGGAGAACGGTCAGGGTCGGCGGTGTCGGATGGCAGAAAGCGGTTCACGTAAAACGAGAGGGTTGGAGCGCGAGCGGCGGTGGAACCGCCTATCAGGTGTGGTTGCGTTCGGATTCGAACCGGTGGAAGCACGTGTTTTCCTCCGACGCTGTGACCGCCGACCCCGTGCTCGCTGGTAAGCAGGTTTCGATCGCCGTACATCGTGATCGGTTCACCCTCGAACTGTCGGCAAACAATTCGACAGTCGCAAGCGGTCCGCTTCCGGCCCCGAGCTCCTCGATTACGCTTCGAGGAGTTACGTTCGAGCGAACCAACGACCGCATCGTCGCCGTCATCGACGATACCCGCGTTCAGGTGGCAAAGAAGGAAACGTATGGCAGCTAACGCCACTCGATTCTGAACACTTCCACGTCGATTACTTTTCGTTCCTCCCGCTGGAACTCGAACTGCCGCGAGAGCGGCAGTTCCGCTCGAAACGCGTGTGTTACATCCGCGGCAGCATCTTCGGCGAACGCCTCGACGAAGTCCAAACTCCCTTCGTTGTGAATGGAGTAAGAGACGTCCGCGATTGCCGAAGTCGTTTCGAGAAACGCGCGGTCCGCATGTTGGTTGCCCGTCTGAGCGCCGAACGGCGGGTTCATCAGCACCGTCACGGATGATGCCGATTCGGTCAGTTCGGTCGATTCGGCCGAATCGACCGATTTCGCCCGAAGATTCTTCCGACACAGCGGTGCGCGGGTCGCATCCCCGACCACCCATTCGATGGGCGTTTCGGGTGCGACGTGGGATTCGTTTTCGCGTGCCTGCTCGATGGCGGTTCCATCTCGGTCGAGTCCCACGACACGTCGGGGACTACGAGTCGCGGCCCCGATCGCGAGCATCCCGGTTCCGGTGCCGAGATCGAGAACCGTCCGTCCGGCAACGTCGTGGTGAACGTCGGCGAGATGAACGAGATGGGCCGCGAGGTCCGCGGGTGTCGCGTACTGCTCCAGTTCGACCTGCGGATCGGCGAAGTCGGCGACTGCGGAAAGCCGACGTTCCAGCGCACGTTTCCCCATGTGAGGGGAGACGAGGTGGGGAGACGTAAGAATGGGGTTTCGGCGTTCGAAATCGGAGTTCCGATTTCAGTCGTCGAACGAGAGCGGGCCGTCGAGTTCGAGCGTAACGCCTTCTCGATCGGCACGCTCTTTCAGGGCCGCGAGGGAGGGACGAACTTTCGATTCGTCAGCGACGTTGCCGAATTCGACGGTAACGGTACCTGCACCGAGGAACGCCGCGGTTCGAACGCACTCGCGGATCCGGTCCGCCTCGTCCTGCGTGGCAAAGGAGCAATCCGCGTCGAAGCAAGCGTCAACCGTCACACCCGCGGGAACGAGGTCGTTCGCGTCGAGTTCGTTCTGCAGTTCGCGGAGGTCGGTTCGTGCGCTCGGAAGCGCGGATGCGTCGAGCGTCACGGGCGTTTTGTCGGTCGGTCGGCAGCATTCGATGGCGGATTCGATAGTCGAGGGACGAGTTGCGCTCATACTAACACCATACCTACTGGGAATACAAAAAGGTTTGTGTATGCTTCATAGTAATCTCAATGGGTGAAACAGGCTTTTCAGTCATCTGAAAGCATTTGGCGGAAAACTACGATGGCAGACGTATGAAGCGCCGAACCGTTCTCACCTCCGTCACCTCCATCCTCCTCGCAGGCTGTCTCACCGAATCGTCACCGGGCGGTTCCGATACGAGTGTTGCGAAGACATCGACCCCCGGAACGACGCAAGCGAGACGGACTACGGCCGGAAGAGCGGCCGACACACCAGCACCGCCAAACCTCGAAACTCCGAACGAAAACCATTGTCCACCGTTCGACGACGACGTGAGACGAGTCGTCTGCTACGAGGACGTCGACTCGGAGACGAATCTCCTGATGACGCCATCGAAGCAACGGATCGGGCTCCCGAAAGCGACCGTCTCGTTCGAACTGACCAACGAAACTGGGACGACGTTTACCACGAACTACTACGCATGGAGCGTCTGGAAGTACGTCGATTCCGAGTGGTTCTACGTTGGCCCCCAGATGATTCCGGAGCCGGCCATGATGCTCGAATCGGGTGGATCACACACGTGGACTCTGACTGTCGACAATACGATTCTCGGGGGAGCGATCGGTGGGGCACAGGGTACAGGGGAAATCACCCTACCCGGACTCGGCGGCGGAACCTACGCATTCGGCATCGATGGGTGGTTCCGGGGGCAAAAATACGACAACGGAACCGGGGTCGCTACCCGATTCGAACTGGTCGGCGATTCGCTGTCGCTCACGCCGACGGATGACCTTCAGGTGGTCGGTCGGGATGGCGACGAAAAACACGTTCGGGCCGGTCAAGCCAGTACTACGTATCTGGCCACGCGCGTCGAAAATCCGAACGGTGAGACGATCCGGAAAATCCCGGAACAGGTGATCCGTCTCACGCGGATTCGAAACCTCCTCGCGTCGTTCGAAGACGGGGTTTCCCGGGTTCGACTCGACGGGCGTGACACCTCTTTCGGGAACTCGACAGTGCTCATCGAATACGAGGGACGTACCTACCGAATCGAGACTGCAGAATACTGATTCAATAATTTTACAATAGAATTAAATATTCATGACCAAAAACAAATCCATGGTAGACGATACCACCAGTGACACAGGTCAGACTCACCGAGTAAGCCGTCGAGCAGTCCTTCGTGGCACGGCTACCGCCGCGGTCGGACTCGCCGGCGTGGCCGGAACCGTTGCCGGGTTCGAGGGTGACGACGGGGACATCGTCGGCCCGTCAGATTTCCCCCGTGCGACGACGCGCGGTCATTTCGACATCCACTGGTGGTACGGTGACCAGTTGACGGACGGTCACACCGCCACGGACTACAGTACCGTCGGCGACATTCCAGGCTACGGAAGCGTGAATCCCGAAGAGGTGATGATTTCCGTTCACGGGTGGCTGGTCGAGAAGGATGCCGCACCCGACCATTTCGAGACGGTGAAAACGTCGCTCCGAAACAACGGCTACGACCATCCCGTCATCGGATTCAGCTACGATTCCGACACGAGCCTCGATAACTGGTGGCCCGCCACCGACATCGCCGAGCGGAACGGCGCGAAACTCGCTGACTTCATCACCGACTATCGCGCTCGAACCGGCGCTCGGGTTCGCCTCATCGGTCACTCCCTCGGCGGGCGCGTCGTTCCCGCGACGATCGAGGCGCTCAATTCGTGGGGGTACCGCGATCATATCGAGTCGGCCACCCTGCTCGGCGCGGCGGCGGACAACAATTCCGTCGCAGTGGACGGCGAGTACGGCGACAGCATCGCAAACGTCGTCGGGTCGATGGACAACTTCTGGAAAAGCGACGACAGCGTCCTGAACTGGGCGTACTCCGTCGGCGAGTTCGACTCCGCCGTCGGCGAGGAAGGCTGTGAGGGCACTCCGCCCGTAAACTACACCGACCATAACGTGGACTACGTCCCCGACCACTTCTCCTATCACGAACCCGGTGACGGCTGTATGTCCGAAGTCGTCGCGCAGTTCTGACGGGAGTCACCGACTCTGCTGCATTCACCGCGCCGTAGATTTTAACTGCACCAGCGACATCGGTGATTTGGTACCCATGTCGATGTCGTTACCGCCAGCGGAAGGCTCTGTCTACACCTACGAACGGACGTTTACCGAAGCGGACGTCCGCCAATTCGGCGAGGTCTCGGGGGACCAGCAGGCGATTCACACCGAACCTGACGAGGAAGGCCGTCTGGTCGTTCAGGGGCTGCTCACGGCCACTCTCCCGACGAAAATCGGGGGCGATTTGAGCTATATCGCCAGGACGATGGAATTCGACTTCCTCGAACCGGTACACACAGGGAACACGATCGGCTGTGAATGGACGAACGAAACAGTCGAGGAACGGGATGACCGCTACACGCTCACGAGTTCGGTCGTATGTCACAACCAGGAGGATGAAACGGTGATGAAGGGACACATCGACGGGCTCATCTGGAAGGAGTAGTCCTCGAACCAGCCGATCACCCTCACAGCAATTATACGCTGATAGAAACAGTAGGGAACGTTACCATAGAATGCGGGGAGAGAAGACTATCGCGTTGGCTGTCAGGAGGGCAGGACATGATAGAAGGGAGAAATAACCGCTACAAAAATTGTACTACCACGTACCGTGGAAGGTGTCGAATTCGAGCGAGTCGAGTGGTTCGTTGCCGACCGCGATTTCGTATTCGCCGGGGGTCAACATCGGCTTGTGGAACTGCGGTCCGTCGTCGGTCGTGATGCGTGGGCATCCCGTGTTGACGAAGGCATCCATGTTGAAGTTCCGGAGGCGGTCGGGCGTCACCTCGTCCATCGTGATGAGGTAGGCGTTGTCGTTCTCGTCGAGGATGTCCTGTGCCACGTCCCATCGACCCTGTCCGATTTTGGTGCAGAAGATGACGCCCCACTTCTCGGCGTCCATCGCGCGGTGAACCGCGCCGTAGCGTTGTTTCAGGAATTTTTCGGTATCCGCAACCGTGACGACGTTGTTCACCGGGTCGGCGATGACGACGGTCTTGTCGGGATGTTCCATCGCCAGTCCGAGGGGGTGGAACTTGCCGCCGCCGACGTAGAGCACTTGGTCCGCGTCGATATCCGCGGAGGCGTAGTTACAGCCAAGGACCTGTCCCTCGTGGGTCAGTCGATCGTCGCCCTTTCGGGTGTGAACGGTGAATCCGCGGTCTTCCAGCCACTCTTTCATCTCCTCGAAGCGGTTCATGTGTTGGGCGGTCGTGACCAGCCCCACGTCACCGACTTCGAGTTCTTCCACCGATTCCTCCATGATGGGGAAGACATCGACGTTCGAGAACAGCGGGACGTAGATGACTTTGTCCGTGTTCTTCATCGGGGAGTGGCCGAAGTGGACGAACACGTCGGTTCGCTTCATCAGATAGGTATCCAAGTCACAGGCACCGTAACACGGCTGTCCCGAGAGCAGAATCGTCACATCGTCGGGGAGTAGCTCCCGGAGGTCGTCGGCTACGCTCGGTCCCCTTCGCTTGAGTCCCTCGGGGAACTGCAAGCCGACCTTCTCCGCGTCACGCTCCTCGACAGCTTCGATGATACGGTCGAGTTCGTAATCCCACTCCCGATCATGTTTGAGGGCCATTCCCGTCTTCCGCAAATCCCCCTCGCTGTACTCGCTCTCTTGGCTCATTGGAGATGCTTTATTGGTGAATACGTTTAAGCACGGTGTTCCCGGTTTTCGCTGGACGGGGCTCGTTGAGCGGTTCAGAAACATAGGAGCCGTGCTGTATATCGAGGATGGGTTCAGCACGCCGTATTCGAGGTTGAACAGCAACCTACCGGCTTTGCAACTCACCATCGACCCAAACGTAATGGCAATCGAATGTCAAGTACATTCGTGGATATCCGGCCTATCGCTCAAGGATTGGTGTTCTATACTGTAATTGCGGGAGCTATCACGGTCGGTTGCATATTTCCTGACTCATTCGGGACTCTACACGTTAGTTGCCGCAGGTGTCGGTGTGCTTTTCGTAGTACTCAGGGGCGCAGCGAGCGGACCGGTAGGTGCATCCGCTATCGAGACAGGAGACGCAGAAGTTAGCGGGATAACGATCGACGATATACAATCGAGTCTATCCCCGAAGGAATTCGGTACTCGTGCGGTTCTGATTTTCTATGGGTCAGGACTGGTTCTATGGTCAGGTATCGTTCTCACCTTCTTTCGTTCGGGATTACAGTAAGAGAAGGACGCTACCGACCGGTTGTTTCGTCACTGACGGAGCGGAGCGAACGGTGACCGTTTGCTGAATACGCGCTTTCTATTCAATACGCCCACTGAAACCAAACATCATCCGCGGAAAAACGCGTCGCCGACTTCCACATTCGGCAGGCCTAAACCCCTCGAGTCCGAACTATCGTCCATGAGCGTAGACACGAAAGCCGACGTGAGCGACGAGGGAACCAGCGTGGAGGAGATGGCGACCGAACTCGGCGAAGCGATCGTGAACACGACGGAGTACCAGCAGTTCGAGGAGGCCAAATCCGCAGTCGAGGCGGACGAGGATGCCCAGGAGAAAATCAAGAAATTCGAACGCCTCCGACAGGAGTTCATGCTCGCGCGTCAGACCGGTGAAGCGACCCAAGAGGACGTAACGAAGGTCCAGGAAGCACAGGAAGACCTCCACTCGCTTCCCGTGATGGCGGAGTATCTCGATGCACAGGACAAGCTTTCCGCCCGACTCGAAGACCTGAACCGAGCGATTTCCGACCCGCTCGCGGTCGATTTCGGTCAGCAGGCAGGCGGTTGCTGTCAGGACGAATAACCCTCCCTCTTCTCCGGACGGCCCTTCGAAACTCCCATTTCTGACCACTCAGCCCGAGACAGCGACCCACCCTCCGGTTTCATCGCTTTCCCGAAGCGCGTCCACTACGGCCAGTGTCCTCTCCGCCTCTCGGGCGTCAGTTCGTGGACGCTCACCGTCTTCGACGTACTCCGCGAACCGCTCCAATTCGAGAGCATAGGGGTCCGCGGACGCGAACGATTCAGTGACGTGTCTTCCCGGAAACTGCAGTTCGAACTCGCTTGGGTCACGACCGACCGAGAACGCTCGGTCGGCGTGAAGCAGTCCCTCGGTTCCTTCCACCCGGCAGTACTGGGCGTCTTGTAGACGAAACGAACAACCGATTTGCGCGGTTCGCCCGCCCGAATACGCGAGGATGCCTGACGCCTGTGTTTCGACGCCCATCCCATCGGGGTCACCGACCTGAGCGACGACGCGTTCCGGCTCACCGAAAAACAAACGTGCGACTTCGATGGCGTAGACGCCCACATCGAGGAGGCAGCCACCGCCGAGGTCGGGGTCGTACCGTGTTCCCGCGGGCCACCGACGGAGCGACGAGTGAAACCCGGCATCGACCGACCGAACGTCGCCGAGTTCGTCCGCGACTTCCGCCATTCGCTCGGTCCGGGGATAGTAACGAAACATCATCGCTTCCATCAACGTGACGTCCCGGTCGTCGCAGTAGTCGCCCATCTCGCGTGCCTCCTCGGCGTTCACTGCCAGCGGTTTTTCACAGAGTACGTGGAGGTCGTGGTCCGCGGCGCGTTTCGTCCACTCGGCGTGAAGCGAGTTTGGCAGCGGAATGTACACGGCGTCCACGTCGGATTCGAGGAGTTCCTCGTACGAGCCGAAAGACCGTGAAATCCCGTGCGTTTCTGCGAATTCTTTGGCCAGTCTTTCGCTCCGCGACGCGATGGCAGTGACTTCGTGGTCCGTGGACTCGACCGCCGGAACGAACGAATGATGCGCGATACGGGCGGTACCTAACACCCCCAGATTCATGCCTCTGGAAACATCGTGGCCGTGCAAAAGTGTGGTTGCTCGGCGTTGGTAACGAACGCCGGTCAGTTCAACCGCCAGAGTTCGTAGTTCAGTACGGTTGCGAAGCTTACCCAGAGGGCATAGGGAACGAGCAGGAGGCCAGCACGGCGGTCGACTCGGGTGAACGCGACGATCGTCGCGCCGATGGCAACCAGCAGTGCGACGATGACGACGAGTCCGCCAGCGGGCCAACGCATGCCGAAAAAGACCAGCGTCCACGCCGCGTTGAGCGCGAGTTGCACGGCGAAGATGACGAGTGCACCTCGATTACCCCGTCGCCACACCAGATAGAGCGCGATCCCCGTCAGCAAGTAGAGGGTCGTCCACACCGGACCGAACACCCAACTCGGCGGCGTAAATGCCGGTTTTTGGAGCGTCGTGTACCACGTTGCAACGTCGTTTGCGGTGAGAATCGACGGGACGATTCCCGCGAGTTGGCAGACGACGATACTGGCGAGGAGGGCGGGCACGTCACTCCACGAAAACGATGGACGGCGGACTGTTTCCATGAACCCATTACGCCGTCCAAAACCGTTTTCCTTTCGGTTATTCGAGGTCGTCTACTTGAACTGTCTCTTCGAGAATGAGCGTCGGTCCCTGCTCCATGTCGAGGAACTCGGCGGCGTCCGCCATCACTTTCTCGCCCTGTTCGGAGTCGAACGCCGCTTTCATGTCGGCCGTCGAGTCGAAATACAGTTCGAGAACGCCGTCGTACCCCGCCTTTTCGGGGTCTTTCGAGACGGAGGTGACGTACTTTCGCAGGCCGGGAAGCTCCTTGGCGATGTCCGAGTGTTCGTTGAGCCAGTAGTCTTCGAACTCCTCATGGGTCATTCCGTCCTTACGAACCAGCAGATCGACCATCTTTATCATAGCACCTGAACCCGCGTCCCCCGCCGACTTTGTTGTATCGACTGTGGCGCGACGGTTTCCGTTATGAGGTGGTATTCGATACCCGTTCACGCTCGAAACGGGGCCGGATAGGTGAGCGTTCCGGCAACATCGTCCAGCGTCCCTTCCGTGAGGTCACATACCTGAAAGCTTTCGTCGGGCATATCGAACGGGTTCTCGAATTCAGCATCGACGGCCGACGTGAATCCGAATCGTTCGTAGTAGTCGGGGTCGCCGTGGAGAAAGACGAGTTCGTAGCCTGCCTCTCGTGCTTTTTCCAGACCGACGTGGACGAGTCGGGTTCCGACGCCCATACGTTGATGGTCGGGGTCAACCGCGAGTGGAGCGAGGACGAGCGCCTCCTTTTCGGGGGCTTCGTCCAGTGTGACTTCAGCGAACATGACGTAGCCGACGATATCGCCGGTGAGATGCGCAACGAGCGATGGATTCGAGCAGTAGGCGGGTGATTCGCGGAGTGCGTCGACGAGCTCGGCCTCGTCATTTCGACCGAACGCAGCGGTAACGACATCGCGGACTGCGTCGGTATCCGCGCTATCCTCGACGCTCACGCTGATTTCGGGCATCGTTTCGCTTTGTCACTGGAATTCCAAGTCGGTTTTGGGTCCCCGTCCGCTCGACGCACCTCCGAGGGAACGGACTCTCCGAGAACCCTTCGAAAACGGCGAGGAGGCTGATTCAGCGACCGAGAAGAACGTTCCAGTATCGGGGGATAACGGTCTGTCATCCTGCCCCCGTTGCCTCGACGACCGGAACGAAACCCTCAGCCAGGATAACGGCGACACCGAACTGCTGGACATGTATTTCGTTCACGCGAGTCACTCAGAGGTGGAACGAATCAGTGAGAAAACTACATGCGGCACCGAATCAACGGGCGGGTTTCCGACTTACCCTCGCCCGAACTTCCCCGTAAACTGACGTTGATCGAGCCGAATCCCACCCATCGCATCCAGCAGGGCATCTTTGGTCGCACCCGCCCCGAGCCGTGGTTGTTGTTCGAGCAGATAGAGCGTAAACCGGTACGTGTGTGGTCCATCCCCTATCGGAGGACACGGGCCCATGTAGCCGAGTTCTTCGGCACTGTTTTCGCCCTGCTTCGCTCCGCCAAGGTCGGAGATGACCTCCATCTGTGGAACGTCCTTCGGTATCCGCGTCGTATCCGGCGGAACGTCCCAGATGAGCCAGTGAGTAAACGTCCCGCTTGGCGCATCCGGGTCGTCTACGATGATCGCGAGCGACGTCACGTCGTCCGGTACCGACTCGATTTCGAGCGGTGGCGACGCGTTTTGCCCCTCGCAGGTGAACTCCCTCGGAATCCGGTTCCCGTCCTCGAACGCTGGTGTGCTGAACGTAGCCATCGTTTTCCCCCCTCGTGTTTGCTCCGCCGTTTGCATCCGTCTCCTTCGACTCCCCAACGTGGCGACGCCGGACCCACCCATCGCCCGGAGAAGCGTGCGTCTTCCGAGCATCCCGTGAACGTTCGACGCCAGAGGAAATAGGCTCTGTTGTTCGACTGGGACTTCGTTCATCGAGTATTTCGACTGTGGCTGAAATTGACATACTAAAATCACTTAGTGACACATTTAACCCCGTTCTGCATATACGAAATCGTGTCCACCCTGCAACCCGCAACTGGTGAATTCGTCCCGACCCACCCCCCCATCCGGAGGCCACAATGAAGGGAGCAGGTACGCGACGAGCGTTCATCGGGACGGTTTGCGGTGTCGCTGGCGGTGCAATGGCGGGCTGTCTCGGTGCATCCGTGGAAGGCAACGACTCCGAACGAACGTTTCGAATGATCGGAAGCCCGATTCGGACGCTCGACCCCGTTGCCGCGAACGATGGCGCATCCTATCGCGTCATCACGCAACTGTTCGATGGGTTGCTTCAGTATCCGAAAGGGAATCCGGAGCCGGAGCTTCTCCTCGCCGATGACGTGACCGTTTCCGACGACGAGCGAACGTACACCTTCACGCTGAAAGACGACGTCACGTTCAACGATGGTTCGACGTTGTCCGCGAGCGACGTCGTCTATTCGTTCGAGCGCGTCGCCGTCTCGCCACACTCGACACACGCGTCGTTACTGTTCGACCATCTCGGCGTCGAACACGAGCGGAAGGGCGACGAATATGTCCCCGGAACGCTCGGGGTCGAAGCCATGGACCGAAAGACGGTCGAACTCCGACTCGAGTCGCCATTTTACGCGACGCTCGATGTGCTGGCGCTCCCGTCGCTGGCTATCGTTCCCGAGGGAATCGTCGGCGACGTTCCGGGCTACGATGGGCGGATGCCCCGGAAGGAGTTCGCAACTGAAACGCCAGTCGGGGCAGGTGCGTTTACGTTCGATTACTGGCAGTCCGACGCCGAATACGCGGTGACTGCACGTGACGATTATCACGGTGACGGACCACACGTCGACGGAATACATTGGCACGTGATGAGCAACCCCACGGCAGGGTACACCTACGCTACGAACGAGAATGCGGACGCGTTCTGGGTGCCAAACTCGAAGTTCGACCCGGCGAAAGTGACCATCGAAACGATCGACGAACAGGGTCGGAAAATCGGGACCTATGGACCGTTGCCGGAAAACGGCCGAACCGTTCGCTACGTCCAAGTTCCGCTCGCGACGACGTACTACATCGGGTTCAACACGCAGCGCGTTCCGAAACCCGTCCGGAAAGCGGTCGCGCACGTGATGAATCAGGAACAGGAAGTCGAGGATGTCCGAAAAGACAGGGGCGAATCGGCCGTCCATCTCACGCCGCCGAGCATCTTCCCCGGTGGGGTCGAGTCGGCCATGGAACACGCAACGTCGTATCCGTACGGGCGGGACGAATCGAAACTCGACGAGGCTCGGGCGGTAATGGAACGTGCAGGCTACGGTTCGGACGATCGGGAGCGATTCACCATCACGACCTATCAGTCCTCGTCGTGGTCCCAGACCGCGAAGTTGCTCCAAGACAAGCTTCGGGCGGTGTATATCGACCTCGAAATCGAGCAGGCATCGTTCCCCACGCTGGCCGAACGCGGACGAAACGGTACGCTCGAAGCGTTCTCCTACGGATGGGTGATGGACTATCCGTCACCGGAGACGTTCCTCAAACTGCTCGCCCCGAGAAACACGACCGACTCGTTCCTGTTCTGGGAGGACACCGCGGCGGCGAATCGGGCGAAACGAGCGTGGAATCGGGTTCTCGACCATCGTTCGTCGAGCGAAGCGGATGCAAAAGCGCGCCACGAGGCGTACATCGAAATGGAGGAAGCGAACTGGGAAGACGTGGCACTGATTCCGACGTTCTACCCCGTTGGCGAGGGGTTCTACTACCAATGGGTGAACATCCCGAAGACCGGTGCGGCAGGGTTCGCGAAGCATAAGTACACCGACGTGACTATCGACCGACGGCCGTGAACTGAATCCGGAGGTGGGGCGACCTCGGCGGTAAGCATTCGCTTGACCACAACCGTTTACAGTGTGTGATGCATCAGTTCACTTCGATGGCGGAACTCAACCGGCCCGACAGACGACAGTGCACGCGGTGCGGACGCGAAGACGAGTGGAACGAGTCGAGCCACAACTGGACGATTACGGGCAGTGAAGGGCGACCGTTCTGCCTCCACGAATGGGACATCAACGGACGCCACAACCCCATCGCGGAGTGAGATGCCGACCGCGTATATCACCGCGCCGAATAACGGCGCGAAAAGGCTCGCCGAGCTGTTAGTCGAGGAGCGACTGGCGGCCTGCGTAAACCGATTTCCCTGTACCTCGGTATACCGCTGGGAAGGGGAGGTCGTCCACGACGAGGAAGTCGTCCTGTTAGCGAAGACGACCGAAGCGGCGTGGGAAGCGCTGGTCGCACGAGTCGAAGACGAACATCCATACGACGTCCCCTGTATCGAGCGATTCGACGAATCGGCGATGACGGATCCGTTCGCGACGTGGATTCGCGAGGAGGTGGACGGATGAACGAGGAAAACGACGTTCGACGGGGCACCCGACAGACGGGTCCGTGGGTGTTAGCGCTCGGTGTGTTGGCAGTCGGAACGGTCGCACTGGTTCGGGAACGGCGACGGAACGGAAACGAAGTAACCGAACGTCCGTAAGGTTTCGTCTTACTGCTGCGTCGCGAGTCCAATACCACCGTCCATGTAATCGTGGAAACGAGAGGGTCGCGGCCGCGAACGTCTCACTTTCCCACGAGGTCTCAATCGAAACCGCTTCGGAGTTCTTCCAGTACCGAAATCGTCCCTTCGGAGTACGACTCCTCGACCACCGTCTCGGCGGCTCGTTTCGCCTTCTCGTCGGCGTTCGCAACCGCGTAGCTCTCGCGGACGACACCGAAGGTCGAAACATCGTTTTCCGAATCGCCGATGGCGACGAACTCGGCCGGGTCGCGGTCGAGTAGAGTGGCGACGGCTTTCAATCCCTGTCCCTTGCTCACGCCGGAGGATTTGACGTGGTACGCGAAGCCGGTGTCGACGACTTCCAACCCGTGTTCGCTGGCGAGTTCGGAAAGCGGTCCGAGTGGTTGGTCGCGTTGAACCGCGATTTCCGTCTCACGCCAGCGATTGGTCAGGTCGCTCTCGCCCCACCCGAGTTCGTAGCCATCCGCGACGTACTCCTCGGCGACGTGGAAAGCGGCTTCGCCGTCGCCGTTTCGCGTTATTTCGTCCTCCACGAGGACGATACCGCCGTTTTCGGCGATGACGTATTGTGGTATCTGCAGGAAGTGACAGAGCGCAACTGGGTAGGGAAACGCCTTCCCGGTCGCGACAACGATCGGGGCCTCCCAGTCGGGAAGCAGGTCGAAAAATCGCGGATCGATGGAGTCGTCTGGCCGGGTCATCGTGCCGTCGATGTCGAGGACGAGCGGCGGAACCATGAGGGAACTTCGCTCGTCTAACACTTAGTCCCGCTGCTCCGACTCGACTTCGTCGAACAGGTCGCGGACGTTCACCGGTTTCTCCGCTTCGCTCAGGTCCAACGTCGAACGGCCCATCGTGGCGACGTAGTCGCACGAAACCAGTTCGTTAGTCGTGATCTCTCGGGGCGTTTGACCCCCCACGTCGATTCCGATTTCTGCCACCGCCTCGACGACGATATCGTGGACGTCGTCCGCTGGATGAGTGCCTCCCGTCAGGACTTCGACGTCGGACGACCGTGCGTCGGCTTCGACCCGCGTTCTGCACGCAAACGAACGCGATTCGGTCGGTGTCACGCACCAGCCATCTCCAGCGCTGCCAGCAGTCGTTGCGGTCTATCGTCGGTCCGAGTCATCGTTGGACGGTTTAGAAACCGCTCATGTGATTGTTTCGCTGGCTCGGTGTTCACGCCGGAGTGTGCGAAAAACAGTGGTCGTCGCGCTACAGTCCGAGCGTTGCGACCCACGAACTCTGCGGGAACACGCCGAGGATTGCCAATACGGCGATGAGGAGGGTTCCGAAGACGATCGCGGCAGCGGGCGGGTCGATGTGCGTGTCGGCGTGGGCGTAGAAAACCCGCTGGAACGTTTCCCCGAACAGGGCACTAATCATCCCGAACACGGCACCGACTGCGAGCACGGTAACCATCGACACGGAGGTGATCTCCCCGCCGACCGGGGCCAACGCGAGGGCAGCGGTGCTGGCAGGAAGACTCATGTGGTGTGTAACCGGGATTTTCTCGACGCCGCAGTTCAAGAACACGAGACTGGCCGCGCTGATACCGAAGGCGAGGAACGGGCTTCCGGTCTCGTAGGCGATGTACGCCGCGAGAACGCCGACGACCAGACCGATGGTCGCGACGTTCGCCCATCTGTACTGGTGTGGAAGCCACGGTTCGACGATGAATCGGCCACGTGCGGTACCGCCGTCGGTGGCTGCGTCGCCGATGACGCGCCGCTCCTCCGACTCGAACGGTTTCATGTTCAGCAGTCCACGATTCGCGCCGCCGATGAGGTCGTAGCCGAAGACCAATCGGTGGAGGAGTGCCGAAAGGACGACACCCATCGCGATGGGGTCGTACGGCATGGCGAAAGCGACTGACAGTTCGGTCAACCAGTAGCCGAGAATACCGAACAAGCCGCCGACCGCGAGCACGTCCGGTTTGGTCCCCTGTGCGAACGCGATGTTTTTCGCCTCGTGGAAGTCGAAGCCGGTTTCCATGTACCCTCGTTTCGCGGCGTACGCGGCGGCGGCCGCACCGCCAGCGAAACTGATCGCGGGAGAAAACACCGGGCCGAAAGCGATCGACCCTGTGATGCCGACGGCATCGAGTTGGTTCGCGGAAACGCCACCGGCCTCGGCGACCGCCTCACCTGCGAGGTTCGCGGCTTCGCCCGCGATGACCATGAAGCCGGTGAAGATGAACGCTGGGAGCGCCCCGATGGCGGCACCGAAGGCGCCACCGGCGAACGCCGCGATGAGCATCTCGACGGCGAACAGAGTGGAGAACAGTGACGATACGTCCACCATCTCAGTCGCTCCCTTTCTGTGCCCAATCGAGCGACCGTTCGACTGCGTCCTGCCAGCGGCCGTACTTTTCGTCGGCCTCGGCGTCGTTCAGTTCCATCGCCGTTTCGAACTCGCGGTCGACCTGCCAGTTGTTTCGGAGTTCGTCCACGGTTTCCCAATAGCCAACCGCGAGCCCGGCGGCGTATGCCGACCCGAGCGCGGTTGTCTCGTCCACGACCGGGCGAACGATATCCGTGCCGAGGATGTCGGCTTGGAGCTGACAGAGGAAGTTGTTCTTCACCGCACCGCCGTCCACGCGCAGGGATTCGACCTCGATGCCGCTGTCGGCCTCCATCGCCTCCGCAACGTCACGCGTTTGGAAGGCGATGCTTTCGAGCGTGGCTCGCACGACGTGCTCCTTTCGGGTTCCGCGGGTCATTCCCACGAGCGTCCCGCGAGCGCGCTGATTCCAGTGGGGTGCACCTAATCCGGTGAACGCTGGCACCATGAAAACCCCATCGGTCGAATCGACGCTTCGGGCGAGGTTCTCCGTCTCGATGGCATCGTCGATGAGGTCCATATCCACGAGCCATTCGATCGCCGCGCCCGTAACGAAGATGGAGCCTTCGAGGGCGTACTGAACCGGCTCTCCGGACCGCTGGAAACCGACCGTCGTCAGGAGGCCGTGCTCGCTCTCGACCGCTTCCTCACCCGTGTTGAGCAGGAAGAAACTTCCCGTCCCGTACGTGTTCTTCGCGTCGCCCGCGTCGAAGCAGGTCTGTCCGAACAGGGCAGCTTGCTGGTCGCCGAGCGCGCCTGCGACGGGGATTTCCGCTCCGAGGAAGCTTTCGGCGTCGGTCGAACCGTACGTTTCGTGGTCGCTGGACGGGCGAACCTCGGGGAGCATCTCTCTCGGAACACGAAACTCGGTGCAAAGGTCGTCATCCCACTCCATCTCGTGGATGTCGAACAGCATCGTCCGCGAGGCGTTCGTCACGTCCGTGATGTGCTCCCCGGTCAGGTTGAAAATCAGCCACGAGTCGATGGTTCCGAACAGGACTTCGCCGGTTTCGGCTCGATCCCGCAGGTCTGCAGGGCGAGCGCGCTGTGTCTTGATGGGTTCGGCGTTGTCCAGCAACCACTCCGCCTTCGTTGCCGAGAAGTACGCGTCCGGTTCGAGACCCGTTTTCGCACGGACGTCGTCGGTTCGTCCGTCGTCTTCCAGCCGTTCGATTCGGTCGGTCGTCCGCCGGTCCTGCCAGACGATGGCGTTGTGGACCGGTTTTCCGGTGTCGGCATCCCACAACAGCGTCGTCTCACGCTGGTTGGTGACACCGATAGCGGCGAGTTGGCTGGCCTCGATTCCCGCTTCGGCGAGCGCGGATCGGATAACCGATTTCGTGTTTTCCCAGATTTCGGTCGGGTCGTGTTCGACCCATCCCGGCTCAGGATATATCTGTTCGTGCTTTTCGTACGCGTTCGCCACAACTGTCCCGCCGTGGTCGAATACCATGAACCGGGTGCCAGTCGTCCCTTGATCGATGGAACCGACGTAGGTTTCGTTCTGTTTCATTCGGATAGCCTCCTGGTGCTGATACTGAATGGCCGGTCCATCCAGATTGGCCCACCATTTTTACTGGTTTTGGGCCACTACCTGTAAACATCAAACACTTTCGTTATAAAATTTCCTCTCCGACGAGTGGGGCATCACACTGCCAATTACCGGTAGTAGATGTCGGGGAGGTCTACTCGCCGACCCAACATTCGCTATGATATTGAATAGTTTCCAACCCCGAACCTATGTTCTTTACTCGTGTCCACGTCGTTTTCAACCATCGTCGTAGTTCATCGCGGAGATACTAGGTTCTGCAAGAATCCACTCATTCCTCGTGGAGCGCCCGAAATGCGAACGTCGGAAATCGTGGTTCGAGCTTGCTGGGGTGCCGACCGCTCCGTTCCGAGTTGGTGGCCGCGACACGTTCGAGGATACCCGCTTCAGCGAGTTCGTAGAGGTACCGAGTTACGGTTCCCGTCGAAAGGTTCGTATCGTCGGCGATCGCCGTCGCGCTGGTTTCGACCGAGCTACGTTCACCGCCGTCGAGTTCGAGCAGTTTGGCGAGCACGCAGCGACGGTTTTTCGGCAACGAAAGTACGATACCGAGCGGGACACCGTCCCGCGGTACCGCCTCCATCGCCGTCTTCAAGTACTGGTCGTGAATCCGGTTCGAATCCGATTGTACCGCCACCGTAACAGCGCCGAACAACGCCGCGAGGGCGTCGTGAGCGTCACCTTCGGCCCACTCCGCGAGGGTTTTTACTTGCGTGTGCTCGAGGACGCCCTGTTGCAGACCCTGTGACGCACGTTCGGTGATGATATCCGCGAGTTCGTGCGTACTGTAGGCGGCAATACCGAGCGTTCGGTCGGCGGTAGCGGGTTCACGCCCCACCGTCAGGACGGACAGTGATTCGCTCATTTCGTCGAACAGTTCGAGTACCTCCCCGCTCGCGAGCGTTTCGTTCTCGTCCACGTGGTCGACGGCGACGACCACGTCCGGATCGGAGTGTGTCACGGTGGCTGCGAGTTTCTGCCGCAGGACGCCGGTTCCGACGCCACGTTCCGGAACGTGTTCGTCAGTCAACGCATCGAGGATGGAACGGTACAGGCGGAACACGGTGCTTGACCGACGGGCATCGATGTAGACGAAATGGAAATTCCCCTCGTTGCCGCCCCGCGTCGTCGTCTGTATCGTCCCGTGCATCGGCGAGAGTCGGTCGGAAAGGTGGCTGAACAACGCGGAAACGAGCGCGGATTTTCCCGCTCCAGGGGGGCCGTGGAGATGAATATTCGGCGGGAGTCGGTCGTCGAATAGGGGGTCGAGCGCATCGAGTAGTTGTTCGAGGGTCGACCCACGGCCGACCGGATTCGAAACGTGGATAACCGGACTGAGTGCGCTCCACTCGACGACGAGGGTGGAGACTGGTGTCGTCACCCGGCGGCGCTCGATGCGCGCTCCAATGTCCATTATCGCCGTCTAATTGGTCGCGTGTAGATAACAGTTGTCTCTCCGTCGTAGAAATCGGTCGCGTACGGATGGGTTCGAAATCGACATCGGTCGGTTCGAACGGGCGATTCCGAATGAGGGCCATATTTTATCTATACTACCCCCACCGTCGGTAAACTCAAGTGGACTCCAACCAACTATCGAAACATGGCAATCGACGCCGAAGTGCTCGTCGTGGGGGGTGGCTCGACGGGCACGGGAATCGCCCGGGACCTCGCGATGCGAGGAGTCGACGTAACACTGGTGGAGAAGGGAAACCTCACCCACGGCACGACGGGCCGGATGCATGGGCTTCTCCATAGCGGAGGCCGGTACGCCGTTTCCGACCAAGCCAGTGCGACGGAATGTATCGAGGAAAACCGCATCCTACGGGATATCGCCAGTCACTGCGTCGAAATGACGGGTGGCCAGTTCGTGCAGTTGGAGGGGGATGACGATGACTACTTCGAAGAAAAGCTCCGGGGCTGTCGCGAGTGTGGCATCCCCGCGGAAGTCCTCACTGCAAAGGAAGCCCGCGAACAGGAGCCCTATCTGACCGAGGACGTAAAACGTGCCATCGCGGTACCGGACGGGGCTATCGACCCGTTTCGACTATGCGTGGCCAACGCGGCCGACGCGGAGATCCACGGTGCCCGAATCGAGACGCACGCGGAGGTGACCGACGTGCTCGTGGACGGAACTGACGTCGTCGGCGTCGAAGTACGCCACGAGAGCGGACCGGGGAAGCGAAACCACGCGAAATCCGGGACGACGGAGAAAATCCGGGCGGAGTACGTAGTCAACGCATCCGGCGCGTGGGCCGGACAACTCGGCGAAATGGCGGGTGTGGATATCGAAGTTCGCCCTTCGAAGGGTGTCATGGTCGTGATGAACTGCAGGCAGGTGGACACGGTCGTCAACCACTGCCGACCGAAAGGTGATGCGGATATCATCGTCCCACACGAGACGACGGCGATCCTCGGGACGACCGACGAGGAGGTGGACGACCCGGAAAACTACCCCGAAGAGGAATGGGAAGTGGACATGATGATAGACGAGTTGTCGAAACTCGTCCCCATCCTGCGGGACTCACGAACGATTCGGTCGTTCTGGGGCGTCCGTCCATTGTACGAACCGCCGGGAACCGGAACGACCGACCCGACAGATATCACGCGTGACTTTTTCCTCTTGGACCACGAGGAACGCGACGACCTGACCGGGTTGACCAGCATCGTCGGTGGAAAGTTCACGACGTATCGGGCGATGGCCGAACAGATTTCGGATCACGTCTGTGAGCAACTCGGCGTCCGTGGTCGATGCAGGACCGCCGACGAACCGCTCCCCGGAAGCGATGATTTCACCGTCCTCCGCGATTACATGGACGATTTCGGTATTCGATCGCCGATCGGTCGGCGGAGCGTCCAACGACTCGGCAGTCGGGCCGACGAGGTGCTCATGACCGATGGTCCGAATCCCGTCCTCTGCGAGTGCGAGGCCGTCACCCGCGCCGAAATCGGGGACGCAATCGACCAGTCCGGAACCGACCTGAACGCGGTTCGTATCCGAACCCGCGCCTCGATGGGCAACTGTCAGGGCGGCATCTGCTGTCACCGAATGGCGAACGAACTCCACCCGAAGCACGACGAACCGACGGTTCGGGACGCTTTGGACGAACTGTTTCAAGAACGCTGGAAAGGCGAGCGTCACGCTCTCTGGGGCGAGCAGCTCTCACAAGCCGCATTGAACTACGCGCTTCACGCGACGACGATGAACCGGGATGCGCCGGACGAGGATGCTATCGATTTCGCGGCGTTCGATGGAGGACAGCATGGCGATTGAGGACGACGTCGTCGTCGTCGGCGGTGGACTGGCGGGGATGGCGACCGCCCTATCGGCGGCACAGGATGGGTCACGGGTCAGACTGCTCTCGCACAAGGAGAGCACACTCCGGTTTGCGAGTGGCCTCATCGACGTATTGGGCTACGTCGGGAGCGAGATCGTCTCGAATCCGTTCGAGACGATCTCGCAGTTACCGGACGAACATCCCTATCGGCGAGTGGGCGAGGACGGCATCCGCGATGGCCTCGCCCTCATCGATTCCGTCACTGACTACGCGGGCGGTCACACCGACCGCAACGCCCTCGTCCCCACCTTCGGCGGGACGGTAAAACCGACCGCACGCTACCCGAAACACACCGCACCTGGATTGGCCAGTGACGAGCGAGACGCTTTGCTCGTCGGGTTCGAGACGGTCGTCGATTTCGACGCGCCACTGGCCGCCGAACATCTCGCGGAAACGGTCCCGTTCGACGTTCGCGGCATCACACTCCAATTTCTGGGCGATTTCCGAACCGACGCTCGGGTTACGCGTCTCGCACATGCACTCGACGAAAACGAACGCATCGAAGTGGGCGGGCGGGGGAGCGTGTCGGAATCCGTTCCGGCCCGAATCGCCCTCGCGGAGCGGGTGAAACCCCACCTCGGGGATGCGGAGCGTGTCGGTTTCCCCGCGATACTGGGTGAGGAACATCCCGACGAGGTTCGAGCGACCATCGGACGCAAGTTGGGCGTCGAGGTGTTCGAAATACCGATGGGGACACCGAGTCTTCCGGGGATGCGACTCGAAGCGGAGTTCGAAACTGCCCTTCGAGAGGCAGGCGTCCGAACCACGACCGGAAATCCGGTCGTTGATTTCGAAGGGACGGACGAGATTTCAGCGGTCATCGTAGAGCGAAACAGTGCGCGGATTCCGTTCCACGGCGAGCAGTTCGTATTGGCAACGGGCGGTTTGGTCGGCAAAGGTATCGATTCGGACCGTAGTGGCGTCCGCGAACCCGTCTTCGACTGTCACGTTCCCGCGCCAGAAAACCGATACGACTGGTTCGAGGACGGGGCCTTCGACGATCATCGGTTTGCTCGATTCGGCGTCAGGGTAGACGACGAACTGCGTCCACTCGATTCTGCGGGCAGTCCGGAGTTCCATAACCTCCGTGCTGTTGGCGGCGTTCTCGGTGGCTATGATTTCGCGGCCGAGAAGTCAGGAAGCGGTATCTCGCTGGCGACCGGCGTCGTCGCGGGACGAAACGCAAGCGACGAGGTGAATCTATGAGCGAAAAGGAAGTAGAACGACGAGACCCAACCGAACTGCAAGACGTATTCACTGGCGAATCGATGGACCTCAGACCCGGCTCTGACGACTGTTACAAATGTTCTACCTGCGATACGGAGTGTCCGGTCGCCGAGGTGGACGACGATTTCCCCGGACCGAAGTTCCAAGGCCCGGAGCAATGGCGACTGAAGCGCAAGGACGACCACGACATCGACGATTCGGTGATGTCCTGCTCGAACTGTATGCGCTGTGACAACGTTTGCCCTTCGGAGGTACCGTTGTCACAGATGCACAACACCGCCCGCGGTGAGTACGTCGAGTCGCAAATGTCGAAGTTATCGCGGGAGTACATCCGAAACCGAATCCTGTCCAACTACGGCAGACTCGCCCCGCTCGCGGCGCGATTTCCTCGACTCACGAACTTCGTGATGGGGCTGTCGGTGACGAAGTTCGTCAACGAGAAGGTGATGGGAATCACGGGAGAACGCGAGTTCCCCGAATTTGCGACGGAGACGTTTACGGACTGGTGGACGAAGAGGGGTGGAGCGAACGTCCAAAACGAGGAAAAACGCGTCGCCTACTTCCACGGCGACTACTCGAATTACAACACGCCGGAAGTAGCAAAAGCCATGGTTCGTGTGTTCGAGTCGTTCGGTTACGAAATCGTCGTCCCCGAACAGCGATGTTCCGGCACGCCGATGTTCGCCAACGGGATGATGGACGACGCGCGCCGCGCCGCGAAGTTCAACATCGAAACCTTCGCCGCGCTCGTCGAACAGGGCTACGACGTGATCTGTTCATGTACGTCCTGTTCGATGGCGCTCCGACAGGAGTACCCCGAACTCTACTCGTTCGATGGGACTGCGAAAGTCGCCGCAAACACGTTCGAAGCGCTGGAATATCTTCGGATTCACGAGGATTTGGAGGGCGAACTCGCGGACTCCTCCGTCCCGGAATCGGAGTTCGGGGAGTTGGCCTATCACGCTCCCTGCCACGCCAGAAACCAGGGACTCGACGGACAGGCCGTCGAACTGCTCTCCGCACTCGACGGTACCGACCCGGTGGACGTGGGCGATTCCTGTTCCGGCATCAGCGGAACCTACGGCTGGAAGTCCGAGAAGTACGACACTTCGATGAAGATCGGCGAAGAGATGTTCGAACACATGGAGGACGTCGAAAACGAAACAGGGATGACCGAATGTCCGACCTGCGCGATGCAGATGAACCACGGAACGGGGTACGAGATTCGACACCCGTTAGAGGTGTTGGACTCGGCGCTCGTGGACGCCTGAAAAGCCTCCCGAACGTTCCCCCGTTCTCGAATCAAATAGGGAGACCTCCATACCCATACACATCAATACACAGGAAGATTTTAGCCGGATCGGTTACTGTATGCTCCCGTGTTCGATACCCTTCACCACGAACTGGCACTGTTCGAACGGGCGCTCGGAATTCTCACCCTCGTCCGCGAGGACAACCCGATAGGCATTCGACGCCTGTCACGTGAATCCGGTCACGAACATCACGAAACCCGTGCAGCGCTTCGGCTCCTCGAGGACGAGGGATTCATCGAAGCGACCCCGGACGGTGCAGTCCCGACGAACCGAGCGGGAACGTTTCTCGCGAGATTGGACGACTCACTCTCCGAGATTGCAGTGCGCATCGAAGCACTCTCCCGCCACACCCCCGCGGAGTCGACTGATTGCGAACGGTCAGCCAGCCCCGAACTCACTCGCGCGAAACGCTGACGTTCCGCATCTCGCCACCACATTCCGGACACTCTCCAGGGTGCTGCAGTGCACTCACCCGGTTGCCACAGCTTTCACATTCGTAGGTTGCAGTCATCTCAGAGGAGTTACGCCGGGAACCCAGTTAACTCTGATTCTCAGTTGAACAGTGGTCCTCGCTGAAACGTCGGGTCGGTGCGATCTAAATCGCGTCAGTAATCGAGGTCGTCGGTGTAACGGTCGAGAAGGAGCACCGCACCGCCGCCGACGATTGCCGCGAGGACTGCACTGCCGAGTACCGTTGGCGTCCACGCGAACGCATCTGCCCGGAATATTTCCTCGACTGGGAACCGAAGTGCGCCGACCATCAGACTAACGAGGAACGTGAGCGTCGCCGCCCGGTAGTGGTCGAGCGCCCACGAAACGATTTTCGAGATCGTCAAAACGCCGACACCAGCGCCGAGTACGAACGTAATAACGACCGTCCCGGAGGCGATGAGGGCGTCAAAACTGCCGCCCTCAAGCAGAGCCACGACGGCATCTTTGAACCCATGCAGGTTGCGCGAAAGGTACTCGTACTGTCCGAGGAGATAGAGGATGAGCGCTCCGGAGATACCCGGAAGCACCATCGCGCTGATGGCAATCATGCCGGTGAAAAAAACGAGCGGCAGTGGTGGCGACCCGCCACCTTGCTCGACTGCACCGGCCACGAAGAACGCGAGAGCGAATCCCGCGATGGCAGCACCGACCTGTCCCGGCGTCTCGACCGAAACCTCGTCGTAGAGGACGATAGCCGATGCCGCGATGAGGCCGAAGAAAAACGCAAAGAGGAGCACGGGAACCCGTTCGCTCGCGGCCGTCACTAATCCCGTTACGGTCATGATCGCGGTTGCGATCCCCGCACCGAGCGCGAGCAGAAACGGCAGATCCATTTCCGCGAGCATCTCCCGAACTTTCGCACGTTCTTCCGGTTTGTGGACTTGGAGGGCACTCGTCACGATTCTGGGATCGAACGACGCGACTGCCGAGATGAGTCGCTCGTAAATCCCCGTGATGAGGGCGATCGTTCCGCCTGAGACGCCGGGGACCGCGTCGGCGGCACCCATACAGACGCCCTTTAGGTAAATGGTCAACAGGGAACGCATCGCTCCCGAGTTTCCGGGCCAGCCAAAAAACGATTCCCATCCGTCTTCAACACCGGCGCGTTCTCGCTCGTCTCCCGTCACTGTTCCTCGCTACGTGGGGCGTGAATATGAGGATAGGGGAGGAGTTTAAAAGAGGACGGAAACGAAGGCGGTTCAGTCGCGGCGTGCGACGACCAACGTTGCGGCGTATGCACCGACGAGGCCGACTCGGGTCAAGGGCGATGCAGGGCTGGGAAGCGAATTCGACTCGTTACCCGTCGAGTTGTTACCGACCGACCCGTTTCCGGCGGACGAGTTGCCGTTCGTTCCGTTGCCGGGCATCGTTGGGCCTGCGGAGTCGTTTCCGGTGGAGTTGTTCGCGCCTTCGACCGGAATCGTCTGCTGCTGGTCAACCGAGACCGTGACGGGGTTATCGTTCTCGCCGAGCACTTGTCCTTCCGAGACCTGTGCCGTTCCGTTGGTGAACTGGAACCCATCGCCACCGGCCTTCGTCGGCGTTCGGAACTCGTACGGACCGGTTGCGCGGACGCTGACGTTCGTGTACCCCTTCTCTGTTCCCCATTCATCGTAGCCCGTCGTGGAGTACGGCACGGTCATCGTGAACTCACCATTGCCGTCCGTCTTGGCTTTCTGCGTGTAAGTGAACGTGCTTCCCGTGTCCGCTTTCATCTGCACGGAGGCCGTGATGGTAGTGTTAGCCGGGCCCGTCCCCTTCACCGTCGCACCGGGGACTCGTTCGAACGCCTTCACCCACGATGGCGAAGTACGGAAGTAATCCTGCCCCGTAGCTCCCGCCTGTTGGAGCAGCCCCAGTCGCTGACGGAGGATCTGAACGTGCGACGGGTCTTGTGTCGCCTGTGATTGACTCTCTTTCACGACGCGGTAGTGTTCGAGCGCCGGAACGCGCTCGCTCGGATACGGTCCGATTCCGCCGATCTGTGACGTCGGATCGTTTTTGACGTACTCTCTGGCCTCCTGCATCGTATCGAACTTTTTCACGACGGTCGCGTTCGGCGGTGCCGTCTTGTACGATAGCGTCTGACCGTTCTGTCGATAGGATTGAGAATTCCAGTCGAGAACGATGGGTTTCGGCTCGACCGCGCTCCCGTGATACTGGTACAGTCGAACCATCATGCTCTCGTAGTACGGCTGTTTGTGTTGTACGATATACTGGTTCTGTCCGAGCACGATGTAGTCGGTGAACGTCGATTGTGAGACGTTTTTGTTGAACACCGTCGGCGCGAAGAACTTCGCGTTACCCGATCGTCCACGGGTTTCGACCATCTTCCAATCGACCATGACGTAGCGCGTCTGCTCGCTCTTATCGCCGAGGGTGTTCAGGATTTGATTTGCCTCGGACTCGTTCTGGGCGAGCAGGTAGTTCGCGGCCGTGATCGCGCCCTCCTGGAACGGATTGGCGTTCGGGATCCGCTCACCTTCGACCGTAATCCAGTGACCGTAGTCCCACCACGACATGACGCCGTAGCTTCCCTTTGGATAGTCGTAATCACCGTCATCTTCGGTGTAGGTGCCGTAATACTTCATCGAGTTTCCGGCACCGCCGTAGTTGCCTTCCTGCGGCGTGTTCGTCTGCATCCAGTTCAGAGTGCCATCCCACTGCGTCACGTCGCCGGGAGCAGTGCTGTTACCCATCTGGGTCGCGGTTGCCGTCCGCGTATTACCCACCTGGACGGGCATGACCAGTCCCGGGATAACGAGCATGATGACGAAAACGACTGCCAGCACCTGGTAGATTTCGACGTTCTGAATCGCTTCACGCGACGAACTGTCGAATCCGACGAAGCCGAGAACCCAGCCGAGGAGGTAGGCGTTCAGCACCGCGACCGGAACGGCGAGGTAGTAGTTAAATCGAACCTGTGTGAACGCGGCGGCCGTGATGAAGGCCGCCCAAACCAGCACGAGAAGCTTTTCGGCTTGGTGCTCGTCGGCCGAAACGGAACGCCAAACCATCACCAGCGCGCCGATGATGGCGGTGAAGAAGGTCAGGCCGTACTGTGGGATGACCGCAGACGCGAGCGACTGTCCACTCTGCAAGAACGGTTGTGCTTCACCGATGGTCCGCTGGGCCGCGCCCGCGTTGAACCCGACAAACCTGACGAGGTTGGTTTGAATGAGGCCGAACAACCTCGGAAGCGCGACGTAGACGACGAGCGTACCCACGGCGAGAATCCCAAAGATTGCAACGGGATAGAGCGCCGTCGAGAGGTCACGGTCGTCCCACTCACGGGCCAGCCACGTCATGAACCCTGCGCCGACGGAAATGGCGAAGGCCATGAACGGTTGGAGCAGGGAGAACTTCGTCGCGCTGAACGAAACGGTTCCGAGCGGAACGAACAAGAGGAGTCCCGTCACGCCCATGCTGACCGACGCGACGAACGCGAGGTGGTCCGGGCTGATACCACGAACGTAGTCCGCGGTCAGTTTCAGCAGGAAGAATACGCCGAAAATACCGATGAGGAGGACGCCCGGAGGCCACGTCCAAAGGTAGAGAGCGGTCGCGATACCCGCGAGAACGCTATATCCTAGCGGCCGGCGAACCGAGTCGAAATCACGGTCAGCCAGCAGTTCGAAAACCGGACGTTCCCGTTCGGCGACGGAGACCGCAACCATCATCGCCAGCACGGCGAGCGTCTGGAAGAACGGCTCGACGATGTTGTGGTCGGAGAACCCGACCAAGCCACGACGGAGGAACTCGCCCGGAATCAGTACCAGCACGAGAACTCCGAATAGCCCGCCGAGACGGCCGCCAAGTCGCTTTCCGACGAAGTAGGTCGGGATGGCGACGAGCGTTCCGAACACTGCTGGAGCAACCAATAGCGTCAGTGCGACCGTTTTCTGCGATGGGTCGCCGAGGCCGACGATCAGCGCGGCAGTAGCGACGAGTTGGTCATAGAGCGTGCCGAACTGACCGACACTCGTTCCGAAGGGATAGAACGTCCACGGATCGAACGGCATCGTCGCGGGCCAGTTGTTGACTGTATACTGTACTTGACGGAGGTGGTACCACGCGTCGTTTCCGGAGAAAAATACCTCTCCGTTGACGATGAATCTGTCGTAGGATTGCAGCCGTACCCACAACATGAATCCCAACAGAAGTGCGAGTGCAGGGACATGATACCAGTCTTCTATCTGATCGAGGACGGAATCGGCGATATTGGAGGATTCCTCGACCTGTTCTGTACCTTGGCTCATCGAGTGAAAGGTCTGTCAAAGTGGGGATAAGCCTTATGATAGCGCAACGAGTCGATCTATATCACCAGTCCAATATTTGATGTGGCACAAACCGTTCGATTTGGGAGCCACGAAGAACGCTTCCGATTGTTTGTCGTAATCGCGAGCTGACGAGAAGGAGTGTCAATATATAGATAGCTGCGCCGATAGCGAGCAACGTGAAGAGGTCAGGCCACGACCGAACGGGAACTATTCGATGAGCCAATGAAACGATGAGAAACATGATCACTCCGGCGCTGAACTGTTCCAGAAGTGTCCGGGGGAGGAATCTAACGCCGGGGATGCGCCCTCGAACTACCGTCAAAAGCGATAGATAGCGTGCGCCTTCGGCAATTAACGTGGCAACAGCGACCCCGACTGCTCCAATCTGTAGTACCAATACTACACCTAGAACGATGTTGATCGCGAGCGTGCCAGCCGAAATACGCATCGTAGTCTCCGGACTATTCAACCCGTTTATAGTCTGTGTGAGGGGTGCATTCTGGGATTTAAGCAAGCGGTAGGCAGCGATAAAGATCAGTAACGCTCCTGCCGGTGCATACCTCGGTCCATAAAACGTAACGACTAGAGATTGTGACAGGGCAAGTGCCCCGAAAAATATTGGAATAGCGAGTATGCTCGTAAACGACAAGGCATTATACACATCCGCCGAAACGTCCTGGTTCTTACTTCGACGGTTGCTCACACGTGCCATCAACCCGCTGGCGGCGGCGTTGCCGACGAATATCGCGGGAAGCGTTAGTTTCGCAGCAACCTCGTAATATCCCGCGGCGGTCGGCGTCAGCAGTAGACCGAGTAACAATACGTCGAACCGGTCGTAGATAGTGCCGAAGAAACTCGATGGAACGCTATATTTGGCATATCGCCAAAGACTTCGCAGAACGGATATCGTGGGAAGAGCCGGCGGTGTGTGAAGATAATAGAATATCGCAGGAAGGGATAACACGGTTGCACCAGCCAATCCATAAACTAGTCCTGCTGTACCGAAACCGGCGAGAACTAACCAAATCTGAAATGGCAGCGTGAGATAGGAGCGAAGCGTATCGAGCCAAGTGGCAACACCGATTTGACCACGTGCCTGTAGCAACTTTTCGAAGGGTTCGTACAGCGGTTCGGACGCTAAGAGGAGCAGAAATAATAGCGGTGCGGTCGTCAGTTTCGTATATTCTCTCAACCAACCAGAGAGGAAAAACGAGATTGCGGCGACGAAAACGAGCCAAACTATAATGAATACGATTTGTGCGCCCACGATAGACTCATCCCGAACATCGTGCTCCGAAAATCGCTTTTTTGCGGCGATTGCCCATCCATGGATCGGTCTGTCCGCTATTTTCACTAACCCCAGAAGCAGGTAAAACCCGCCTAACAACGTGGGATCGAGCAATCGGGCAAATAGGATGGTCCCCACGAACCCACTCGCCGCCATTGCGAACTTGGCAACTGTTGCGTTTACCGTTTCACCGCCAAAGCTGACTTCGGATGCGTCTGTCGACATGTTGAATATATTGTCAGTTTTAGGCGTATCCCAAATCTTCCAACTGTTGTTTCACCGAATCCGAAAGGTCGACGTCGTCTCGTGTCTCTATCACGGCAAGTTGTGTTATGAGGTCTTTGAGTCGATCGCGTGGGTCCCCTTCTACTCCACTCCCGTGTTCTTCGAACCCATCGAACGTTTGATGTCCGTAATACCCATCCTTTGCGAAACCACGCAGTTCGGTTTTGAGATAGTCGATGTCCTCGTATCCATTATTTTTCAAAGCATAGTAATGACGATCAGAAAGGCCGTGATACTCGGTAAGAACCTCCCTTGCTTCGATTGGCTTTCGGAGGTCACGACCACGGCTATCGGCATCGATTTTTGCTACTTCTAGAACTGTCCTGTGGACGTCTAGAATGCTGACCGTCTCATCACTGGAGGTCGTATCGTTCTCCCCCTTGTACACGCACAGAGGGACATGAGTCAGCTCGGGATAGATCCCGTACATGTGTTCCCAGGCGTCGTGTTCCCCCAGCAGTTCTCCGTGGTCGCTTAGCGTGATAATAACTGAGAACTCTTTTTTCAACTCCTCAAATATCCTTCTGTACATATTGGACAGATATCTGACCTCGTCGTCGTACGCTTGGCGTATTCGGTCCGGGTCGTCTGTGGGTTCATCCATTGTCGCATTCAAACCACTGATATTCGGCGGTGTCACGGTTTGATACTCCTCTGGAGCGGAGTACGGGGAGTGCGCTTCCATTAGATTCAAAAATAGGAATTCCTGTTCGCCGAACTCGGTAGCTTGGACGAACGATAGTGCTTCACGCGCACCGTCGTCGACGCTTTTGCTACCGTATCCCATATCACGGAGCTTAAGAATGACTCCCCGCCGCAACGACGGTACTGTACTGCAGTCGCCGCTAATGCATTTCCAGAGCGCGAGCGGAAACCGTTGTGGACCCATTCGTTCGGTCTTTGCAATGAATTTGTCCCAATCGAACAGATTTCGGTCTATTGCCTGAAGTCGCCAACTCCCTTCAAACTGGCTGAACCCGCGATGGAACTCGAACTGTCGTGAGATATTTGGGTTTCCGCTGAACGCTCGTGTGGTATATCCTGTGTTACGAAGGCGTTCCGCAAGAACAGAATCATCGCAATTAAGCATTTCTGCATGCCTATAGACACCAGCCTCGCTCGCATATTTGCCGGTAAATAGCGACCCATGTGCCGGTACTGTCCAGTGGCTGGTACTCCATGCATTCTCGAAACGTTTCCCCGGCAGCCATTCGAAATGTTTATCGAATGCGTCCTTTCGGAGCGTATCCAGAACGACTACTGCTATATTTGTCATTATTTCAATCCTCCGTCTCTAGCGCTGTCGACGTAATCCCAAATTCCGCGCCTCCAGAGCCAGTCATTCAGTTTGCCGATAATTGTATCTGGAACAAGGATTTTTTTATATCGAATTGGATACTCTGCTCTGAGTTTCCGTTCGAGATCTTCGTCGATATTTGCGCGGGGATGGTCCGGATGGCTCATCCGGACTGCGGCACAAAACTGACTGCGACCATCTGTGTCCCGCTCCATTCGCCAACCGAATTCGGTGTCATCTCGCCATCCAGCATATTCGCTTCGAAATCCTCCAATCATGAGCGCCGTCTCACGGTCAAACGAAAGGTTACATCCTACATATTTTCGCGTTCCCGTATAAGTTCGTCCTCCTTGTACTGCCCCTTCCAAACAGACGAGATCCGAATTCCTCTCAAATTCCGTCCAGATGTTCGTTAACCACTCTGGACCCGGTCGACAGTCGTCATCAGTGAGTGCTACCACGTCACCGGAAGCAACCTTGATACCGGCGTTTCGTGCTTCACAGATATCGAGGTTCGCATCGTTTACCACGATGACTTCGAATGAATTCATCGTTTGTGTTTCGAGACACTCGATGACATCCGTGTGACTATTCGACGGAATTGTCGGTATAACGACAGAAATTATCGGCTTATCGGACGAAATGGGTTTTTCAATCGTCATTCATCCTCGGGAACATATCCGGCGACGTTTTGAAGTCCTTCTTGAAACGCATCATGTCGGTATTTTTCAGCATACTTCTGAATCACATCGCAGTCATACTTGCCCGAATCGAATTTCCGGACTTCATCTCGAATCGATTCAACCGCCGGTTCAAACAACTCGCCAGTCACACCTTCCTCGACCTGATACTTCGTAAAACCCTCATTTACGCCAAGGAGCGGCTTTCCAGCCATCAATGCCTCCGCACCTACGAGTCCGAAGTCTTCCTGCACTGGTGCGTAAATCACACCTGTCGAACGAGCAACGAGCGACTCGATATCCTCTACGAATCCCAGTATCTCGATGTTATCGTGATCACGTGCGATGCGTTCGACTTTCTCCCTATCTGCACCATCCCCGGCGATGATAAGGCGTTCATCCAATTCGGTGAACGCCTCCGCAAGGAGCGGCATCCTTTTTTCCGGAGCGAGTCGTGACCACGTCACAAAATAGCCCTCGTCGCCTTCGTTGCGCCAATCACCGGTGACGGGGGGATAGACGACTTCCGCGTCGCGATGATAGTATCGTCGAATTCGGTCGCGGATGAGTTCGCTATTTGCGACAAATGTGTCCACGTAGTCGTTCGCTTCCTTGTCCAGTGCGCGCCACCACTTCGCGTAGGCTTTCAACACGAAACGAACACCAGGATAGTCGAACGATTCCATTCGATCACGATAAAGGTCGTACAACCACCGAGGCGGACTATGTGGATAGTGAATAATCGTCTGATCGACTGTCGGAATATAATGCTTGGACAACGGAGCACTCCCCAGAATTACATCGTATTCAGTGAGTTCTGGATGTGCGTCGGTCATATCCATCGCCACGGAGAGTGTCTCTAGTGGGTTCGACCCTTCGTTTTTCCACGCCAGGATATGTTTCGACAACCCTCGTGCGTACTTCCCTTGTTTGATCGGAACAACACGTACATCATCCGGAATCTCTGTTCCAGGATAGACGTACATCGTGTAAATCGGCGCATCAAGCGTCCGGGCCGCCTCGATGGCGAACTTCTCGCCGCCGCCGATTTGCGGAAATCGATCGTGCAGGATAGCGACCGAGGGTGAATCATCCGACATTCCTTATGACCTTTCAGTCCTCTTTGAATACATAAGCTTTCTCACTCACTTCACTCAAAGTATCGGGTGAAATGACACAGTTATTCAGTATCGTGTTTACTCAAAAGCTTCCCGCAGTTCTTCATCGATCTCCCATGTCCCATCACCGTCTCCGCGCAACAACTCCAGGCTGGCTCGGAACAACGAGACTTGCGCGTCGAAAATAGCGTACAACGGTTGCAGCGAACCCAACCGATCACTCCCGCCCAGTCGAACGAACAGCCCGAGCCCTGCAGGAACGACGAGCCCGAACGGCCCGGCCGCAACCAGCGCAGCGCCCGTCAACAGCCCGATCGACAGCGCCACCAGCCACGGCGAGACGATCATGAACCACCAGTTGAACGGAAGTACGAGCCCACCGTACTTTCCATACCGGCCGAGTGCATCCCGATGTTGCACCAACAGTCGAATCAACCCCATTCCACGCCGGTCTTTCTGCAATCTGCGCTTCGTGAAATCGGAGTGGGATGCCTCGCTGTACCGGATGTTCGGGTCGAAGACGACACGCTTTCCGTTGCGACGTATCTTCAGTGCGAGTTCGGTATCGTCCGCGAGCGAGTTCGGGTCGAGAGGAACGATGGCGTCGTTTTCGAACGCCGAGAACGGACCGTGGAAGATGAGCGTCGAATCGAGGTGGGATTCGAGCGTCTGGATATGGGCCTGTATGCCGCGGTACCCTTCCTCGACTTCGCTCCCGCCGAGCACTTCGGCGTTCTGCCCGGTCACTGCAGCGACGTCCGGGTCTGCGAGGTTCGTCGCCGCAACGTGGAGCGCGTCGTTCGCCACGAACGAGTCGCAGTCGGTTTTGACCACCATCTCGTTTGCTGCCGCGGCGTAGGCGTCGTTGAGCGCAGGAGCGAGGCCGCGGCGCTCCTCCTCTTCGATGAGATTCAACGACGGGTGTTCGTGGTCGGCGAGATAGTCACGAATCAGGTAGGGGGTCTCGTCGTCGCTCGAATCGACGACGACGAGTTCGATCGCTTCCATCGGGTAGTCCAGTTCGAGAAGGTCGTCCAGTTTTTTCTCGATGATGTCCGCTTCGTTGTACGTCGGAAGCACGATACTCACGCTCGGTTTATCGTCCCGTTTCCGTGCGGGTGACCCCGACGGGCGTATCAACCCGTACAATGCGAGAAACACGAAATACGGAACTGCGGCGACCGCGATAACGACCGCGGACGCTTTCGCAAGCCGGTTCATATCGGTGGTTGGGCGGTTCGTTTTAAACATCTATGGATTGTCCGGTTCGGAAATCCGAGAGGAAAAGGTGGGGCTTTTAGCCCCCCGTGTCTATCTCCCCGACAATGCCCGACTCCGAGGACGTGTGCGTGCTCATTCCGACGTTGAACGAAGCCGAAACTATCGGCAACGTTATCGACGGTTTTCAAGAGCAGGGCTTCTCGAACGTTCTCGTCGTGGACGGCAGTTCCGAAGACGAGACGCAGGACGTAGCGGAGTCTCACGGTGCTCGCGTCATCGAACAGTCGGGAGTCGGTAAGGGGCAGGCAGTTCGTGAAGGAATCGAGAACATCGAGACGGAATACATCCTGATGCTCGACGGGGATGGAACGTACAAACCCGGAGACGCAGATCTGATGCTCGAACCACTCGATAACGGGTTTAGACACGTCATCGGCAACCGGTTCGCGAACATGGAAAACGGGTCGATGACGCGGCTGAATCGCTTCGGTAATCGGCTGATCAATAAGGCATTTGCCGTCATTCACGGACAGGATTTTCAGGATATTCTGAGTGGGTATCGTGCGTTTTCCCGAAAATCCGTGGAACGAGCATATCTAACGTCGGACGGGTTCGGCGTCGAAACCGAACTGGCGGTCGAATGCGTGAAACACAGCGTTCCGACGACAGTCGTGCCGATCACCTACGAGGAGCGTCCGGACGAATCGGAGACGAACCTCCATCCCGTCTGGGACGGTGGGGATATCATCATGACGCTCTATCAACTCGCGAAGACGAACAACCCACTGTTTTATTTCGGAAGCATGGGGGTACTCAGTGGTCTCCTCGGCGTGATTCTGGCGGCGTACGTCGCTGTCGAGTGGTTCATCCCGCCCCGCGTCTCGCACGAAGTTATCGCCGTCGTCGCCGGAGTGTCGATCATTTTCGGCGTGCAGTTGCTCATGTTCGGCGTCCTTTCGGATATGATAGTGACGCTCCACCGAGAACAGATGCGTCGGATAGACGAGCGTCGATAGGTCACTGTATTCGTCGAGACTTCACGCGATATCCCGACTGGTGTCGATAGCGACCGATTCGGTGAGTTCGAGTTTGATGGTCTCGGGGAGCGCACGTCCGCCACGGAACTTCGGCACTGTCAGTCGGTTTTCGACCCGGTCGCCCGAAATTTCGGTGTGCAGTTGGAACACGATATCGACGGCGTGTTCAGTGATGTCGCGTTGCTCGGGAACGCTTCGCCCGTCGAGACAGTGAAGAACGGCAAGGCTGTCGGTACCGCGAACGTGTCCTTGAAGGTCGTGGAGGAAATTACGGTACCGAGTCGCATCCTCCCGTTCGAGCAGGTTTACCGGGTCAACGACGAGTGTCGAGTCGCTCGGTAGTCGTCGGAACAGCCGTCGTGCGTGGTCGAGCGGCGCATCACCGGGAATATAACGCACTTCGGGCGTTCGCCGACCGGGTGCGCGACGGAATCCCGCGCTTACGGACTCCTCGTCGCGGTCGGTCGTGAGGTATAGTGTGGGGCGACTGACGGTGAACTCCGACAAGAGGAGTTCCGCCTGACTGGCAGGCGGGGCACAAAGGGCCACCGTACATCCCGGCGGAAGTCCACCGTCGAGTTTCCGGTCGAGGACCGGAATACCAGTCGAAAGTCGCGTTCCCATAAATTCGACAACTCCGACAGCGTTCATAAGTGTTTGGACAGGATCGTCGAGGCGAGGGCGTCGTATGCCCGAGCGACCGATTCTTCGGGGAGGACGGGGGTTTTCGTCGGTGGAACCGTTATCAAAACCGGACAGTCGAGCAGTCGCTCGACGCCGGATGGGACAGAGTCCGCACGGGTGAGAACACAACCGATGATGGTCGTGTCAAGCGTGCGTGCCATCGCGGCCGTTTTCGCGGTATCGCGGAGGCTTGCTGGGTCAGGCGTCGTCACGAGCAACACGTGTTCCGCGACTCGAAGTGGCGTCGCCGCATCGGGTCCCGCTCCGGCGGGACAGTCTACGAGAACGTGATCCGCGTAGCCAGTCAGTCGAGTGAGTGCGGTGGGAAGATGGACGCCCTCGTTCGCGGACTGTGGCGCTGGAACGATTTCGACGCCCGAGAGGGATTGTGGGGGATGCGTGGCGTCTTCGACGCGCCCGCCCTGTTCGATCGTCGGAAGTCCGGGACTGCCATTCACTTCGGCGAGCAGATGCAAATCCGGCATATCGATATCCGCGTCCACCGCGAGTACCGTTCGGCGTGTCCGACCGAGTGCACCGGCGAGTCCGAGAGTAGTCGTCGTCTTGCCGCATCCCCCTTTTCCACCAGCGATGGCAAGCATAGCGGAACTGGTTCCGTTCTCCCGTTTAAACTTCGGGGACGACCCGTGCCTTTCAAGACTGGCGATGACTCGTGTCTACATGATGCGGCACGATCACCTCATCGACACGAAACAACTCTCTCGCGTGGACATCGAGGACGTTCTCGACCGCGCGGCCGAGATCGACGCTGACCCGACGGCGTTCGCGGACCGACATATGGGGAAGCTTCTCGGCCTGATGTTTTACGAGCCGAGCACGCGGACGAAGATGAGCTTCGAAACCGCGATGAAGCGCCTTGGCGGAGACGTCGTCGACATGGGCTCCGTCGAATCCTCCAGCGTGAAAAAGGGCGAAAGCCTCGCCGACACGACCCGAGTCGTCGAAGGCTACGCTGACGCGCTCGTCCTTCGCCACCCGAGTCAGGGTGCGGCGAAGATGGTGAGCGATTTCGTCGATGTCCCCTTACTCAATGCTGGCGACGGAGCGGGCCATCATCCAACGCAAACCTTGCTCGACCTCTATACGATTCGGGAGAACGCCGGACTGGACGGCATCACGATCGGTATCATGGGTGATCTGAAGTATGGACGGACGGTGCATTCGCTCGCACACGCGCTGACGAATTTCGACGTACGCCAGCATTTCATCAGCCCCGGAAGCTTGCAACTCCCACGAAGCGTCCGATATGACCTCCACGAGTCGGGTGCGAGTGTCCGCGAGCACACCGATCTCGAGGACGTGCTTCCAAACCTGGACGTGCTGTACGTCACGCGGATTCAGCGAGAGCGCTTCCCGGACGAGAACGAATATCGCGAGGTCGCTGGTGAGTACCGCATCGACATGGAAACGCTCGAAAACGCGAACGACGACTTGACAATCATGCATCCGCTTCCGCGCGTCGATGAAATCGCGCCGGAAGTGGACGACACCGAGTATTCGACCTACTTCGAACAGGCACACAACGGAGTCCCGGTGCGCATGGCACTGCTGGATTCCATGCTGGAGGAACAATGAGCGATCACGAACTCCGCGTCAGTAAGATTCGAAACGGCACGGTTATCGACCATATTCGCGCCGGACAGGCACTCAACGTCCTCGCAATCCTTGGCATCGACGGCAGTGATGGCGAGGCGATAAGCGTCGGGATGAACGTTCCGAGCGACCGAATGGGCCGAAAGGACATCGTGAAGGTCGAAGGCAAAGAGTTGAGCCAGAACGAGGTAGACGTACTCTCGCTCATCGCACCCGATGCGAGCATCAACATCATTCGTGAATACGAAGTCGCGGAAAAGCACCGCTTAGAACGCCCCGTGGAAGTTATCGGTGTACTCTCCTGTCCGAATAGCAACTGTATCACGACGAAAAACGAACCCGTCGAGTCGAAGTTCGAAGTGTTGGAAGACGGCGTCAGATGTGAGTACTGCGAGACGATCATCCGTGATGACCTGGCTGCGCATATCAGTGTGAAGTAAGAAATGGCGGCCTAACCCGCCAAACTGATGGAAACGGTCGGGCCGGTTTATGTCGTCACTCGAATTCGTGGACGTGTATGAGAACCCTAATCGGCCGGCGCGGCGCAGTCGTTTCGGCTGTCGTCTTGTCGTTTCTCCTCGTCTTCTCCGGAGTTTTACCGCTGGCGGGCAGTGTCGATTCAAAGCCGGGTTCGAAAACGAACCTTGGACCCGATGTGCAAGCGAACAGCCACGTCGAACAGTTTGGACAACTCGGACAGTACAAGGTATCCGTCGACAATACGACGATTCGAACGTGGGCACTGCGAAACGTGACGGTACGGAACGCAACCGTCGATACCGTCCGCGTTCGGAGACTTCGGACAGACGGGGAGGTTCGCCGGAACGTCACCCTTCGAGACGTCGATATTGCCACCCTCGAAATCGACAACGGGACCTTGCGGAACGTGACTGCACGACGGATCGTCGTCCGAAACCGCACCATCTTCGACGTTCCGGGAGGCGATCTCTTCGATCCGGGCGTCAGGGACCGCGTCATCGAACGGACGGTGCTCGCTAACGTCGTCGTAGAAGGTTCGAACCTCGACACGTTGGTCGTACGGAACATGACCGTTCGGAACACGGACGTTCCGGAGGACTCCGACCGATCGCCCGTGGGGCCTGGAGTAACGGACCCCGCTTCAGCACCGAGACCCGCGGTCGTAATCCAGAACGGAACTGCCGAATCTGCGGCTGTTCGAAACGCGACGGCTGGAGAGTGGTCGGCGAACGAGGTCGATAGGGGAACGGTGAGTCAGGACGTCGTGACGAACCCACCCGAAAACGGTTCCAATTCGGACGACTAAAGCAGGTCCGCTGTTTCGATACGTGGCTCAGTGGTTCGCGTATCGTCTGAAAACGCACTACCCGCCAGTCGGAATCTGGGAATCCAAGCATCATCTCCCTGTCGAATCATAACCCCGGGGACATCTCCGAACACGCTCTCGAATTCGTGGGTCGCGTTCTCGTCCTCGTCCGTAGTCGGGATCGTGAGTTCGACCGTTTCGAAATGTGCGTCGTCCCACGCCCCGAGAGCGTCCTCCACGTCGCTCCCATACGGTTGTAGTTCGACCCGGAAACGCCACGGCGTCATGATAAACGTTCGTCTCCCATCCCGGTCACGAACCGACCAACCCGCGTCCTCGGCACGGTTACAAATCACATCGAACGCACTCGTACAAAGTCCGAGATGGTCGAAGTGCGGACGTTGTCCGGGTGCGAGCGTAATGTTCGCATAGCCTCTCTCTGCGTCCTGAAGACGAAGGCGAAAATTCTCAGGAACCCGGTCGTCTGCATCCAACGCGTGAAATTCGCCATCGACGTAGCCGAACCGATTGTTCAGCGGTAGACCGCAGTTCGCCAGTCGGCGTTCCGCTCCTCGTACGTCTGGCGTGTTGAAGTGAAGATGGAACAGTCTCGTCGGGGTATGCATACCCGATAGTCGTCGACCTGTCAAAAAACTGTTCGCGTAGGGGACTATTCTTCGACGTCTTCGGCTTCGTCGTCCGCTTCGAGTTCCTCGACGATTTCGTCCTCGTCGATGTCGGCGTCTTCGAGCGCTTCTTCGAGGTCAGCACCGCCCATGCCGCCCATGCCCATTCCGCCCATCATTCCGGCACCAGCGCCGTCGATGGTCTCCTGGACGATGACACGGTCGAGGTCGAGTCGGTCGATAACGTCCTGTGCGATCTGCTGTTTCTGGAACATCCACTGCTGGTTCATCGAGAGCTGTGGTGTCGCCTCGATGTAGAGCGTCTCCTTTTCGACCGTCTCGGTTTCGTCATCTTCGTCCTCTTCCTCGACTTCGTCCGTCTGAATCCACATGTCGAGGTCGGCGTCGATGTACATCGAGAACAGGCCTTTGGCCTTCTCGTCCTGGTCTTCGACCTCTTCGAGCACTTCGTACTCGTATTCGATGTCCTCTCCTGCGAGCGGGTGGTTGAAGTCCACGCGCGCGCGCCCACCGATGATGGTCTCGACGTAGCCCTGCTGACCGTCGACGTTGACGCGCGCACCGGGGTAGCGGTCGTCCTCATCAATCTTGTCGGCGCTGACGGTTCGAACCTCTTCGTTGTCGTACTCGCCGAACGCGAGTTCGACCGTCACGTCGCCCTCTGCACCAGCCTCTTTGCCGTAGATGTCTTCTTCGACATCCTCGAAGATGTGACCCGCACCGAGAACGATGGTGCGCGGACCGAACTCTCGGCCTTCGGCTTCGACGCCTTCCTCTTCGGCGACGTCTTCGCTCGTCGTATCCACCAGGTCACCGTCTTCGACGGTTCGCGCGGTGTAATCGAGACTGATGAAGTCCCCTTCTTGCAGTCCGTCCTGCGATTCTGTCTCTTCTTCGTCGGCTACTTCTGCCTCTTGTTCGTCACTCATACACGAAACGACACCCGTTCGCCCCTTAAGAATCACGTTTCGCCCGCGAGATGAAGGGGGACGTTTACATCACCCCTCCGAGTAGTTTCGTCCGATGGATGTGCCGGAGAGCGTCGCGTTCCTCGCGGGGTCGCCGGAGCGACTTCGCTTGCTCACCCATCTTCGTGAACAGCCAGGCTCCCCGCGGGATGTGGCGGAGGCAACGGACGTTTCTCACCGGAGCGTTCAACGGAACCTCTCGGAGTTCGCCGAGCGGGAGTGGGTAGAAAAACGCAACGGCGTCTACGAACTCACCACCAGCGGCGACCTCGTCGCGCGAACCCACGCGAACTACGTCGAAACACTCGGTGTGATTTCGGAGTTCGATTCCTTCTTCAGACACCTCCCCGACCCGACCCACGCGCCGGACCTCGCGTGGGTTGCCGACGCGACGGTCGTTACCGCATCCCCGGACCAACCACAGGCACCCGTGAGCCACTACGTGAACCGATTGCGCACACGAGGAACCGAAACGATTCGGATGCTTGCCCCGGTGTTGAGTCGGTTGTATCACGATGCACACGCCGAACTCGTTCTATCGGGCGTCGAGACGGAACTGATCATGTCTCCGGGGCGAATCGAAACCGCCCGGTCGAGCAACCCGCTCGAGTTCCGACTCGTCAGCCGCGTCATCGATATTTACGAACACGACGGAGTGGTCGAATTTGGTCTTACGATCGGCGACGAGTGGGCGTTTGCGCGCGCGTACGACGACGCTGGACAACTCCAAGCAGTGCTCGAATGTGACCATCCCGAGTTCCTGGAGTGGGCGGAGACCCTGTATCGGCGATATCGTGATCGTTCGTCAGCCATCGGATGACCGCGGGTTGTTCCGAAGGTGATAAACCACGCCGAACCATTCGCCGGAGTATGGACGTGGCGTTGGGTGGGACGTTTGACCCGGTGCACGATGGTCACCGGGCGTTGTTCGAGCGAGCGTTCGAACTCGGAGACGTAACTGTTGGACTGACGAGCGACGACCTCGCGCCGAAAACCCGTAACGTAGACCGGACCGTTCGGTCGTTCGAGGACCGAAAGCGTGATCTCGAATCCGAACTCAGGCCGTTCGCCGAGGAACACGACCGCGAATTCGACGTTCGAAAACTGACCGAACCGACCGGTATCGCCACTGAGGAGAAATTCGACGTTCTCATCGTCTCGCCGGAAACCAAAAACGGCGGCGAGCGAATCAACGAAATCCGGGAGGAACGCGGGTTCGGCTCGCTCGAAATCGTGGTCGTCCCGCACGTCGAAGCGGAGGACGGTGACATCATCTCCAGTACACGAATCGTCGAGGGAGAAATAGACGAACACGGTAACCTGACCCCCGCTCGCGACGGACGTAGCTGAGCTATCGTACGGCTAATTCATCGCATCCGCAACGGTTTACCACGACGGCGGTTGAAGTCCTGCTTCCTCGAGAATCGTTTTCCAGCGCTGTTGAATCGTCAGGCGAGCGACGCCGACTGCGTCGGCGACCGCCTTCTGTGAGCGTTGGTCGCCCTCGATGAGCGATCCGGCATAGAGGCTTGCCGCCGCAACCGCGCGTTTCGACCTGTCTTCTGGGTCGTCCACGTCGGAAATCGTGGTGAGGAAGAGGTCGGCAGCACGGGAGCGAGCCCTCGTTTCGAGTTCGAGACGGTCGGCGGCCTGTTGGAGTTCGGCAAGCCACGCTTCGTTTTCGACTTGATCACGTGCCCGATACACGACACGAGGTAGCGCCCCATCCGATATAAACGCTCGTCCGACGAGAGCGACAGGTTCTTATCGCAGAGTTCGAAAGTTGATGTTGCGTGCGGGTAGCCAAGCTAGGCCAACGGCGCAGCGCTTAGGACGCTGTCCTGTAGAGGTCCGCCGGTTCGAATCCGGTCCCGCACATTCTCAATGAACGACGTTCGTGAGCGGAGACTGTGTTCAGCGGATTCGACGTAGAGGGGACGCACGCCCGGGAAGCGAAGCGATCCGGAACGACTCGGCGTGGTTCGAAGCCGGTCCCGTATATTTTGCGACGAGCAAACCCGCGAGCGGCAGGACTGAGACGAGCAGATTCGAATCCTGCGAGTCACGATCTGCAGAGCGACCGGTGAAAACGTGGAAAAATCGTCGCCGTTCAGCACGCCGAGCGTTTAATGTGCGGTGAAACCGTCGATAACGCCGCCACAATCCGGGCACGACACCATTTCCGTCCCGGTACTCTTGTGACCGGTTGGGTTTCCGTTTCGAGTCGTTTGGGAAGTACTACCGCCGAGTAGTTCAGAATTACAGTATGGACACTCTTGCATGATACTCACTCACGCTCGTCGCGTGGTAACGTCCAACAACACAGTGGGAACCATGATATACTTTGTGTCGGATTATTCGAAGAAGGTGTAAATTAAGTACGGATTACTACCGCTTCACGACCGAAGACGAGCGGCGGTCGGACGCACGAAATCAACCCTCAAGCGAGGGCTTCGCGGGCGTTGTCGACCGCGGCTTCTTTCTTCGCTGGGTATGCCTCGACTTTCGCGCGAAGGGTGATCCCCTCACCGAGTTCGACCGTGTCGCGGTACGCCGACTGTTTGTCCAGCGAGACGAAAAACGAACAGTTATCATCCACACGCTGGTCCAGTTCGTCGCGTATTTGGTCGATGTCACCGAGCTCGCGGAGTTTGCCGAGAACGTGACGCATCTCGTCGGCGGTCTCGACACGTGCAGAAAGGACGATGATGCGGTCGCCGTGGTGTCCCTCGCTTTCCATGCGCTGGATTTCGAACTCGTCGGGGAGATAGGTGTCCAGCGCGGTTTCGACGCGCTGGTCGTCTTCGGTTGCGTAACAGAACGTTCGCAGGTCGATGTAGTGGAACGGGACGCTGGCCATGATAGGTGTACGAATCGGAGAAAGAAAAGTTACTCTTCGTCTTCGACGGCTTCGAGCGAGTCCTCGGGGATTCCCGTTTCCTGCCCGTCGTCGAAGCTAATCGTGTACGTCGCATCGCCGAACATGCTCTCGACGACTTGGGTGACCGTGCCCGTTTCGCCGTCGTAATCGCTGTGCTTGTCGTGCAGGATGACGTGGTCGTCTTCCTCGAAGCTCATACCGCCGAGTAACCCGTCCGGTGGTAAAAAGCGACCGATTCGGGAATGTCGGTGACCGAAGGCTTATTCCGATTGCCGAAATACCGTGGCACATGATTACACTCGTTGCGGACTTTTGCCCGCCTGCGCAGACGCCACCTCTCACGAGACCACAGGTGCGTTCATGCCGAGCGAGCGATGACGCTCGATGACCTCTGGTTTCTCGCCACCGAGGCGGAACAACGCGCCGAACAGGCGTACCATGGTCTAACGAACGCACACACTCAGTTTCTGGAGTTCTCCCGCACGTACGAGGTTTCGCGACGGCGGTTCCGAACGCTCGCCCGCAGGGTGTCCGAGAGCGGCGCACCGTACGGCGCACACACGGCAGTGTATCGACCGTCGGGAGAGTTGCTGCTCGTCTGGCACGACGGTGTCGATATGTGGGTCCTCCCCGGCGGCGGTATCCACGACGGGGAAACGTATCGTGAAGCGGCCGAGCGAGAGTTGGGTGAGGAGGCGGGCATCGAAGCCACCTACGAAGGGTTGGCGATCGCTACACGGACCGCGATTCGGTGCGGGGACTATTCGACGTGGGGTATCCTTCCGGTGTTCGAAGCGCAGGCCGAAACGACGAGCCTGACCGTCGAAGACCCCGACGGAGAAATTACCGACGCGAAGTGGTTCGTGGACCTTCCCGAAAATACTCGCGACCGCGAACAGCTGCTGGCGTGGCGGGACGGCCGGTTCTGATTTCGGACCACGAATCCGGCATCCGTTCGACTTCGACTGCTCAGTTCCCGTGTGAAACACCTTCGCGCGAATCCGCGTCCATCCGTCGAATCGCGCCGCGAGCGTTGCTCGATTCGTATCCGAAAAACACGTCCTTCGCGTAGGCGTCCGCGACTTCCGTCGCGTGAATCAAGTTATCGATGTCGATGTCTACGGCGTACAGTTCGATACTGAACGGAACATCGAGGGCATCTTCGAACCCGGTCGCGATCACTTCGAGCCAGTAGGTCGTCGAGTAGGCCATGTCGTACAACGGGACGACGAACTCATCGACGTACTCCGAAAGGGCGTCCAAATCCAATCCAGCGCGTCGGTACAGGTGTCCCGGATACGGGTCAGGGTAGAGGGTGAGATACGTTTTGCCGGGTATTCGGTCGGTCGCTTCCGCCACGAACTCCGTGATGACGTTCGCCCGCCAGGCCTGCCAGTCGTCGTACTCACTTTTGTCGAATTCCGACTCGCACTGGTCGCAATGGCAGTATTCCGCACGCGGGAAGCCAACGTCGTCCAATCGAACGTCCGAATTCGCCGCTGCGGCGTCGGAAATCATCTCCAACAAGCCTTCGCGGTATGATTTTCGGGTCGGGCAGATGTATCCCCAATCGAAGTACGGTTGCTCGCGGGTCGCCAGTTCGCCGTCGTCGCTCACCGGGACCAGCGATGGGTCGTTTGCGGCCGCATTGCTGTCGCCGAAACAGGATATCATGTTCACGCCAGATTCGACTGGTTCCGTCGCACGTCCCGTGACGTCCTTCATCTCGTAGAATCCCCATTCGAATTCGGGCCAGTCGAGTTCTTCCGGGTTCCGCGTCACCACGCCATACATGGTTCGATAGTTGGGTTCGTTCGGGTAATCGGTTTCGGACGCCGACCGTGGCCTCCGACCGGCGACTTTTTACGGACTTTCGAGTTCGCCCAGCATCTTTAGGGTGTTGTAGCTCCTGTTATCTGTCTATGCTTCGAACGCTACTCGGCGTCGTGCAATCCGGTTTCCGACTACTGTCATCGGCCGCCCCTGCCGGAAACAACTCGCTGGACAAACTGAACGTCATTTCACTGCTCGCACAGGCCGGGAACGCCTTCCGAAAGGGGCAGCCGATGAAAGGTGCGATCTTGCTCGGTGCGGCGACGATCGCGCCGAAACACCGCAAACTGTCGTACCTCGTGCAGGGCGCGATCACGATAGACGACCTTCGCAAGCGGTTCCGGTAGGATCACGCGAGGACGACACGACCGGATCGGGCGGCGATGGGAAAAGTAAAGGATTTACTACCCGCATTTTCGAGTATGGACTTCAGTCTCTCCGCAGAGCAGAAACAGATCCGGGACATGGTCGCGGAGTTCGTTGACGAGGAGATCAAGCCTCGTGCCGCAGAGATCGACGAAACCGACGAGTTCCCCGCGGACCTCGTCAGCGAGATGGCCGACCTCGGTCTGATGGGAATGCCCTTCCCGGAGGAGTACGGTGGGGCCGGGCTCGACTACCACTCCTACGCCATCGGACTCGAGGAGATTTCGCGGGGTTCTGGCGGCCTCGGCACCATCGTCGCGGCGCACACCAGCCTCGCGGGCAACATGCTCTACGAGTTCGGCAACGAAGAACAGAAACAGGAGTTCCTCACGCCGCTCAACGAAGGAACCGACATCGGTGCCTTTGCGCTATCCGAACCCGGTGCCGGGAGCGACGTACCGGCGATGGACACCACCGCGGAGCAGGACGGTAGCGAGTACGTCCTGAACGGCGGCAAACTATGGATTTCGAACGGTTCGGTCGCCGAGACGGTCACCGTCTTCGCCAAGACCGACCCCGAAGCGGGCAACAAGGGTATCTCGTCGTTCGTCGTCCGACCCGGGGAGGACGACGGCTTCTTCGTCGAGGGCACGGAGCACAAACTCGGCGACAAAGGCTGTCCGACCGCCGAACTCCGATTCGACGACATGCGAATCCCCGAAGACCGCCTGCTCGGGGAAGAGGGTCGCGGGTTCGTCCACGCCTTGAAGACGCTGAACGGCGGCCGTATCACCATCGCGGCGCGTAGTATCGGACTGGCCCGGGCCGCGAGGGACGACGCGCTCGAATACGCCCAACAGCGCGAACAGTTCGACCGCCCGATCAGCGACTTCCAGACCATCCAACACAAGCTCGCTGATATGGACACGAAAATCAGCGCCGCGAAACTGCTCATGCACCAGGCCGCGGACCGCAAGATCCGCGGCGAGGATTACATCAAACAGGCCGCACAGGCCAAACTGTACGCCAGCGAAATCTCCCGTGAGGTCGCAAACGAAGGCATCCAGATTCACGGCGGCTACGGCTACACCACCGATTTCGACGCGGAACGCTACTATCGCGACGCCAAACTGAACGAGATCTACGAGGGAACGAGCGAAGTGCTCCGGAACACGATCGCGGCCCAGATGCTGGACTGAACGGGGAACGTTGGCCGCCCTTTCGCGGGCTTCGTTCGAAGCCGGGATTTGCTCACTGCCGTTCGATAGTATGGTGTCGTAGCAAGTCACGACTCCACACACCGCACCACGTCCTCCCCAACCGATTCCATCGCTCCTTTCGTTCAGTCATCCCCCGCGTGATAGTCGGCAGTCCTTTGGAACGCACTCTGGCCTGCCGATGCACGCGCCACTCCGAATCTCAATTTGATACCGAACGTTCAACCTTTCCTCGCATCCATTCGAACTGGTCCGACAATCGTTTTTCCCCTACCTCGGTCAGCGAATACACGTCGTACAGCCCTTCGACTCGTTTCTCGACGTGCCCGCTCTCGACCAGCCTGCTCAGCGTGTTGTAGAATCGCTTGGGGTCGAGTTGCTTGTCGTAGTGCGATTCGAGTCGGGATTTGAGTCGCTGCCCGCGGAGTTCACCACCCTCCGCGAGGAGGATACAAACGTCGCGCCGGGTGCCGCTCTGATGCCATCGCGTCATGATGCGATCGAGACGCCCCCACGATACCTGCCTTTCCCTTTCCCGCCAGTTCCGCCCTCGAACCGATACCTTCGACTGTCCTGCCTTCGAACCTCCGTCCATGACCACGCTTTCGGAAAACGGAATCGCGGCGACGTATTTCGAAACCGACCACGAGCGCGTCCTCGAATTTTCGCGGAAGGGGAACACTGCCGCGGTCGCACAGAACCGCGAGGGATACGGCATGCTCAAAGTAAGAGACACCCCGGAGAGTCCGGAAATCGAGCGCTACTACGGTTTCGACATGGCCCTCGACCACGCGGCGGAACTGCTCGGGGTCCCCCCCGGCGATCTGCCCGTTCCCGAACCCGCTGCGGACATGGGTATGTGACCCTAGTTACTGATCGCGTTTTCGAACCGCGAAAACCGTAGCAGTCCGTGATGGATGACAGCTCCACAAATAGGGATGGGCGATGACATATACCCCCGCAAACCTTTTCTCCGGTGATTGAGTGCCCTTCTATAATGACCGAGCTGAGCGAACTTCTCGAGGACCTCGTCGCAGGCGTCGACGCAGTGTTCCTCTTCTCTCCAAGCGGGTCGTACTACGAGCGGTTCGCGGACGTGGACGGCCCCGACGTGGTGGTCGTCGCACCCGATAACCACGTCAGCGCGAGTGATTTCGTCGAACTTCCGCTGGAGTTCGAAAACGTCAAAGACCGGATCAGGTTCGGTATCGAAGGGGCCATCGACCACGGACTTGCTGAAGACGGCGACGAACTCGTCTGTGTCGCCAGCATGTTCGGCGACGGACTCGATACCGCGACCCGTGTTCGAGCGAACGAGGAGGCCCATTCGGGAATCTACGACCTGTTCGCCAACTCGCGGGCCGACCCCGGCGTCATTCGCGACGTATTCGAAGTCGCCATCGAGTTGGGGAAAAAGGGACAGAAAGGCAAACCCGTCGGCGCGCTGTTCGTCGTCGGCGACGCGGGAAAAGTGATGAACAAGTCCCGTCCGCTCTCGTACAACCCGTTCGAGAAGTCGCACGTCCACGTTGGCGACCCGATCGTGAACGTCATGCTGAAGGAGTTCTCTCGATTGGACGGCGCGTTCGTCATCTCGGACTCGGGGAAGATCGTCTCTGCCTACCGATATCTCGAACCGTCCGCAGAAGGCGTCGATATCCCGAAAGGACTCGGTGCACGACATATGGCGGCAGGTGCGATTACCCGCGATACGAACGCCACGGCCATCGTTCTCTCCGAGAGCGACGGTCTCGTCCGATCGTTCAAAGGCGGTGAAATCATTCTCGAACTCGATCCGGAGGAGTATTAGATGCAACCCGAGTGGCAAGTACTCCTCCGTGAGGAATACCGAATCGTCCTCGCGATACTCATTCTCGTCGTGGGTGGCATCGCGGGATATCTTCTCGGCCGACTGAACCGACGTATTCTCCGTGCTGCAGGAGTTCACGAAGTCGTCGAGGGAACGCCCTTCGAGCGTACTGCTCGGAGTCTCGGAACCACCACGGTGTCGCTCATCGCTCGGCTCACGTCGTGGTTCATCTACGGCGTCGCGATTTTGCTCGCGCTGAACACCGCCGAGTTGCCGCTTAGCACGCAGTTGTTTTGGCAAATCATCCTCTTCACACCGCAACTGTTCGTCGCGGCGTTGGTGTTCATCGTCGGCTTCGTCATCGCCGACAAAGCCGAACTGCTGGTCAGCGAACGCCTTCGGAGCGTCAAGCTCCCGGAAGTAAGCCTCATCCCACGAATCGTCAAATATAGCATCGTCTACGTCTCTACACTCATCGCGCTCAGTCAAATCGGTATCGCGGTGTTGACACTCCTCGTGCTCTTCGGCGCGTACGTCCTCGCCGTCATCGTTTTCGGCGCGGTTGCGTCCTGGGACTTGCTCCGTTCGTCCGCGGCGGGAATCTACCTCCTTCTCAACCAGCCCTACGGCATCGGCGACGAGATCCGCGTCGCTGGCAATCAGGGAATCGTCCAAGAGGTCGATATGTTCGTCACCCATATCGAGAACGACGGCGAGGAGTTCATCCTGCCGAACCACCTCGTCATGCGAAAGGGCGCGGTTCGGCTTCGGAACTGATACTCGGGAGGGTCTATCTACCGGGCCGAAAGAGTCGTGCGTTTTCACTGACGAGCCAACCTACTCGGAATCCACTTCCTCGCTCGACATCGCCGTCGCCGGGACGCCCGCAACCGTCTCGCCCGGCGGAACGTCCCTGGTCACCAACGAGTTTGCGGCCACTTGCGCCCCCGCACCGATTTCGACGCCCGGGAGGATGACGGCCCCGGCGCCAATCATCGCTCGCTCGCCAATGACGACTTCGCCGGTTCGGTACTCGTCCTGCAGAAACTCGTGGCAGAGAATCGTCGCGTTGTAGCCGATGATGGCGTGATCCTCGACGGTGATGAGGTCGGGCCAGAACACGTCCGGCGTCGATTCGAGTCCCCACGACACGCCCCGTCCGACCGTGACGCCGATTCGTCGCAGCAGCCAGTTCTTCAGCCGAAGGCTCGGGTTGATCCGGACGAGCCAGATAACGAGGTACTGCATTGCGACCCGAAGCGGACTGCGGGCCGTCGTCCAGTACTGGAGGGAGTTCAAACCGCCCGGCGTCGAATGGTGCGTGATTCGATCGTGGCGGCGGGTCGTATCGTCGCTCACGTGGCGGGATTTGTGCCCTGATAGCTTGAACTTACTCTTCCGCCAGTTCCACGAACGGTTCGAGATCGGTGGCGGCGTCGGTCAACGTCACGGTTCCAGCATCGATGTCGTACTCCACTACACCCATCCCTTCGAGTCGGGGGAGGTGCGAATGATGGAGCCCCGTCTCGATTCGTCCGGGATTTGCGTCGGCTCTGCGACCCGTCTTCTCGGCGAGTTCCGCGATGGTCGTGCCGTCGCGACAATCGAGCAAGGCCGAAATAGCGTGCCGCCGATGAGTATGTCCGAGCGCGTCGAATATTTGGTCAACCGTCAGTTCGGTATCCATGTGAATTGTATCAGGGGTGTATGACTTGGTTATGGGCTGATTGACAGTTCAGGTAAGGAGGGGCTACGCTTAGTTACGCAGTTCCTTCATGTGGTCGATGCGGCGCTGAATGAGGCTCTTGGTTCCGATGTCGTGGCGCATATGCAACCCCTCCTCACCCGCAACTGAGAGCGCCTCCTCCGCGATTTTTTCCGCCTCCGAGATGGTCTCTCCGAGTCCGACGACGGCGAAGGAACGCGACGTAGTCGTGTAGATACCGTCGTCACGTTCGTCCACGCTGGCGTAAAACAGAGTGGCGTCGCCCGCGCTCTGTTCGTCTATTCGTAATTTCGCACCGGATTCAGGATCGGTCGGATAGCCCGCAGGAACTCCGTACTTACATACCGTCGCTCGCGATTCGAAGGTGAGTTTCGGCAGATCGTCCCCGTCACGGGCCGCGACCAACACGTCGAGGAAATCGGTCGTCAACACAGGCAGGGTGTTCATGGCCTCCGGGTCGCCAAAGCGGGCGTTGAACTCGATGACTGTCACGCCGTCGGCGGTGAGCATGAACTGGCCGTATAGAACCCCTCGATAGTCGTCGAGGGCATCGACGGTGGCTTTCAGCACGTCCACCGCCTCGTGATAGTCGTCTTCCGTCATAAACGGGAGTTCAAGGCTCGCATCGCTGTAACTTCCCATCCCACCCGTGTTCGGTCCCTCGTCGCCCTCGTAGGCCCGCTTGTGGTCTTGGATGGCAGGCGTGACGCGAAGTTGTCCGTTGGCGACGAGTGCCTGGACCGTAAACTCCTCGCCGACGAGTCGTTCTTCGAGAACGACTCGGTCATAGTCGCTGTCGCGGAGGTACTCTTTGGCCCCTTCGGTGGTCACTTGGTCGCCGATAACTTTGACGCCCTTTCCACCCGTCAGTCCGGCGGGTTTGACCGCGAGGTCGCCGTCGTATTCGTCGATGTACGCACAAGCATCCTCCACATCCTCGAACGTCTCGAAGTCCGGACAGCCTGGAATGTCGTGGTTCTGCATGAACCGCCGTTGGAATGCCTTGTCCGTCTCGATTCGGGCGTCCGATTCGAACGGTCCGAAGGCGTAAATTCCGGCATCTTCCAGCGCGTCCACGATACCTGCTGCGAGTGGTGCCTCCGGCCCGACGACGGCGAGGGTCGCGTCTACGTCCTCCGCGTATGAGACGACGGCCGTCGTATTGGTGATCTCCAGCGTTTCGAAGCCGTCCGTGAGGTCGACGATTCCGGGGTTTCGATTACCCGCACAGGCGTAGAGTGTGGCGTCGCTGTCTGCCAGTGACCGAGCGATCGCATGTTCACGACCGCCGCCACCGACCAGCAGCACGGTTTCGCTCATACCGGGAAAATATAGACACAGAAGTGTAAAGGTTGTCGTTGTCCAATATGTAACTATACACGTCTGTGGATACTATTCGTCGTACTCGGTCAACATCTTCCGAAGCGAAACTGCTACTTCCTCGAAGTCGGCGATGTGGAGTTGCTCGCTGGTCAGCAGAACGCCGTGCTCGCCGACGATAACGCGACTGACGAAACCGTCCGAGAACGCACGAACGGTGAATCCGTACTCACCGATCGCCGGTTCCCTACCCCGTTCCGCGAGTCGTCCATACGCTTGTTCGTCTCGAAGCCGAGTCGCTGTTGTCGACGAAGACGGGTTTCAATTCCCGTGCTCGAGCTTTGTTGCCCCCCATAGAGATCGCTTCGGAGGTAGAGCAGGTCGAACTCTTTCGGTGTGAAGTAGATGACGCTCCGAAGGGTGTCCCCGACTCCAGTCCGGCAGGTCGTGACGAGTTCGTCAGCGAATTCGTCCGCGATGCCCGTTTCAGACATGCTGACAGAGTACGGTTCCGGTCAGTATCAGTCGTGCGGTAGTCCGGACCTTTACGTGATTCGGTGGCCAACCACCGATCATGAGCGACCCGACGCGGAGTAATCGCCTCGACGAGGAGGAGAGTCCGTACCTTCGCCAGCATGCCGACAACCCCGTGCACTGGCAACCGTGGGACGAGGACGCCCTCGAATCGGCACGCGAGCGCGACGTGCCGATTTTCCTCTCCATCGGTTACTCGGCCTGCCACTGGTGTCACGTGATGGAAGAGGAGAGTTTCGAGGACGAAGACGTGGCGGAACTGTTGAACGGGAACTTCGTTCCGATAAAAGTAGACCGCGAGGAACGACCGGATATCGACTCGATCTACATGAGCATCTGCCAGCAAGTCACCGGCGGAGGGGGGTGGCCCCTCTCGGCGTGGCTCACGCCGGATGGAAAGCCGTTCTACGTCGGGACCTACTTCCCCAAACGCTCCCGGCAGGGCCGTCCCGGGTTCATCGACCTCCTGCAAAACATCAGTAACTCGTGGCGAACCGACCGTGAGGAGATGGAAAATCGAGCCGAACAGTGGACGAGCGCCATCGAGGGCGAACTGGAATCGACACCGGAATCGGGCGACGCACCCAGTTCCGAACTACTGCACAGCGCGGCTTCGCAAGTCGTCAGGAGTGCGGACCGCGAATTCGGCGGGTTCGGGCAGGGTGGACCGAAGTTCCCACAACCCGCTCGGCTCGATGTGCTCCTTCGAGCGTTCGACCGAACCGGTGCCAATCAGTTTGCCGATGTATCCGTCGAAACGCTCGATGCGATGGCGAACGGCGGCCTGTACGACCACGTCGGCGGCGGGTTCCACCGCTACGCTACCGACCGGGGTTGGACGGTTCCACATTTCGAGAAGATGCTCTACGACAACGCGGAGCTGTCGCGAATCTATCTCGCAGGCTATCAAGTCACCGGCAACGAACGGTACGCCGACCTCGTCCGCGAGACGTTCGCATTCCTCAATCGGGAGATGCGCCATCCGGATGGCGGTTTCTACAGCACGCTCGATGCCAGAAGCGAGGACGAGGAGGGCGAAAGCGAGGAAGGCACGTTCTACGTCTGGACGCCCGACGAGATTCATAACGTAGTGAACAACGAAACCGCCGCCGACCTTTTCTGTGATCGGTACGGAATCACGAAATCGGGTAACTTCGAGGGGAAGACGGTACTTACGCTGAACGGAAGCGTTCCGGACCTCGCCGACGAGTACGACCTTCACGAAAGCGAAGTACGGGAACTACTGGACGACGCCCGAAGACACGTTTTCCAAGCGCGCGAAGAGCGCAAGCGTCCGCTACGGGACGAAAAGATTCTCGTGGGATGGAACGGTCTACTGATTTCCGCGCTCGCGGAGGGTGGTCTCGTTCTCGACGCCCAGTATATCGACCTCGCCGAGTCGGCGCTCGATTTCGTTCGGGAACGACTGTGGGACGCCGACGACCGAACGCTCTCGCGGCGGTTCAAGGATGGTGATGTCGCGATCGACGGCTATCTCGAAGATTACGCCTTCCTCGCACGGGGTGCGTTCGATCTGTATCAGGTAACCGGCAATCCCGACAATCTCGGGTTCGCACTCGACCTCACGCGGGCAATGGTGCGCGAGTTCTGGGACGACGAGCGAAAGACCCTGTACTTCACGCCCGAGAGCGGCGAGCGGCTTGTCGCTCGCCCGCAGGAACTCGCCGATCAGTCCACGCCGTCGAGTTTGGGGGTCGCGACGGACCTTCTCCTCTCCCTCTCGGAGTTCGCTCCGCACGACCGATTCGGCGACGTCGCCGAATCGGTGCTCGAAACCCACGCGAAAACCATCGAGTCGAATCCCTTCCAGTACGCCACGCTCACGCTCGCCGCGGACCGTCACGCCACGGGGTCGCTAGAACTGACGGTCGCCGGTGACGAACTCCCCGAAGCGTGGCGCGGTCGACTCGCGGAAACGTATCTGCCGACGCGGATTCTGGCGCGTCGCCCGCCGACGGAGGAGGGTGTCGTGGAGTGGTGTGAGAAACTGAAACTAGACGACGTGCCATCGATTTGGGCGAACAGGGACGCAGAGGACGAACCGACGCTCTACGTCTGTCGGTCGTTCACCTGTTCACCGCCGGTAACGGATATCGACGCCGGGCTGGAGTGGGCGGACGACCTCGCGCCCGAATAGATTCGACGGGGTCGGTCGGGAGTACTAGGCAGAGACGTCGCTTTCGAGCAATTTTTCGGCGACGAACTCCGCGGCTGGGAGTTGTTCGCTCTCCTCGAATCGAGCGACTTCGTCACCATCACGTTCCGCGACGATGGTCGGAATGAGCGTCACGTCGTACTCCTCGGTCTGTTCGCCGTTCTTGTCTCGGTCTACCTCGTATACGTGCACTTGGTCGTCGGGGACGCCTGCGGCGTCCAACGCGGCGAAGAAGTCCGGGAGTGCGTTCCGGCAGTCGACACACCAGTCCGCGCCCCAGACCCGGTACGTTACTTCGCCGATGGCCGCTTCGATCGCGCTGACGGTCTCGCTGTGTGCGTTCGCATCCCACGTCGGTGTTGGTTCGGTTGATTCCATAGTCGTGGCTTGGGCCGGGACACGATAAACCACTCTTTCTTCCGGCATCTCCTGCCGGAGTCCAGTAGGGGTTTAGGTGTGGAAACCGTATTTGCCGGATATGAAATCGTCCATCCTCGATGCCGTGGGGTCACCGCTCGTCCACGTGCGCTCGCCAGAGGGTGCGACCGTCGCCGCGAAAATCGAGTCGTTCAATCCCGGCGGGTCGGCCAAAGACCGTCCGGCGTTGGCGATGGTCGAAGCCGCGGAGCGGGCGGGCGAGTTGCAACCCGGCGACCGAATCGTCGAACCGACCAGCGGGAATACGGGTATCGGTTTGGCCGTCGTCTGCGCGGCGAGAGGCTACGACCTCACCATCGTCATGCCCGCATCGAAATCCCCGGAGCGTCGGCAACTTCTCAAAGCGTACGGGGCGGACCTCGAACTCGTGAGTGGAAACATGGAATCGGCCCGCACACGGGCGGACGAACTCACCGAGTCCGAGAATACGATACAACTCGGGCAGTTCGAAAACCGAGCCAACGCGGAGGCACACTACCGAACGACTGCGGAGGAAATCATCGAACAGGTCGAGGGACGGGAAATCGACGCCCTCGTCGCAGGTGTCGGTACGGGTGGAACGATCACTGGGACCGCAACACGCCTATTGGAGGAGTACCCCGACATGGAGATTGTCGCAGTCGAACCGGAACGAAACGCAGTCCTCTCGACGGGAGAGCCGGGCGAGGACGAGTATCAGGGCATGGGACCCGGATTCGTCAGCGACCTCCTCGACACCGACCTCCTCGATTCGGTCGAGACCGTTTCGTTGGAGGCGGCCGAAGAAGAGGCTCGCCGACTCGCTCGCGAGGAAGGGATCCTGGTAGGTCAGTCCAGCGGTGCAGCGAGCGTCGCCGCCTACCGCGTCGCCGAGCGACTCGCTCAACCCGACCTCAACTGTCCGGAGATGCCCGAGGAATGGAGCGAGATGATGGAAGGCGGTGAATTCGACTCGCCATCTCCGGTGACGTCCGACGGCGGGGTCGAACAGGGATACGACGACTGTCCCCTCGTCATCACTCTCTTCCCGGACAGCGGCGAACGATACCTCTCGACCGGGATGTTCGATTGAAGAGTCGCTTCGGTTCGATCAGCAGAACTCACGAACGAGTTCGTTGAACTCCGTCGGTTTTTCACGGGGTGGCATGTGGCCGCAGTTCGGTATGAGACGGGCTTTTACGTCAGGAATCAAGGTCCCTGCCCGTACCGCCCACGAAACGGGCACGATCGGATCGTGTTCACCGTGAACCACCAGCGTCGGTACCGCGAGGTCGGGTAGACGACCGATGTAGTTCGTTCGAAGGCCCCAGGGTCCGACTTCGTTTTTCTGAAACGCGTCCCATGTCGTTCCGTCGTGGCGTCGAAGTCCGGCGAACGCCTCGGAAACGAGTACGTCGTCCGGTTTGCCCTCGATGACGCTGCGAAGCGCGAGGGCAGTCATCGTTCGACTTCGGGAGAGGAGGGAAAACGTGAGGCCGGTCAGGCCAAGTCGGGTGAAGGCGTAGCCAAGCGGTCCCCCCGGAACTGTTCCACCGAGGCCGTAGCTATCGACCAGCACCAGTTTGGAAACACGGTCCGGATCGTCAAGGGCGAATCCGAGGGCGATTCCGCCACCCATCGAGATGCCGATGAGAGCGGTCGTGTCGATGGCGACCGCGTCGAGAAACCTGCCGAGGACGGAGACGTAATACTCCATGGAGACTGAGGCGTCGGGTGGGTCGCTCCCTCCGTATCCCGGCAAGTCGGGTGCGATGACTCGAAAATCGTCCGCGAGGGCTGGAATCGTGTGCTTCCACGAAAGACCTGCCGAGTCGAAACCGCCACCATGTAGCAGGACGACCGGTGGGTTTTCAGGGGTGCCTGCGGAGCGGTAGTGAACTTTGAGCCCAGCACAGTTAGCAACGGTCGAAACGACGTCGGTCATCGCTCGACAGAACGATGGTCTGAAATAAATAGTTGGTTCGCTCCGGATTCGTCACTCGGCGAATCGGATTCGAACCCCGCCGATTCCGAGTCCACTACAGATGAAAAAGCATCCGAGTCCGAGGTGATAGGCCGCGGACATCGGTGAGCGACTTACTCCGGAAACGTTCGACGGCAACCGGACCAACTCGTCGAGAGTGAGCGGCAACTGAAGCAGGTCGAATCCGAATGACAACACCTGTACGCCGACGAACGCAAAAAAGAGTCCGACGAGTTGGAACAGAAGCGTCGTGTCCCGAATTCGTATCGGACCGACGGCCTTTCGGACTCGGATATCGGACGAGTTGGAGGACATTATCTCTAATATCGTCGATGTCCGTAAATAACCATATCGCTCCGGACTAGGGAACTCGAACTCTCGGCGGACGATGGGTCGAACGCGACTTTCGAGTCAACAGACACGCATCCGAGTTGAATTACGCGGGGGGGCCGATAACGGCGAAACTGGGTCCGATACACCACCATTTTCACGAACCGGGAACGACGAACTGGTATTTTTACCCCGGCGTGGCTCCAGCCAAACGGGTTCGAGCACGACCCAACCCATCCATTGACAACCCACTGACGCTCGGCCCACTCCTCCACTGACAGTACCCCCTACCCATTTTGACGGGCTTCGAGCAGCATCGTGACCGTATTTTGGAGATATCGCATGGCGGTCGCGAGACTCATCAGCCCTTCCATCATCGCCTGTCTGCTCGCGCCGTCGGGATAGATCCTGTGTTCGAGTTGAATCGAGTGTGCGTCCGTAAACTCACACGAGGTACCCTCCCCGTCGAGGAACGTGTAGAATCCCGGCGTCACCGCCAAGACTGGTCCTATTCGGGTCAGTAGTTCGTTTCTGTCCTCGTCGCTTTCCATGAGATTCCGAGTGCGCTCGGTGTCGAACCCGGTGTTACTGACCAGCCGAATCGGTCCCCTCGTCTCCTCTTTGATGACGTGAAGCGGCAGTCGTGCGAGCCGAAGCTCGATGTTGAACTCGGTCTCGTCGTCGGTTACGCGCTGAACGTCGTTGACGACTTTCCCGTCGAGCCACGCGATGACCTGCTCTTCGCCGATTACCCCCACCATACGTTCCACTCGCCGAGAACGTCGAAAAGGGTTGCGTCGGTGGTCGCAGGTAGCCGCCGAGCTTACGACCGAAATTCGTCTTCAGTCACGCGGACTACCATCGTCTCGTCCACCTCGCGCAGGTCGTACTCCGGAACCCCGTCCACGGTCCGCGCTACATACATCGGCTCCACGAGTGTCGTACCGGATTCGTCCTTCTCTACACCGTAAATTTTGAGCAGCGGGTCGGTTTCGGCGGGTTCGAGATCCCCGTCCCGAACCCTGGCGGCGAGTTTGCGCGATAGCCACTCGTCGTCGCTGATACTCGGTTCGAGGACGAGCGCCTCGTCCACGAAGCGGACGAGATACCAGTTCAGATCATTCAACAGCGAGGTCGCGGAACCGACGCTGATGGTTTCCAGTTCGAGGCAGTTTTGGTACGGTTCGCGGAGTTGGAACGTTGCGAGGGCGTCTCGCGCCGTCTCCCGGGAGAACAGTTCGGCGCGTAAATCGACCTCCTCCGAACCGACGAGCAGGACGCGGGTCACTGTTTCTGGGTTGGAGTGGCTGACTAAATCGATTTCGTCTTCTATCGGTGAGAAGTGAGGATATCGGCTTCGGTGCCCCCTCAGGAGAGGAGGGTGGTAACGTCGGTCGATGAAACCATTCCGACGTAATCGCCGTCGACGACGGGTAGGTGTTTGATACCGAAGGTAGTCATCATCGCGGCTACCTCCTCCATGTAAAGGTCGGGAGTAACGGTCTCGACATCTGTCGTCATTACATCAGAAACCCGTAAATCGGTCGGATCCAGACCGTCGGCAGCGGCATCGAGCACGTCGGAACTACTGATGATCGATCGCGGGGTGGTCGTCACGACGAGTGCACTAATATCGTTTTCCCGCATTACTTTCGCGGCGTCTGTAACAGTCGCGTCCGGTGAAATCGTCATTAACGGTGTCGACATCATATCTTTGACACGGGTTCTATCGTCGGTGCTCATATCGATACGAACGGTATCGAGAACTATTGTTGTTTCCCACGGTACGACACCGGGATATTGTAATCGGCTGGTCGAGGAATGCTCAGAGTTCCACGATTTCGACGTTTTCGGCGGCTTCTTTCGCCAGTTCGAACAAGTCGTCCGGGTCGGCGTCTCGCGCGATTTCCAGGGTTGCGTTCGTCTCGGGATAGTCCGGCGCGATTCGGTTGCATCCCGCCGGAATCGTAGAATCGTCGAACGTATCGATTTTCCGGGCGCGGGCCACGATGTCGCTTTTGTCCATCGTGAGGAGCGGTCGGTGGACGGGCATGGTCGTCGCTGCGCTGACGACGCCGAGATTGCGTGCGGTCTGACTCGATTTCTGCCCGATAGCCTCCCCGGTGACGATGCCGTGGGCGGATTCCTCTCGGGCGATGTGCTCCGCGACGCGATACATGAACCGCCGAAAAGTCAACATCCGAGCCGGTCCGACTTCGTCCGCGAGGCGGTTCATGGCCTCCCCCGCAGGGACCTTTCGAACCCGCATATCCTTGTTCGGTGCGTATTTTTGGAGTTTGCGAACCGTCTCGATTGCCCGCGCTTCGTGGTCGAGTCCGCCGTAGTCCCCCAACTCGAGGTAGACGGGAATCACTGGACTCCCGCGTTTCATCACCTCCCATGTCGAGACGGGGGAGTCGATACCGCCGCTGATCAACGAGACGAGTTTCGTCTGCGTACCGAGTGGGAGACCGCCCGGCCCGTCGCGTTTTTCGACGAAGACGAACGCTTCGGTCTTGCGGACTTCGACGGAGAAGGTGATGTCCGGGTCGTCCAAATCGACTTCCGGACGTTCGACCGCGTCCCAGATAGCAGTTCCGCCGTCACGTTCGAGGTCTTCGCTCGTGAAGGGGTGGTCTTTCGACGAGCGACGGGCGCGAACGGCGAACGTTCCTCCGTTATAGTGTTCGCGAGCGGCATCGACGAGCGTTTCCTCGATATGTTCCTGTTCCGGCGAGACGACGACCGCCGGACTGGCGGATTGCACGCCGAACGTGTCCGCCGCCGCAGTCGTCGCGTCCTCGACCAATTCTTCGTCCGTGTGGACGAGCAGGCGGGACCAGCGACGTTCGACCTCCGCGTCGATGCCGCGGTCTTCGAGTATCGCCGCCATGTTGTCGCGGAGCCGTCGCTCCATCTCCGTCTGCACTTTCCCACTTTTCACGCCCACGTCCCCGTGTCGGACGAGGACGGTATCGGCTCCCGACGGGTGCATAGACGGGCATAACAGTGGCCGCAATAAACGAGTGTCGAAGGCGATTAGAACGTCGTTACGTCGCCGTTGACCGCGCGTTCCGTAATGTTCGTAACGTTTGCCAGTTCTTCGTCCACGATGGCGACGATATCGTCCTCGATATCCGCCAGTGAAACTCCCGCTTCCGTGACGACTTGCGCGTCCGCGACGTGCGGTTTGTCGATCGGCCGGCCGATTTGCGAGAGCAGGCGAATCCGCATGTCTCGGATGCCATCGACTTCCGCGACGACGGTTTCGGCGATGCTGGTGCTGAGCAGGTTGTAAATCTTCCCGATGTGATTGACGGGGTTCTTCCCGCTCGTGGCTTCCATACTCATCGAGCGGTTCGGCGTGATGAGACCGTTCGCGCGGTTCCCGCGTCCGACGGAGCCGTCGTCACCCATCTCGGCGCTCGTTCCGGTCGTGGTGAGATAGATGCTGTCGTCCGCGTCGGCGGTGTTGACGTGAACGTTCACCTCGCGGTCGGTGTACTCCTCGGCGACGTCGAGAACGTATTCGCGGACGTTTTCGACCATCGTGTCGTAGTCGTTCCGGTCGTCGATGTAGGTATCCACCATCGCGGCGGCGACGGTCACGTCGATGGTGTCCCGTTCGCGTTTGCCCATGATTTTCACGTCCGGGCCGAGCGCAGGGTAGTCCGCGACGAATTCGCTGTTGAGCCGCTGTTCGGCGTTGAGGACGATTTGCTCGGTTTCGCTGAGGGGGGCGTGTCCGACGCCAAAACTCGTGTCGTTCGCCATCGGGACCGTCGCGCCATCCTCGGAGAAGACGCTCTGGAGGTCGCCACTACCCTCACCGAGTTTGACGTCGAGGATGACGTCCGTGCCGACGTCGAGTTCCGGAATGTTCTCGTTCAGGTAGTTACGCGCCGCTTCCAGTGCGATGGTGTCGGTCGGGATTTTGGTTCCCTCGTACTCCTTCGTCGCACGTCCGGTGAGAAGAATGTAGATGGGTTCCACCATTTCGCCGCCGCCGAACTCCGGATTCGAACTGCCTGCGACGAGTTGCGTTTCGTCCGTATTGTAGTGGAGCACTTTTCCGACACGGTCGAGATATGCCTGCGAAAGTGCGCTAGAAACCGCTTCCGCGATACCGTCACAGATAGAGTCAGGATGACCGATTCCCTTTCGCTCGACGATTTCGATATCCTGATCTTCGACTGCCCGACGGTCGATCGGTTCGACCTGAATGTTCCGCTCTGTCATCATATCTGGTTCTCAGTCACGGATTCTATAACTTGCGGAAACGGTCTGCCGTGTCTGTATTACTCCCGTGTATCTTCGAGTAACAGACCGAGGTACGACGTTCGGACTTGTTCGTTCGGATCGAGATTCAAATCGACGAGCACGTCGAAGGCACCCTCCCGAACCGACTCCACATCGTCCGCTTTCGCCGCCGCCTCGACTTCCACGAATTCGCCGAGTCCCGTCACCGAATCCAAGGTGACGACGTACCCGTCGAGTTCGTACCGTTCTCGCTCCTTGTGAACCGTTTCCGTCGCCTCGAAGCCGAGCGCGGACAACAACGCGTCCACCGTCTCACTGTCCCCTACGACGGTTTCGTGTTCCTTTCGGGTCTTGGACTCCTCCTCGACCAACGGTCCCTTATACGTCACGACCTCGACGGTTTCGTCCTCACCGGCCTCCTGACGGATCCGGAGCGCTTCGTCGGTTTTCGCAAAGTCACGATGAGGGGCGTCGTAGTAGAAATCCTCCTGTGTAACCGTCCCGAGCGCTCGTGCACCGAGCTCGTTGAGGCGGTCACGAACCGCCTCGTGGTCGGCACGAACCTTCACTTCGACCTCGTACATGTTCGAGGGGATGAGCGCTACAGTGAAAAGATGCGCGGGACCGTTGCTCGTAACGCGTGCGCACGATCAGTCGATACTACGTCGGGGTTCACAGGCGATCTCGTCGGCGGACCGAACGAGACTGGACGTCAACAGTAGAACGCTCACCGCGAAGAACGTCCCGCCGACGGGTGAGGTTGGATCCATGAATGCCCAGTAGATCGGACTCGCGGCCACACCCATTACCGCGCTGACGACACCGTACATCGCGGGTGCACAGCAACAACAGGCCGTCGCCCCCGACGCCGCGAGGGAACCGGCGAACACCGAACTCGAACCGGTATCGGATGCTCGCTCCCATTGATTTGCGACGAAGGCCGCGTTCAGTCCGACGAGCGACCCGATGAATCCGAACAGCAGAACCGTCCCGACCGAAACGAATCCCGAGAGGGGGATACTCGGAAAATAAAACTCGACAGCAGGCCAGGAGACGAGTGGATCCGCGAGCATCACCGTCGTTATCGTTCGCGTCTCCGGCATTCCGATTCCCGCATCCGGATTCGTGCTCAGCGTCCCTGCCGAGAACGCGAAGAAAATCATGAAAAGGACGCCCGAAAGCACTCCAACACCCGATACGAGCCGGCTCGTACGAAGGCGAGAGAGGAGCGGCTTCGCATCGTGCCGGATGATATACCCCGTTAGCAGTACGACGCTCAGAACCAGTAGGTAGCCGATCGGGTTCGTCACCCCGTTGTTGGGGAGCACCACCGGATAGCTAATCCACGCGCCAAGCAACCCACCCAGCATGGCATACCGTGGGCGGTCCGGCCATCGCAACCGAACGATGACGAAGCTCCCGACCAAGGTGATCGATCCGATGAAGAGGCTGGCGAGGGGGTACCAGCGGTAGAATCCCCTGCTCGGGCCTGCAGGGGCGACGACTTGGATTTCGACGAGGCCGATTCCACCGAACATCGCCAGCAGACCACCGAGAAAAACACCGACGATACCGACACGTCCGACTACCCACGCGCGTCGAACCCCCATACTACTCAGACCGAGGACGCCCAGTCCCGTGATCACGAACAGAAGCAGCAACCAGTGTGGCGTTCCGGCATGCGTCGTCCCGCTGTGAGCGGCCGCGACCGGAAATCCGACGGCGGCACTTGCGACGAGCGTTGTGACCTGTGCAGTTCGACGAACGAAGGTACGCACGGCGTTCGATGAATTCAGACTCATGAATCGGGTGTCCGATGCCCTATATGGGTATCACTCCGAACGTTTGCAGTACCGGCTTGAACGGTTTTTGGTTCGATCCTCGAACGCCGGTTCGATGCTTCGAGAAGGAGCCGAACCGGATGAAGGACGCCGGTTTACGCAGTTCTCGGCGTCGTCCCGCCCGTCGCAGTCGCTCCCGAGGACTCCTCTATCCCGAGGTAGTTCGCCAGAGTTCGGAGGTCACTCGGATCGCGGCCGAACGATCCTACGTCGTTCTCCGCGACCGTGTTGTCGAACTTCAGGGAGCGATACTGGTCGCCCCCCATAGGGACGAACGGTAGCGGGTCGGCGAGGGCCAGGCCGATTCCAGCGAGTGGCATGGGAATCGGGAGGATGACGACCGATTTACCTTCCGCACGATAGGCGAGTTTCGTTACGTCAGCGAGGGTGAGCACTTCGGGTCCACCGAGTTCGACCGTCCGCCCGATGTACGATTCATCCTCGACGCAGTCGGCCAGTATCGGCGCGAGGTCGCCCACCCAGATGGGTTGGAAACGTGTCTCGCCGCCGCCGGGAAGCCCCGTGACGTAGGGTGTAGTCAGGACTTTCGTGAACGAGACGAACTCGCCGCCGTCGCCGAACACGACGGAGGGACGAACCAGAACCCACTCGAGGGAGGAATCCCGAACGACGTTTTCGGCCTCCCCCTTGGCACGGATGTAGGCGGTTGGGCCGTCCGGGTCCGCGCCGAGGGCGCTCATCTGGACGAGTTTCGGGACGGCACGTTCCTCACACGCCCGGACGACGTTCTCGGTACCGCCGAGGTGAACGTCCTCGTGGCTCGCGCCGGATGGCTGAAATAGCGGGGAGAGCGCGACGAGGTTGACCACGACCTCCTGTCCGTCGAACGCGTTTTCGATGGAACCGTAGTCGGTCACGTCGCCAGAAACGGTTTCTACGTCCGCTGGAAGGGCAGCGTCATCCGGGGAGCGCGCGAGCACGGTCACGTCGTATCCACGCGCGTCGAGTTCCTTCGTGAGAGCGGTTCCGACGAATCCGGTGCCACCGACGATGAGTACTCGCATACATCTTCGTTCAACGCTTGGGAACTTTACGTCACTCCCTGACGTGTTGGACACGGCATGTCGTCATGTCGTGGCGATGCTTTCGTGGCGTCAAGGGTCGCGTTCGTCGTCCCGTTTACCCACAACGTTAACCCCGAATCCGGGCGAAGTGCCGCGTATGATTGGCGCAGAAAGGATGGCCGCAGTGGACCGAAACGCCGAGGCGCTCGGTGTGCCGCGCAAACAGTTGATGGAATCGAGTGGCAACGCCATTGCCCGCGAGGTGCGCGAACTCGCGTCGTCGGGCGCGACAATCGCCGTCGTTGCCGGTCGGGGAAACAACGGCGGAGATGCGTTCGTCGCGGTTCGGTTTTTGGACGAGTATGACGTGTCGATACACCTCCTCGGTCGGGCCGAAACGATCGGGACGGACATCGCTCGCGAGAACTGGGTTGCATTGCAGGACGGGGAGTACGAGACGACGGAAGTGACGGATTCTCGTGACTTCGATCTTCCCGAGGCAGACGTTATCGTGGACGCCATGCTCGGAACCGGCGTGACTGGCGCGCTCCGTGAACCCGAGGCGACTGCGGCGAAACGGATCAACGATTCGAATACGACAGTTCTCGCGGTGGACGTCCCGTCCGGCGTAAACGCCGATACCGGTGAATCGGACGGAGCGGCGGTCGAGGCGGACCGGGTCGTCACCTTCCACGACACGAAACCCGGACTCGAAGGTTTGGACTGTAAAGTGACGGTCGCGGACATCGGAATTCCCGCCGCCGCCGAGCGATTCGTCGGGCCGGGTGACCTCGATAACGTTCGCGGCGACGTGGGCGGTCGCGTCTTCGTCATCGGTGGCGGGCCGTACACGGGCGCGCCAGCGCTCGCCGGACAATCCGCTTTGCGGGCGGGTGCGGACCTCTCGTTCGTCGCCGCACCGAACACCGTGGCGAGCGAGATTCAAGGATACGCCGAGGACCTCATCGTTCAACCCTACGAGGGCGACCGACTCACACCCGAACAGGTAGATGGATTGGTCGAAACGGCGGCGTCGTACGACGACACGGTCGTCCTCGGACCTGGGCTGGGAAATGCCGACGAGACTATCGAGGCCGCAGTCCGATTTCTCGAATCGTTTTCGGGCCGTGCAGTGGTCGATGCCGACGCGCTTCCCGCGATTCCCGACCTCGATACGGAAGCGACGTTGGTCTGTACCCCGAACCGCAAGGAACTCACGGAGCTGGGTGGGCCGGAAACGAACGACCTGCGGGAGGTTACCGACGAAATAGAACGCCTCGCCGACGACCTCGGCCACGTCGTGCTTGCGAAGGGCGCGACCGACGTGATTTCGGACGGCGAACGGACCCGAATCGTTCGAACGGGCAATACGGGAATGAAAGTCGGTGGGACGGGCGACGTGCTCGCCGGCATCGTGGCCGGACTGTTCGGAACCGCGGACGCCTTCGACGCCGCCTGTGTCGGGTCCTACGTCAACGGACGAGCGGGAGACCTGCTGTACGACGAGCGAGGAGAGGGTCTGCTCGCTTCCGACATATTGGAGACGGTGCCGGTCGCAATCTGGGGTGAGAGCGATGAGTAAGAAACCGGCGGACGAATCCACCGACGAATCGCCTGCTGACACCCTGACCCACACCGACGATGCTGGCGAGGTGCAGATGGTAAACGTGGGGGAGAAGCCCGACACTGCCAGACGGGCGGTTGCGGCGGGTGAGATTCACCTTCGGCCATCGACCATCCTGGCGATTCGAGACAACGATTTGAAAAAGGGGGACGTACTGGCGACCGGACGTATCGGCGCGGTACAGGCAGTCAAACACACATGGGAGATGATTCCGATGTGTCACCAGATACCGATCACGAACGTCGATACGGATTTCGTGATGAACGACGACCGCGTCGAACTCACCGTCGCCGTCGAGACGACCGGCAAAACCGGCTGTGAGATGGAGGCGCTCGAAGGCGTCACGACGGGCTTGAACGTCGTCTGGGATATGGTAAAAGCCGCCGAAAAGAGCGAGGATGGGAGTTATCCCGACACCGCGATTCGAAACGTTCGGGTGGTGGAAAAGGAAAAGCGGTCGATCACGCGATAGACGAGTTTTTGTTCTCGGCGGGTTCGAGATACTCCAGTCCCCAATCGCGCATGGCATGGATAACCGGTTGAAGTGACTTCCCCGTCTGAGTGAGGGAGTATTCGACACGGACCGGTTTCTCGCTCACGATTTCGCGGTCGACGAGCCGTTTTTGCTCCAGATCACCCAAACTGTCCGAGAGTACCTTGCTCGAAATCCCGTCTACTTCCTCTTTGAGGGCATTAAATCCCAGCGGCCCGTTTTGTAGCAGTCGATGCACGATAACCGGGTGCCACTTCTTCCCGACGAGGTCCGCCGTCGTGGTAATCGGACACCACTCCTCCCCGGCACACCACATCGACAACTGTTCCGATTCGTTGGTCATGTAGGCTTCTACGGTACTCGACCGGCAAAAAGTTACGTTATGAAATCGAGTTACCACTTGTAATCGAACAAGAACGATTCGTCGAGGACCCACGTAAACGATTTTCGTTCTTCCTCCTCCCGTGACAAACCGAATTGACGGAAGATGATCTTTCACCGAAAACTTCTAATCCGACTGCCGCCTAGCGGATACCGAGTTACTTTGACAATAGGTAACATTTATCAGTGACCGAATGGTACCTACTACTGTAGAGTAAGTCGATAACGACACGCTACCCAATGGCATGACTCCGAGCAAACACGAAGAAGACGATTCCCGACGGCGGGACGACGACCGATACGCCGAGCTGGCGGTGCAGGACGATTCCGTCCTTATCTACGACCAGAAGAATCATACCGCGTGGATTCGCTCGGACGAGCCTGTATCGCTTTCTTCGATGATTTAAGCCGACGGTGCTGTCGTCAAGTCGCTTGCTTTTGCCCGCGACTGCTGGATAATGGACGGCCGAGCCTCGAACTCGACGACGACTTCGTCGTCGGTATACGTTACGTCCTCGACGCGTCCGTGGTCGTGCACCCACGAGACGACACTCATCGTTTCCTCGGTCATCGGCATGACGAGTCGTTCGAACTCCCAGTCGGGAAGTTCGATATCGATACGCCGCTTCAGTTCGTCGATGTTCAGGCCATCCTGTCCGCTGATAGCGACCGGACTCGGTGCGAGTGCGGACAGCGCGTCCCGCTTTTCCGCGAGTTCCTCGTCGCTCACGGCGTCGATTTTGTTTAATACCGTCACGATGGGTGCCTGGTTTCGCTCGTACAGCGTGTCGTGACAGGTAACCAGTTTCTCCCGAATCTCGTCTATCGGTTCGCTTACGTCCACGACCAGAAGAACGAGGTCGGCATAGTACACCGCATCCAACGTGGATTTGAACGATTCGACCAGCCAGTGGGGAAGTTCGCTGATGAATCCGACGGTGTCGGTGACGAGCACGTCACGGCGGTCGATCGCCGCCTTTCGCGTCGTCGTCCCAAGCGTGGTAAAGAGGCGGTCTTCCGCCTCCGCCGTAGGGTCGAGGTCGGGATGGAGTTCTTCGTTCGCGCCGATCTCTAGATCCTCCGCGACCTGCTGCAGGAGCGTGGACTTACCGGCGTTGGTGTATCCGGCGAGAGCGACGAGGTCGAATCCGGATTCCCGACGTTTCTGCCTGCGGTCCGCTTCCTTGTCCGCGATGGCGTCGAGTTCGTTCTTGATCCTGCTGATCTGGTCTTTGATGTCCTGTTCGTGACTCTCGTCGTACTCGCCCAGCCCCATGAACCCCGGACGCTCGTCACGTTTCGCGAGACTCGTTTTCGCCTCGACCCGGGGGAGTTCGTACCGGAGTTCGGCCAGCTCCACCTGTAACTGTGCCTTGCGTGTCTGTGCACGCTGACCGAAGATTTCGAGGATGAGCCGAAATCTGTCGATCACTTTGGTTCCGTCAGGCAACCGTTGGCCCAGATTGTAGGTCTGATACGGGCCGAGTTGGTTGTCGAAGACGACCAACTCGGCCTCCGTTGCAGTCACGGTCTGTACGAGTTCCGCGACCTTGCCCTCGCCGAACTGGAATGCGGCGTCCTCTTCACGCGACTGTGTGAGTTCGCCCGCGATTTCGTAGCCAGCGGCGCGGGTAAGGTCCCGTAGTTCGTCCGTGTGAGCAGTTCCAGCGTCTACTCGTTTTGCCAGTATCGCTTTCATAGGAGTAGTTTGCGGGCGGCGTACGCGGCGTGGTGTGCGGCCTGCACGGTTTCACGTTCTGCTATGCTCTCGACGTACTTAAATTCAGGTTCGAGATGCTGTTCGACCATCCACTCGGGCTCTTCGTAAAACTCGCCACGTTCGGCGACGACAGGGCCGTCTGTCGGTTCCGGCAAGTCACCGACTGCGTCCGAAACCAGTTCCATGATAGCGGACAGCGTCGGTTTTTCGTGACTAACTGCGTATCCCATCCCCCGAATGCATCGAACGCGCGTCGTTCCGACGGTTGCGTGGACGGCGGCGGCTACCATCAGGTAGTCGCCGTCCTCTTCGTGACGGCCGCTGATGTCGATGCCGACTACGTCAGCCGTGCCGGGCCTTCACTCCGGTTCGTGCCGCGTTTCCGTACACGGTCGACCGTAAGCCGCGCTCGTTATTCAATCTCCCGCCCACATCGATATCGGCATCGGTTTCCTTTCGAAAAAATGTTAATTATTCCCGTTTCGTCCCCATGTGTCGCTTGGCAATGATGGCCGCCCAACGTAACGGTGCACGAATGAGACTGGTCATCTCAGCTAGACCACAAAACTCTTAACCTGTCGCTCTACTGAATCGGATAATGCAATTCGGGATCGAACCTCAACAACTCTTACCGGAATTCGGAGGCGGTGCTCTCATCGGCGGTATCATCGGATTTGCGGCGAAGAAGGTCGCCAAACTCGTCGCCGTCATCGTCGGCCTCGAGCTCGCCCTGTTCAAATTCCTGGAATCGCGCGGAATACTGTCCGTCGATTGGGACAAACTCACGGCAGGAATGCTCAAATCGACCGAAGCGGCACAGAGCGGCGCGCCACCATCGTGGGTGACGACGCTTCTCTCGACGCTCTCGGTGAGCGCGGGCTTCGTCGGCGGCTTCATGCTCGGCTTCAGAAAAGGGTAGGTTAGCGTTCTCGGTCGTCTCCGCGTCGATATCGTTCCCGCAGTCGATACCCGGTTACATCCCCAGATTCGTCCAACGACACCGCGTACTGCCCGAGGATGTCCTGCGTGTCGGGAATCGAACTCCGTTCGACCATCTCCACGACGACTTCCCAACCGTCGTCTTCGGGGGCGATCTCGATGATACCGTCCAGCGGATGGCCTACGAGTTCGGTTGCGACGTCCTCTATCGTCTCTCGGACGTCCATGACGTCGAACTCACCGTTTTGTTCCGCCGCCCCTTCATCGGAATTCGATTCGCTTTCGTCCTGTTCGGTCTCCTGGCTCACGTCTTCCTCGTTTTCGCCGTCCGTTTGTTCTTCATCGGAGTCATCTATCGTCTCGTCGTCCGAATCGTGCTGATAACAAAAGCCGTCGTCCTGTGCCGGACGGGTGCACCGCTCGCCGTCCTCGGTGAGCGCCCGGCACTGCTCTTCTGCATCCGACATGGTCACGTCGTGATTACGACGGTGTGACCTCTACTTCTTCGAGACTGGTGTCGTCGGATGCCGTTGCTTGTTCTATCCTGGACATTTCCTTCGCATAGTGGAGGAACGTATCGACAGACGCGACGACCACGCGTGCTTCGACCGTCAGTACTTCGATACCGACGACGGAAATGCGTGCCCACACGTCGATGACGACGCCCTTGTCGAGGATGCGGTCTAATACGTCCGCGAGACTGGAGGTGTCAGGTCCTGCTTGTACCATTGATTATCGACGGGAGTCTGCTCCCGATGGTACGTAATCGTGCAGGGGTCTATATCACGGTTGGGGCCGCCGATGCAAGTCATTTTTAAAGAAGGATGCGGAGGGAGATCGGAGATAACGTTCCAGATCGCCTCTCGCGGTCGAAAATCCCACTTATCGGCGTTCGTCGAGGTGATGGGATGTAACGCACCTCAGAGAGGCACACGAGTTATCATCCTTCGCCTCGACCTGTTTGCAGGGGGGACGGATGAGCGAACAATCGAACCACGCAGATAGGGAGTTCGACGTACTGCTCGGTAAACTCGAAGAAGCGGTCGATGCAACACGGAACGAGACGTCTCACGAACGATCCGAGATGAACGGCGAACCGGCACGCACCGATTCGAACGAAAAAATCGACGTTCGGGGCGCGCGCGACGCGTGTCGAGACGTGGCGGAGGAGCTGACCGGGTCGCCGCTCGACGGAATCGTCGAGGTCGAACACGAGGACGGTGAGGGCTGGCGCGTCGTCGCGGAAGTGATCGAACGGAGTTCGATTCCCGATACGCAGGACATCATCGGAAGGTATGTCATCAGTCTCGATACGTCGGGAACCGTTCTCGGGTACGGTCGTGCTGGACGATATCGGCGGGCGAGTTTCGACCACCAACGCGAGGCTATCGCCGCGAACGAACACTAAGTGGGGAACGACAATGAGCGATAACGAAGACGATACAACACGGTCGATGCAGGAACTGCTCGAAAAAACAGTACAGGAGGAGATGGGTGTCGAACAGTTGTTCGACGAACTCACCAAACTCGAACGAAAGAACGGCGACTCGTTGGGACGAAACCTCGGTGGCGTGGTCGGATGCGGATTAGGGATGCTCGCCGGTCGAAAGGTCGGCGAGTCGTTGGGAACGCGACTCGAAGGACGGTTCGGGGGAGAGGAGGAACCGTCGCGAAAACAGCTCGTTCGGCAGCGCGTACAGGACGCCTTCGAGGTGAGCAAGGAAGAGGCAAAGCAGATAGTTGCCAACGCGAACATCCTCGACGACGATGACGAGGAGAACGAATCGACCGAGGAAAGCGACGCGGAGCCCACCGAAGACGCGGAAACGAAAGCCGAGGATGAAACCGAGGAAGAGGAAGAAGTAGATGACGCTAAACGGGACGACGAAAGCGAATCCGAAACCACGGACGAATCGGAAGACCAACTCTCGTTGGACGAACTATCGGACGATGATCTCCAGTCGCTGGCGGACGACCTACTCACCGAGCTCGAACAGAGAAAAACAGCATAACGAATGGTTGCCCGTCAGGCCGGTACCGAAACCGCTCGTTGTGAGTCGTCCGGCACCGTCCCGGCCTCGATTGCACCGATTTCCGCACAGTAGTGCAGAAACGTATCGACGGAAACGACGACGATCCGTGCTTCTATCGTGATCAGCTCGAGTCCGACGACGGCGATACGCGCCCATACGTCGGTGACGACACCTTTATCGAGGATTCTGTCCAGTACCGCCGCCAGACTCGAACTCTGTGGCGTTTGCTGTGTCATTGTCTACCATCCCACAGACCGAGTACGGGATGCAGGCACCTGAGTGTTCGTGGGATAATTAGGGACGCTCCACGGCTGTACCCAACGTTTGACGAAGAATGGGGACGCGTGCTTGCAGTTTCCGCCACACAACTTATTAATGCACCCACCGTCGTGTCACAGTCGAGGGACCAGCCCCGCCTACAACGATGAGTTCAAACCGATACGTCTACGGAGTCGTCGAAAGCAATGACTTCGAATTCGATGCCGACGCGGTTGCTGGCGCGGACCGAGTGTACACTGTAAACTACCGGACGCTCTCCGCAGTCGTCTCGGACATCGACACGACCGACCCAGAACGAACGGACGAAGACAGTAGGAGGCACGACGAGGTGCTCCGACAGGTGCTCGAACGAGATGACGTCAGCGCCGTCGTTCCGATGCAGTTCGGAATGGCGTTCAAAGACAACCGTGCGCTGAAAACCGTTCTTCGAAGCGCGCGCCGAGCGTTCACGAAAGCCCTCCGCGAGGTGGACGGCCATGTGGAGCTCGGCGTCAAACTCGTCGCCGAAGAGGATGCCGACCTCCAACGGGAGGAGATTCGGGACGAAATCGGTTCGCGACTGTCGAAGCTCGCCGAGAGCGAGACCGACGATGACCTGTTCAGTGACCGTCTCGTACTGAACCGCTCGTATCTCGTTTCCGTCAGCGACAAGGAGGCGTTCGACGAAACAGTTGCCGACGTGCGCGAAGCGTACGACGACCTCACCGTCCAGTACACCGGGCCGTGGGCGCCGTACAACTTCGTCGATATTCACATCGGTGCACAGCGATGATTCTCGTAGACGACCTGCTGATGAGACCGCTGGTGTCGATAGCGGACGTACTGCATTCGCTGGCGGTCAGTGAGCTGTACGACGTTGCGGGGATTCAAGACGAACTCAAAGAGACACATCTGCTCTATGAACTCGGTGAGCTATCACACGAGGAGTATGAGCAACAGAAAGCAGCCCTCGAAACACGATTGGAAGTCGCGGAAGAAGCGCACGAACGATTGCGGAACGGGAAAATCGAGGTGAAACGATAATGGGACTCATCGATCAGTTGGTTAGATTGGCGAACGCGCTGTCCGAAGAGGACACGAGTAGAACACACACCGGAGAAATCAACGGCGTCAGCGGGCGGATCAACTACGCGGTGACGCTCGACTCAGTCGGGACGGGGCACACCCAGCAGCGAGAACACCGACCGAGATACCTGACTGACGTTCGGAAAGCGGGCGACGAACTCGTCGTGACGGTGGACCTGCCGGGCGTGTCGGACGACGACCTTTCGGTGACGTTCGACGAGGAGACGAGTACGATCGTGATTCGGGACGCGGGCCACACGATAAAGCGCCTCGGACTGCGATGGAGCGATGCGGTGGTCAGGGAAGCGACGTACAACAACCAGATACTCGAATTGCGTATCGGAGGAGCAACACAGGATGGATAGCGACCGACTCGACGAATTCACGAAAAATGTACAGTCCGGGATAGACGCGCTCGAATCGGCGTTCGAGTCGTCCGACTCCTTCGAGGACGTCTCGGCTGAAGCGGAAAACCTCTGGGACGTGATGGACGAGGGAGAGGACGTTCTCGACGAAATCGATCTCGCCGACCTACCGGATGTCGTCAATGCAAAGCGCATCCCCGATGCCATCGAGTTCGGAGACCTTCCGGACGCGATTTCGGACGGCGACCCGAAACAGGCCATCGATACGTGGGGACTCATCAAGGCAGTCAAGCTTCGCGAACTATGGGACTCCACCGACATGCGGGAACTATGGCGCGAAACACGGGAGTTCGACGACGCGTTCGACGAGTTCCTCGACGGGGGGAGCGATGCCGACGAAGAAAGCGGAATGCTATCCGGCGTCGACGCCGACGTGGACGGTTCCGGTATCGACGGCGAGATGCAGTCGGAACTGTATCAGTCGAAGGTTCAGTCGGAACTGCACGAAAGCGTCGAGTCGTTCCGGGAAAAACTGCTCGAAACTCGCGACCAACTCGCCGAAATCAAACGGGAGAACGAGTCGAAGGGCGGGGCGGGCCAACCGAACTCCCGCAATCCCACGGCGTACTCCACCATACCGGGTTCACGCCGCGATATCGGAAACTCGACGCGGTTTTCGACCGTTCCAAAGGAGGGGTGGCACTCCTCGGCACCGAACTCGAAACGAATCTACGGGGATCGATTCGAGGAGGAGGACGATGCGTGAAACCGGACCGACGCGGAGTCAATCGGACCTCGCGGAGATGCTCGAACTCCTGTTGGACAAGGGTGTCGTCATCAACGCCGACATCGCAGTGACCGTCGGGGAGACGGAACTGCTCGGCGTGAAACTCCGGGCTGCCATCGCCTCGTTCGAGACGGCCGCGAAGTACGGCCTCGAATTTCCGGAAGGCACCGACATGAAACGCGTCGAGGACGCCGCCGGTGTCGAAGAACTCGCCGAAGAAGAGACCGTTCCGGTCGAATCCGGCGGCGGAAGTTCGGAAGCGAACGACGATGGAGAAAACGACGAGGAAGCAGAGGAAGCGTCGGAGGCGGACGAAGACGCAGAAAAAGCGGAGGCGAAGCATGACGGCGATTGAGATAGACGAGGACGACGCCGGCAAGGGACTCATCTCCCTGGTCATCACGGTGGTCGAACTCCTGGTCGATGCGCTGGAACGCGAAGCGGTTCGCCGGATGGAACACGACGACCTCTCGCCGGAGGAAATCGAGCGACTCGGCGCACAGTTGGCGGCGCTGGAGGACGAACTCGAACGGTTGAAGGAATCTGAGGGAATCGAGCGCGAGGTCGAAACCCTCCGCGGCGATTTGGACGACCTGCTGACCGATGCGCTGGTCGATGTCGCAAAGCGTGAACCCGAACTGGAGGGGTTCGGTGGTTGAGGCGTTCGAGGAGGGGCGCTACCTCTACTGTGTCGTCGATGCCGACGCCACGAGTGAAACGGGCGAACCGTTTTCGATGGCGGGAATCGACGACGAAACGGTGTCGGTGGTCGCGGAAAACGGTATCGGCGCAGTCGTCCAATCCTGCGAATCGCCCTACGACACGGACGACCTCGAACTAGTGCGGGATTGGTTGCTCACGCATCAGGAAGTCGTCGATGCCGCTGGAGAAACGTTCGGAACGCCGCTTCCGTTTCGGTTCGATACGATTCTGAAGGGTGATGACGACCGCGTTCGGACGTGGTTGACCGACCAGCGCGAGACGCTCGAAACGCATCTCGCGGACTTCGCCGGACACTGGGAGTATCGCGTCGGCGTAGCGTGGGACGGCGAACTCGTCCGGGAGGAACTCGAATCGAGCGACGACGAGTTGGCCGACCTACGCGACCGAATCGACGAGGCAAGTGAGGGAACCGCCTTCCTGCTGGAAAAGCAGTACGACAGCCGGATTCGAGACCTTCGACAGGCCCGCAAAGAGTCGTTGACGAGTCGCCTCCGCGAGAACCTCGAACCGCTCGTTCGAGAGATAGATGTACTCGATTCGCACCAAAACGTGCTCGGAGAGGGTTCGTCCGACGAAGTGGTACAAGTCGCGTTTCTCGCACACGAGGAGCGAGAAGCGGACATCGGAACCGTATTGGACGACATCGCGGCGGAACCGGGTATCGAAGTGCGGTTCACTGGCCCGTGGCCGCCGTACTCCTTCGCCCCGGAGTTAGACGCATGAAACCGACGAAAGACGACCACGCAGTGGTCGATTTGCTCGACGTACTCCTTCGAGATGGGGCCATCATTCAGGCCGACGTGGTCATCACCGTTGCGGACATTCCGCTGGTCGGCCTGAGCCTTCGCGCCGCAATCGCCGGAATGTCCACGATGACCGACTACGGCTACTTCGAGGAGTGGGATACGGTCCAACGACAACTCGCGCGCGCACCGGACGACCATCCACTGCTTCCGAACGAGGATTGAGGCCAAACGTACTCCCGCGGAAGACGGATAACTGACCTGCATTGGCAACCACGACGCCTACCCACGGACACGCTGAAACACGACTGCAATGGCAGCAACTCAAATCACCGACGACGACGAGGGGAAGAAAGTCGTAGACCAGAACGGCGACGAAGTCGGTATCGTCTCGGACGTTCAGCACGGGACGGCCCACGTCAACCCGAACCCGGGTCTCACCGACAAGCTGAAATCGAAGCTCGGCTGGGGCGACGCGGACGAGGATACCTACCCGTTGCAGGACGAGATGGTCCAGTCGGTCACGGACGACGAAATCCGACTGAACCACTAACCGCCATATTGCGCTTTTCGCCGCACCCACGCGGCTGAAAACGACTACTGTTTTCCGTGCGCTCGAACCCGAGCAACGGCTATGCAGTCATTTTGCTTCAAACGAGGAAGTCTCCGATAGCGATATCCGCCGACTACCCGAAGGGGACACCGACAATCGGGGCGAGCACACCAGACTTTCGAGGCAGTCGCAATATCGTCCGGATCGGCGATCTGCCGAAGAACCCTTCGCGTTCGGTGACAGGTCGGTTTTTCCGGCCATTCGACTTTTCACAGAACGATGGGTAGTACTGAAGGATGTTAGATGAATCTGTCGTGACGGACGACGATGGGGGAATCGCGGAGTGGGTGCTCCTCTCCGGCAATCGGTTCGTTCTCACTGCTGGAATCTGTGTCGCGGTCGTTGCGATCCTCGCGGTGCTGACCGTCACCGGAATAATCTCGGTCGGGCTCAAGAGTTCTGTTCGCAGCCTGTTGTCGAGCGGTATCGCCTCCGGACTGCTCACGCTCATCACGGTGGCACTCTCGATCAATCAGCTCATTCTCTCACGGGTCTTTGGCTCGCCAAACGAACTCTCCGACAGACTCGACGGGACGCTCGAATTTCGTCGCATCGTCGAGGAGATCGCAGGACGCTCGTCGAGTCCCACCGACCCGACGGACTTTCTAGCCCTCGTCTTTCAAACGATTCACGACCGAATCACCGACTTCGATCTCTCGGGTGTTGCGGACGAGACGGGCGAATATCAGTCACAACTCGCCTCCTACACGGACACCCTCAGCGAGCGAGTGAAGAACGAGGACGATATGGTCGGTGTACTCACACGAATTCTCGGAACCGAGTACGCCGAGTTTATGGCGTCGACCCGACACGTCCAAAACGAGTTCGGTGACGACGTCTCCGATTCCGCACAGTCCGGGTTGGAAGACGTGCTCGAACTGCTCAAATCGATCGCGATCGCTCGGCAGTACTTCAAGACGCTCGCCATCCAGCAGGACCTCGCTCGACTATCACGATTCGTCGCCTACTCCGGTCTCACCGCGTTCGTGACAACCATCTGTCTCACGCTCCTTTACAAGTCGAGCTCGGGCGCGTACATCGGTCAACCAGAACTCACCATCGTCGTCATCCTCGGTTTTGGTGTCATCGTCAGTCCACTCGCAGTGCTCATCTCGTACATCCTTCGCGTCGCAACCATCGCTCGCTACACCGTCTCAGTCGGACCGTTCGTGCCGCCAAAAGAGGAAGCCGAGTAGGTTCGAACGAACTACCGCGTCTGCAAGTCGTCTTCGTCCTTGATGATTCGCGTCTCGGCCTCGCCGCTCGTGTGTTCGTTGACGAGGTTGTAGAATTCGTTTTGCATCCCTGCCGGGAACGTCATGACTCCAACCCACGAACCGTCGTTTTGCCATTCTTCACGCTCCAAATCACCGAACTGTCGAATTCGGGCCTGTGCACTCCCGGCGTAGTTCGCTGGCACTTGCACCGCGATGGTCACCTCGTCGAACCGAATCGGGATGACCGGCCGAAGGGCATCGAGTGCGTCGTCGACCTGCTGGCTGACCGGTTCCATCGGGTCAACGGAAAAGCCTGCCTCATCCAACGCGTTTTCGATTCGCTCCGGCGGATGGGGAGCGTTGTCCATCTGCGGGTTGACGGCGTTGCGCGTGATGCGGTTTACCAACTGTTTGCGCTTCTGTTCTTGCATCTCCTTGCGCTGTTCCGCCGTGATCTGAATCTCCCCACGCGTGATGACCTCGGGGATGATTTTCAACGGATCGGTCGTCTCGAAGACCGTCTCCAAATCCTCTTCGGCGGGTCGGTCGCCCCTGCTCGCGTTCTCGAACACGTCCTCCGCGGCGATGACGTCCTCGATATCGCCGTCGAACTCGCCGCGTTTGATGGCGAGCGCCGCGTCGGGGTCTACCAACACTTCGAAACGCGCGCCGTGTGATTCGAGACGCGCCGTCACCGCCTCTTCGAGTGATATCATACCCGGAGGTAAACGCGCGTACCTAAAAGATGTTTCCCGGCAAAAACGTCGAAATTACTCGTCCGACTCGTCGTCGTCCTCGTCTTCGAGGATACCGAGCTCGTCGAGGTATCCCTCGACCTCCTCGTCGTCGAGCATTCGGAATCGCTCACTCTCGACATCGACGGTGGCGAGACCGACACCTGTCGGGGAGAGCTGGTCGTCGTTGACCGTCCCGAGCGCGCTGAGTGCGAGGTCGATACCGCCGTCGAGGTCCATTCCCTCGTTGTAGTTCGTTTCGAGGTAATCCTGAATCTCGCCGCGGTCCGCACCGACTGCGAGCGCTTTCCACTCGTACGGGGTTCCGGACGGGTCCGTCTCGTACAGTCGTGGTTCGCCGTTCTCGATACCCCCGATGATGAGCGCGACACCGAACGGTCGTGCGCCGCCGACCTGCGTGTACTGCTGGATGTGGTCGGTGACTTCCTTCGTCAGCGTCTCGACACCGATGGGTTCGCCGTAGCGCAGTCGGTTGATCTGCGATTGACGGCGTGCGAAATCGATGAGCTGACGAGCGTCAGCGACGTGGCCCGCGCTGGCGATACCGATGTGGTCGTCGGTCTTGTGTAGCTTTTCGACGCTCGTGCGCTCCATAAGCGGCGAGCGTGTCTGTTTATCGACGGCGAGAACGACGCCGCCTTCCGTTCGAACGCCGATGCTGGCGCTCCCTCGTTTGACGGCCTCCCGTGCATATTCGACTTGGTAGAGACGGCCGTCCGGGGAGAAAATCGTAATCCCGCGGTCGTACGCCTGCTGTTGGGCTTGTCCCTGCATAGTATCACTCGAAATCGAGTTCCGCCGCGCCGACGAACGCGTTATCGACCCGTACGTCGAAGATACCGTCCCGAACGACGGCCGGTCGTTTCGCGTCCGCAAACACGACGCTTCTCTCCCCCGAAAGTTCCCTACGACGACCTAAATACTTTTCTTCACAACCCCGTACCGTCCCGCTTATACCGCGGACGAAGACGCCGACCGGGTCGCCGTGTACCTCGTCGATGCATGCCAACGCTGCTCTCGCATCGTCGGTGTATCCGCGCCGGACCCGAACCAGTGCCTCGCCCTCGCCGTCCTCGAACTCGAAGTTGTACACCGTCAGGTCGGCGTCCGCGCTCCCGGCATCGCCGATGAGGTTCTGTGCCGAAAACCAGAGACTTCGCTGGAACGCTCTACGGTCGATGTCAGCGTCGGGCCAGCCTTCGAGACCGACCGCGAGGTAGCGCCAGTGCGGTCGAAGATGTTTGGGGAGATGTTTCATTCGAGGCTCTGATTCGTGGGTTGGTCGTCGGAGGGTTTGAATCGTGCGTTCTCCTGGCAGGGAGATCGACGTGATAGCGTCCGGTTTGCACTGTTCGACGGTACACGAGAAACGACGTTCGGCTGGGTAACGAAAGGAAACAGGAGGGACGAGCGCGTCGGTATCACGGCAGCAATCGAGCCGCCACCGCACTACCAGTGTCCCCACACCTCCCCGCCAGTGTGGATGTGCACTCGTAGCTCACCCCATTTGCTACTCGTGCAATCCGCTGGCGAAGCCTTCTAGCAAGATGCAAGCGATATGGCGCGCACTGACGAGACGTTTCGGGCACGATCGGCCAGGACGTAGTAAAGCAACCCTAACCGAAAGGTATCGACCGAACGGAAATCGACCCTTCGCTACCGACGAACTCGCGACTATTCGCCGTATCGCTCCGCAACCAATACGCCGACCTGCTCGTGAACGCGCTCCACCGCGGTCAGCGAAAACCCGTTATCCGTAAGCACGTCCGCCAGATGGCCAACGGTCGATGGGTCATCGACTTCGGGGCTGTAAAACGGCTCGTCGGGGTCCGGGCTGCCGAAGAACATCACGTCTCCCAGCACGAACTTTCGCGGACCCAGTCCGGCAATCACTTCGATCGCCTCGCGCTTTTCGTCGTCCGAGAGGTGATGCATGGCGAAGTTGGAGACCACGATATCGACGTCCTCGTTATCGACGTTCGGTCCCCTGAAACGACCCTCACCGAACTCGACGTTCTCTAGCCCCTGCTCGTCGGCCTTCTTTCGACCTTCGTCCATCATTCCCTCGCTGATATCGCGGGCGACGACTCGCTTTGCGTCGGGTGCCAGCGCGAGGGCGATTGCGCCCGTTCCGGTACCCAAATCGAGGACCGTATCGTCGGCGTTCGGGTCGGCGTGCTCCACGACGAGACTCACGCAGGCACGATACTCGTCGCTGTCCTGATCGTCGTCGTAGTCGCCAGCGATCTCCGAAAAACGGTCCGCGTGTTCCTCAATCGTCTTCTTCATACGGACCACGTTTCACGCCCGGCGCTATGAAATCGTCGGAGCGAATCTCACGATTTCGTTCGGCGAGTCGGCCCCACTCCCGGAGTCCGGTTTCGATTTGCTCGGACGAGAACCCGATCGTTTCCCCGATTGCCAACAGTTCGCGGGGGCCACGCAGTTGCAGGTGTGAGTGTGCGTCCGCGCTGACCACGAAGGGGGTGTCGTACTTCGTAACGATTTCGCGCAGTTTCCGCAGGTCCTTGATGGCCTGCACCCGTCTGCCGCCGTCGGCCCGGAGGATGCGAGAGAAATTGAACTCCACCCTGACGCCGTTTTCTTTGGCGGCCTTCGCCAGCACGTGGTTGAAGTCGCCGCGTCCCTGCATGGGATGGGCAAGCACGTCGATTCGCTCCTCCTCGACGGCGAACCGGTTGAGCTTCGACGTACCACCGTGAAACAGGAGGATCGTCGTTTTAGGTCGGAAGTTGCCCACGTGCCCACTGGCCTGCGAGGGGTTGTCTGCGCGGATTTCGAGACCGTTCACCACATCCACGCCGTACACGTCGCTCACTCCGTCGGCATCGAACTCCGTTCGGGAATCGCCGTGATTTCGGACGACGATGCCGTCGAATCCGTACTCGGTGGCCGTGGCCGCGAAGCGCGCGACGGTGCTGTCCCCGTCGGGGACGGCGTGGACGCTCTCGTACATCGTTCGTGCGATGCTCGGAGACCGCGAGACTTGGCGTTTGCGACTCGGCTCGTTCCCGTTCGTCGGATTCGGAAGGGATTTGCCTCTCGAAGTAAACACGACAGGTAAGCCCAAGGGGTTTTCACGTTACAACTCGAAGGGCCAGAAGGTTCAGTAACAGAATGGACAGCCATCCACCGACTCCCGCGAGTTCCGACCAGCCATCCCGAGCCGACCTCGATTGGTGTCATCAGGCGGTCCAGGGGGTTTCCCGGACGTTCGCTATCACTATCGACCTGCTCGACCAGCCGATGGCGGACGCCATCTGCGTCGGCTATCTCTTGTGTCGGGTTGCCGACACGATAGAGGACGCAGGTCATATCCCACCGGAAGAGCAGGCACACCTGCTCCGACAGTACAACGATGTTCTCGACCCCGATGACCCGACGACAGTAGACGAATTTCATGCGGATGCCAAAGAGTGGATTCCCGACGACGGCGGTGATGACTGGGCTGTCGTCACACACGCCCCGCGAGTCGTCGAGACGTTTGCAACCTGTCCGCAGTCGGTTCGGCAAGCGGTCAGACCACCGGTTCAGGAACTCGTCGGTGGGATGGCGATGTTCGTCGAACGGTACGAGGACACGGATGGCCTTCGAATCCGGACCCTTCCGGAACTCGAAGAGTACTGTTACTACGTCGCCGGGACGGTCGGAAAGCTCATTACGAACCTCGTCTGTCGCAGTGCTGATGAAGACCAAGCCGACCGTCTCCGGGAGAATTCGGAGTCGTTCGCCCTCCTCCTCCAACTCGTCAACGTCTCGAAGGACGTCTACGTCGACTACCACGACGAGAACAACGTGTACCTCCCGGCAACGTGGCTGGGCGACGAAGGCGTCCCCCAAGACGAACTCTGTGACCCGGAACACCACGATGAAGTCGCGGCGGTCGTCGCACGTACCGCAGAACACGCCGACGGGTTCGCCGACGACGCCCAAACCTACTTGGAGAGTATGCCCCGAACGAACGGAAACCGTCTCGTCGCGTGGACGATTCCCTACCTTCTCGCGGTCGGTACCCTTCGTGAAGTCCGAAAACGACCGGAAGACGCCCTTCGACGCGCCGGAATCAAAGTATCGCGGGAAGAAGTACACGCACTCATCACATCTCTGTCGGGTGGCGTTGACCGCGACATGCTCGGCGAACTGCGCCGAACGATTGCGGAACGACCGTTCCATCGCGCGTAACTGATGTAATCGCCCCTTTCACTGCCGCTGTTTTCGGAATACTGAATGGGAGCAAACGCTACCGAATCAGTGGCTATCCGCGGTGAGTGCGAACAGCACCCGTTTCAGTACTCGTAGAAGCCCTTTCCGGTCTTTTTCCCCAAGTCACCAGCATCGACTTTCCGCTTCAGCAAATAAGCCGGTTTGTATCGGTCGCCTAACTCCTCGAACAACGTTTCGCTGGCGTCGAGACAGATATCCAGTCCGATGTGGTCCGCGAGCGTGAGTGGTCCCATCGGGACGTTCGTTCCGAGGGTCATCCCCTTGTCGATGTCCTCCTTGTTGGCGACACCTTCGTCGTAGGCCCGGATACCTTCGTTGATCCACGGCATGAGGATGCGGTTGGTGACGAATCCGGGTTTGTCATCGGACTGCCACGTTCCCTTGCCGAGCGCTTCCGCGATGTCGTGTGCAAGGGAGACCACTTCGTCGTCGGTCTTCTCGCCGACGACGAGTTCGACGCCCTTCATGATTGGTACGGGGTTCATGAAGTGGAGACCGACGATGAGTTCTTCGCGGTCGGTTACGCTTGCGATCGTCGTGATCGAGAGCGTGCTGGTGTTCGTCGCGAGCACCACGTCGTCGGGGAGCACCTCGTCCAACTCCGCGAAGATGTCCTGTTTGATGTCCATGTTCTCGACGGCGGCCTCGATTACCAAATCACAATCCGCGAGATCATCGAGGTCGGTCGTGCCCGTGATTCGACCGACGGCCTCGTCGGCCTCCGCTCGACTCATCTCGTCCTTGCCGACGAAGCGGTCGAGGCTACTCTCGATGGTATCGAAGCCGTTCTCGACGAACTCGTCTTTGATGTCGCGCATGACCACGTCGAACCCATTCGTGGCGGCTACCTGCGCGATGCCGCTACCCATGGTACCTGCGCCGATTACGCCGATGCTGTCGATGTCGGAGAGCGTACGCATGTCGGTGACTGCTCCGGGAACGGTTGTAAGGATAGCGGAACGCGGGCGAACCCTCGTCGAACTAGCCACGGTCGCGGACAGGAACTACCGAACTGTCCATCTTCGAAGATAGTAACCAAGTAGATAAGTCGGGTGACGAAACATTCAAGATAACTGAGTGAGAGGCAAAAACAAGTCGGTGAGGGTAGTGACCGAAAACGACACTTCAGGGAGAGAAACTGCATGCACTCGTCCGACTGACGTACAGCACGTCGGGCCAGCGACGGCAACGATAATCGAGGAAGCACCGTTCGACGCCGAGGATATCCGGCGTCGAGATGTCTCGTACGAAATGCTACGCGAGGCAGGCGTCAACCCGGGGGTTGCCGGTCGCCTTCGACGGGAACACTCCCTGTCGTGGTCGTTCGAATCCGGCACCGACCTCACTGACCGGTCGAGTCAGATCCGTGGCTTGCAGGACGACGAACGAGCATGGATCGCTGCCAGTTCCGGCGATTGGGAACTACGGGCCGCCGAAACCGCCACGACTGACGGAAGCGGCGATACCGAGGCCGAGGAGGCCGCGTGGCGCGACCGGAGTCGTCCCGACCCGGTAACCTACGTGCCGGAAGTAAACGAAAGCGTGGCGACGGAACTCGCGGAAGCGGGTATCACGTCGGTTCGAAGCATGGCTATCGCCGACCCGGAACGGGTAGCCGACTCGCTATCGTTCGATCACGAACGGGTCAACGACTGGCGAAACGCCGCCCGCGATCTGCTGTAATTTTACTACGATCGTAGTTCAAAGAATGGACAATAGACATATCGAGGGCTATGAATACGGGCTTTTAGACTCGCGCGGTACCAGTAGACTCATATATTTTGTCGGTGCAGTTCGGAACGATGATTCCGCTGACTGACTCGCAAGTCACGCGAGACGGCAAAGCACTTATTCTCGCAATGGACCACGGTCTGGAGCACGGCCCCTCTGCTGACTTTAGCTCCGTTCCGGACACACTCGACCCGGAGAAGATCTTCGAAACCGCGACCCACGACGCAGTGACCTGTCTCGCGGTACAGAAAGGTGTCGCAGAGACGTACTACCCATCCTACGACGACGACGTGAACCTGCTCGCCAAACTCAACGGGACGAGCAACCTCTGGATGGGAGAACCCTACTCGCCGAAGAATTGGACCGTCGATTACGCCGCCGAACTCGGTGCGGACGCCGTCGGGTACACCGTCTACTCCGGTTCGAACCACGAGACGAAGATGTACGAGGACTTCCGCGACGTGCAGGAGCGAGCACACCGCGAGTATGATATGCCCGTCGTCATGTGGTCGTATCCGCGCGGACAGGGGCTCAAAAACGACACCAAAGAGAGCACCATCGCCTATGCGACACGGATCGCGCTCGAAATCGGTGCGGACATGGCGAAGGTCAAGTACCCCGGTTCCCGCGAATCCATGGAGTGGGCCGTGAAGTCCGCCGCGGACATGCCGGTCGTCATGAGCGGCGGTTCGAAGACCAGCGACTACGAGTTCCTCTCCAGCGTCGAAGCCGTAATGGACGCGGGCGGAGCAGGACTCGCAGTCGGACGTAACGTCTGGCAACGCGAGGACCCGGAGCGCATCCTCGACGCACTCGAAAAGGTAATCTTCGAGGACGCGACCGCCGACGAAGCGCTCGAATAATGGAAACGCTCGACAAAATCATCGACGTCGTTGCGGCTTCCGCCCCGGACATTCGGGGCGGACTCGCCGGTCGTCGTCGAAAGGCTGACGAGGAAAACCCTAGCGGGGAAACCCAGATGGCGGCGGACGTCTGGGCCGACGAGTACCTCGAGAGCGAACTAACGGCAATCGAGGGCGTCGGCGAGTTCGCCAGCGAGGAACGTGAGGACGTCATCGACTGCGGAGAGGGCCTCTCGGTCGCGATCGACCCGCTCGATGGCTCGTCGAACATCAAATCGAACAACTCGATGGGAACCATCGTCGGCGTCTACGACGCACCCCTCCCCGCATCGGGGAGAGACCTCGTCGCGTCGGCTTATGTCCTGTTCGGCCCGATTACGACGATGGTGGTCGCCCGAGCGGGAACCGTGACGGAGTACGTCGTCGAAGACGGTAACCTCCGACCGGTGAAAAAGGACCTGACGCTTCCCCACGACCCAGTCGTGTACGGGTTTGGTGGTCGTGTCCCGGACTGGACCGACGGCTTTGCCGACTATGTCGATGAAATCGAGGACGAACTCAAACTCCGGTACGGAGGTGCGATGATCGGTGACATCAATCAGGTGCTGACCTACGGCGGCGTGTTCGCCTACCCCGGACTCCAGTCGCGTCCGGAAGGAAAGCTCCGCCTCCAGTTCGAGGGGAACCCGATGGCGTACATCCTCGAATCGGCGGGTGGCCGGTCGTCTGACGGCGAGCAGTCGCTCCTCGACGTCGAACCCGAGAGCCTTCACCAGCGGGTTCCGGTTCACCTCGGTAACGATGATCTCATCGACCGACTCGAATCGACGCTGTAGTCGGCTCTTTTTCGAAAATCGATATTTTGTTCGTCAGTTCGACACTAGCTGAACTGCGTCGTCACGGTCGGTGGCGGTCCTGTATTCGTTCCGAAAAGCGGCGTCGTCGTCGCGATCGTAGTGGTTCCGACGGTGGTCGTTCCGCCGAAGGTCGTTTGTTGTCCCGTCACCTGCGCCGTCGGTAGTGCCGTGGTCGGTGGTGCCTGCGGTGTCTGACCGACAGGCGTCCGTTGTCCGGTTGCTTGGTCGATACACGCCTGCACGTCGTCCTGTTCGACCGTTGTGACCTCTTCGCCGTTCGCGTCGACGAACGTCGCGTTGAGGAAGACGAATCCTTCGGCGTCGAGGTCGGCGGTCGTGTTCGTCCACGTGAAGGTCCCGTCCGGTGCTTGCTCGAAGTCGTTCGCGGAAACGTTCCGCGTGACTTGGATTCCCGATTCGGGGTTCGAGGCGTCGACCAGCACTGCCACCAGTTGGACGTCCTGCGGTTGCGTCGTGCTGGCCGATACTTCGGTACAAGACAGATCGGCCGTCAGCTCGGCAGGTGGCGTCGCTGTGGTCGTAGCGTTCGCTGTGGTCGTGACATTGGGTGTGGTCGTGATGTTAGGGCTGGTCGTAGCGTTCACCGTCGTCGTAGCCGGTGCCGTTGTGGGCTCAGCAGTAGCGTTCGCCGTCGTCGTGCCAATCTGAGTCGTCGTGACGGGCGGCGCGGGCGTAGCGTTCGTTGCACTCGTCGTCTGCGTCTGAGCCGTCGTCGTAACGTTCGTCGTTCTCACAGTCGTCGGCTGTTGTGTCGTCTCCGGCTGTTGTGCAGTGGTTACACGGGGTTGCGTCGTGGCGGGCGGTTGGGTCGTCGTCACCTCCGTGATCTGGCTCGCCTCGTTCTGTGCGACCGATTGAATCTCCTGTGGCGCAACGCCCTCCGTCGTGGCGATTCGGTCGCTCGCCCGTGCCGTTCCTTCACGGGCTGCCTGCTGAATCTGGCTCGCATCGTTTACGTTCTGCTCGGCCGCGGCTTGTGCCGCACCGGCCGCGGACCCGACGGACGCCGCCTGCACCTGTTCGACCGTTCCCTGCTGTATCTGCGTGATGCCGCCGGTCGCCGCACCACGTGCGGCGGATTGAATCTGGATGACGTTCGCCTGCTGACTTTGGGAAACCGCGCCAGTCGCCGCACCGCGCGTCGCGGCTTGCACCTGCTGGATGGTGGCTTGTTGCGTCTGACTTGCGGTCACCCCGCCCGTCGCCGAACCCTGTGCGGCGGCCTGTACTTGGACCACACTCGCCTGTTGGCTCTGCGTGACGGCACCCGCGGCGGCCCCCAGAGACGAAGCCTGGACCTGTCGTATTCGCACGGTCTGAACTTGTGTGATTCCACCTCGGGCGGCCCCCTTCGCGGCGGCCTGTATCTGTTTCACGTCGGCGACTTGCTTCTGGACGGCACCCTGAATTGCGCCCTGTGACGCGCCTTGTGCGACGACCTGTATCTGGACGATGTTCACGATCTGAATCTGGGTGATACTCAATGCCCCCACCGCCGCGCCCCGGCAAGCCGCTTGCACCTGTTTAACGGTCGCTTGCTGTGATTGCACGATACCGCCCTTCGCCGCACCTTGCGCAGCCTCCTGAATCTGGACGATGCTCACCTGCTGACTCTGGGAAATCGCACCCGCCGCCGCACCCTGGCAGGCCGCTTGCACCTGTCGAACAGTGACGCGTTGGGCCTGCGTCACGCCACCCTTTGCCGCCCCCAACGCGGCCACTTGTACTTGTTTTGCGTTCGCACGCTGAAATTGAAGCGCACCCGTGGCAGCCCCTTGCGCCGCGAACTGTATCTGTTTGACGGCGACCTGCTGACGCTGGTCGAGTGCGCCGAAAGCCGCACCCTGCGCAGCCTCCTGAATCTGTGAAACACTGGCTTCCTGTCGTTGGACCGCACCGGTTGCGGCACCGTTCGCGGCACCGCGTGCTGCGACCTGCACTTGCTTCACGCTTACCTGCTGGCTCTGTGCGACTGCACCGTGTCCAGCACCGAACGCCGCGGCTTGTACCTGTTTGACGTCTGCACGCTGTACTTGTGTGGTCGCACCGGTCGTCGCCCCCTGTGTTGCCACCTGTATTTGTCGAGCATCGACGTCTTGACTCTGGAGCAGTGTTCCGTGTGCTGCGCCGCGAGCGGCGGCTTGTACCTGCTTTACGCTCGCCTGTTGATTCTGCGACACTGATTGTACAGCACCCTGAACCGCGGCCTGTCGTTGTTGCTGACTGATGGTGACGCCCTGTCGTTGCGCCAACGTCGCCCCTTCTCTAGCCCCCTGTGCGGCCGCCGCTTCGCGCTCGGAGCGTTGCTGGAGACTTGCTGCCGATAGGGAACTGTCGATTTGTTCACTCGGTGGGAGTACTTCCGGCGTTCCGATCGATGTAGGTGTATCCATCGATGGACCCGCAGTAGGACGTACCACCGAGACGACTCCAGTGCTCGCGAGACTCACGACGAGAACGAGCACGACTGTTGTCCGCATGAACCGCCTCATAATCGTCCATTAGACGCTTCGTTCAGGTTTCAACATTCGACACCGTTAATTCCGTTCTCCCTTCGATGGCGGTCAGTTGTGGTGGTACTACCGATAACCAACCTCGGATACCGCTCGCAACTGCACCGAACCGTCGTGGTAATCACCGTTTCGCACGCCGTGGACGTTCGATTCAGCCGCCGACGGCCAACCCGAATATAATCGGCTATGTATTTATTAGAAATAAACCCTATTGGCCATCGTGTTCATTTCGACTGCCACCTTTCTAGGTGTCTAGATTCACCATTCTTTATCCACGGTGGTCAACTGCCGATGAGCGTCGCATGAGCAATGAGTCACCATACCGGGACGACTCGGGGAAACGTCCATCTACAGACCCGCCCCACGTACTCCGTTCTGAACCAGCAGTGAGCAGGCCGTCTTTCGACGATATCTTCAAACTGCTGTCGGAGAAACGACGGCGATATGCCATCCATTATCTCTCATCGACACCAGATGGCTTTGCGGCACTATCGGATCTCGTCGAACAGGTCGCCGCATGGGAGACCGAAACGATGGCCGCCGACGTCCCGGACGATTACCGACGGCGTGTCGAAGCATCCCTTCACCATACACACCTGCCGAAACTCGATGACGTCAACATCATCGACTACGACGCGCGTAGCGAATCGGTTCGGTACTGGGGACAGCCGGTCCTCGAAGAGTACGCCGAGCACGTTGCCGCAATGGAACTGCCCGAACGATAGCCGGTAACCAGGGTCCGTCCCGACCCCCTGAAGACGCTTCTGAACTCTCCGAGATGATGCTCGTTGCGAGTGCGATTCGCAGTCGAAAGTTTTGCCGCGTGCGAAAGGGAAAATGGTTTGAAATCACCCCACGGACACGCAAACATGAAAGTCCGCATCGGTCCGGGGGCAACCGAGGAGGAAGCCTCAGCCATCGCGAGCGCACTCGCTCAGCATGTCGGGAGCGAAGTAAACGTGTACGTCGGCGACGCAGACGAGCCGACCGTTACGTGGAGTGAATCCGAAGAACCGCCGGAGGACGATTTTGGACCCACGGAGCGCGAAAACAAACTATGGGAGGAAATCGAAGCCATCGAAGCAGGTGGCCCGGAAAAGTACAAAGAACGACTCGCCGAGAAGGGGAAACTGTTCGTCCGCGACCGACTCGACCTCTGGTTCGGTGAGGACGGTCTCAAGTTCGAGGACGGCCGATTCGCCGAGTTCGACGCCGAGGATACGCTTCCGGCGGATGGGCTCCTCACCGGTGCGGCTGAGTTCGAAGGCCGGGACGTTCACTTCATGGCGAACGACTTCACGGTCAAGGCAGGAAGCATGGCCGCGAAGGGCGTCGAGAAATTCCTTCGCATGCAACAGCGCGCTCTACAGAGCGGCAATCCCGTCCTCTACTTGATGGACTCCTCCGGGGGGCGGATCGACCAGCAGACCGGCTTCTTCGCCAACCGGGAAGGCATCGGCAAATACTACTACAACCACTCGATGCTCTCCGGACGCGTCCCACAGATCTGTGTCCTGTACGGACCGTGCATCGCGGGAGCGGCGTACACTCCCGTTTTCGCTGACTTCACGATCATGGTCGAGGAGATGTCCGCGATGGCAATCGCCTCCCCACGGATGGTGAAAATGGTCACCGGCGAAGACATCAGCATGCAGGACCTCGGAGGTGCGAAGATGCACGCCGAACACTCCGGCAGCGCCGACCTCGTCGCCCGCGACGAGGAACACGCCCGCGAACTCGTCGCCGACCTCATCACGTATCTCCCGAACAAGGCGCACGAGAAACCACCCCGAAGCGAACCGAAAGCGCCGAAAAAATCCCCCGAAGGCATCGACGAGGTCATCCCACAGAGTCCGAACCGGGCATACGACATGACCGACGTGATAGAGCGCGTGGTGGATGCGGATTCCTACTTCGAACTCCGTCCCGACTACGGCGGGGAAATCATCACCGCGTTCGCGCGAATCGACGGCCGACCGGTCGGAATCGTCGCGAATCAACCGGCACAGCGGTCGGGCGCCATTTTCCCCGACGCCGCGGAAAAGGCCGCAGAGTTCATCTGGAAATGCGATGCGTTCGAAGTTTCGCTGCTCTACCTCTGTGACACGCCGGGGTTCATGGCCGGGTCGCAGGTCGAGAAGGACGCCATTCTGGAGAAAGGCAAGAAGATGATTTATGCCACCTCCTCTTCGACCGTGCCAAAACAGTCCGTCGTCGTTCGGAAAGCCTACGGTGCGGGCATCTACGCCATGTCCGGGCCGGCGTACGACCCACAGAGCATCATCGGACTTCCGTCGGGTGAAATCGGGATCATGGGTCCCGAAGCCGCGATCAACGCGGTGTACGCGAACAAACTGAACGCCATCGAGGACGAAGAGGAACGCGCCCAACGTGAACAGGAACTTCGCGAGGAGTATCGCGAGGACATCGACGTTCACCGCATGGCGAGCGAGATGGTCATCGACGATATCGTTCCGCCGAGCACCCTGCGCGAAGAACTCGAAAACCGATTCGAGTTCTACGCGGACATGGAAAAGAGTCTGCCGGACAAAAAACACGGGACGATCCTGTAACGCGGCCCGTTACCGGAATCGGTTCTCCGAGAACCGATTTCAAACTGTCTCACGGAGGACTGTTTCAGCTGGTTTAAGGTGTTCTTTACCGACTGCAAGCCAGTTCATAATAAAGACCCATTCTACCGTCGCTGTCGATAGCCCACGTGAAAACGGGGCGTGTGTAATACACCCATGAGCTACCGACGACGACGGTTACCTACGCGACTTCGACGCGCGATTCTTCCCGGCCTCGGTACGTTCGAGCGACTGCTGTGGGTATTCGTGTTCGTCGTCCTGGTCGGTGACCTACTGACGACGTACGTCGGCTTGAACGCCGGTTTGACTGAATCGAATCCCGTCGCGCGCAGTGCGCTCTCACGGTTTGGGTTCGTGGCGCTCGTCGGACTGAAGGCGTTTTCGCTCACGGTTGGAGTCATCTGCCGACGGTTCGTCCCGCGGGAGTACGTTGCGCTCGTTCCTGCGGGACTCGCGCTTCCGTGGACGATTGCCGTACTCGTCAACCTCTCCCTGTTCGTCAGCTTTTGAACGGGGGAATCATTCCGGTTTCTTGAGCGAGAGAATCGTGCGCTTGAACTCACACACGAGTTCGTCGTCCTGATTGAACACTTCGACGTGCATCGTAACGACGCCGCGCTCGCCGTCGCTCGTCTCGCGCTTTTCGGTGATGGTCGATTGTGCGTGGATCGTATCGCCGTGGAACACCGGTTTCGGATGTGAAACATCATCGTAGGAGAGGTTTGCGACGATGGTTCCGTCGGTCGTGTCCGGAATCGAGAGTCCGACCGCGAGACTCATCGTGTAGAGTCCGTTGACCAGTCGCTCGCCGAACTGCGTGTCGCCGGCGAACTCCGCATCCAGATGGAGCGGTTGCTGGTTCATCGTCATGTCGCAAAACTGTTGATTGTCGCTCTCGCTTATCGTGCGGCCTTTCTCGTGTGAGATCATTTGACCGACTTCGAACTCCTCGTAATAGAGCCCCGTCATGACGATATCTGTATCCGGTACCGGAAAAATGCTGTCGGTCTGGCCCCGATTGTTCCAACCGTTCCAACTGTTGCATCGGCGATGAGCGACTGTATGCGGTCCATAACAAAGTAGACAGTATCCGAAAATTGAGACAGTCAGTAAAATTTCAGATCAGGAGAAAAATATGAAGGACGAAAACACGCGAGACTCGGCGGCGAATCGACGTGAGTTCGATACGACAGGATATTCGTTCGAATCCGAGGATAATACCGACGGTATCGACGTGAGTGCGACCGGCGAATTTCAGTTCGACCAGGTGGTCACCCGAGGGGACACCACAGTTTCGCGGAGCGTCGAATGGTCGTTCGAGTGTTCCGAGACGACCGACGATATGCATCGTGAGGGTTCCGAAACGAACGACGGTACGACGGCGACCCGCGAAGACGTGAAGCGGTTCGTCTCGGACGGCGGCTGCGACTCGAAGTCGGACCGAGTCGCACCAGACGGTGGCGTGGACGAGCAAGGGAGGTCGTTCGAAGCGGACGCGACTCCGACGCCAGCGACGGGCGGGAAACCACCAAAAGGCGAACTCGACGGAGAGACGGTTCATGCACGCTGGTACGCACAGGTCGGTGGCCCCGTCGAAACCGCACCCATCGTCCGAGACGGGTCGGTGTACGTCGGCACCGAAAACGGGTTCGTCTGTGACATCGACCATCGAGACGGCGTGAGCAACTGGCTGTTTCAGGCGCCCAACGCCGTCGGAACGCCCGAGGTCGGCGACGACGGACGAATCTACGTTGGTGACCGCAGCGGAAACTTGTTCGCGCTCGACTCGGCAAGCGGTGCACGCGAGTGGCGGTTCGAAACGAACGCCGGTCTCGAAGTGTCCCCCTCACTCCTCGGGGACACCCTCTACGTCGCGGCGCGAGACGGACAGGTGTTCGGTCTCGATGCGCAGACCGGTGACAAGCGGGTTTCGTTCCGCAGTCCGGCACGAGCACTCACCTCGCTTCGAATCGCTGGCAACACCCTGTACGCGACCGGTCTCGACGGTGGTCTCTTCGCCCACGATATCACTGACGGAACGGAGCAGTTCCGGTTTGCCCCGTCCCTCGCAATCGCCGGTGCGCCGGAAGTCGTCGATGACACGGCTTACGTCGGCACCGTCGATGGCGACAGGGTGTACGCTATCGATGCCACGACCGGGGAAACGAAGTGGCGTCATCGCCTGGATGCGGGCGTTTGGTCGTCTCCGGTCGTCGTCGGTGGCATCGTCTACGTCGGGTGTGCCGATGGCAACGTCTACGCGTTGGACGCCCGCGAAGGGACCGTCCGATGGCGCGTCCAGACCGGCGCTCGTGTTTGGGGAACGCCGGTCGTTACGAACGAACTGATGTACGTTACCAACGACGATGGCTTCGTGTTCGCGCTCGACCGGGCTGACGGTCGTGTTCGGTGGCAGTACCACGTACAGGATTCACTCGTCGCCTCGCCGACGGTCGGACGACACGGCGTCTATGTCGGTGACGTGACCGGAACGGTGTACGCCTTCCCACGATAGCTGACCGGATGCCCCTCCCATAGAACAGTCCCTACACGCGCGTCGTCACGATATCGGCCGTTCTAATCCCGTCCCCGAACTCGTTGTTTATTTTTCGACGAAGGACCGGTACGGTTCGTATTTTTGTCATCGCTTGTCGTGGTATTGCGTATCACTTCGGCTTCGGATGGTAAGGACTTTCTTCGGTCGGGTAAGAATTGCCGGTCAGACCTCGCAGAGGCCCCCTCATCATGTCAGCAACTGGGAAACAGAAGGAAGAGGAACCGGAGACGGCGGCAGAGACGGCGCGGCGGCAACTCGAACGCGCCGCGGCACACCTCGACGTCGAGCGTGGAATCATCGAACGGCTGAAACATCCCGATCAAGTCCACCGAGTTTCGGTACCGCTCAAGCGAGATGACGGCGATACGGAAATTTTCACCGGTTATCGTGCGCAACACGATAGCGTCCGCGGGCCGTTCAAGGGTGGCATGCGATATCACCCGGGAGTGACCGAAGAAGAATGTACCGGTCTCTCGATGTGGATGACGTGGAAGTGTGCCGTCATGAACCTCCCGTTCGGCGGCGCGAAAGGCGGAATCGTCGTGAACCCGAAGGAGCTGAGCACCGAGGAAAAGGAGCGACTTACGCGACGCTTCGCCGAAGAACTCCGCGACTTCATCGGCCCGATGCGCGACATTCCTGCACCGGACATGGGAACCGACGCGCAGACGATGGCGTGGTTCATGGACGCCTACTCGATGCAGGAAGGGGAAACCCAACCCGGTGTCGTCACGGGCAAACCGCCGGTTGTCGGTGGCTCCTACGGGCGCGAAGAGTCCCCCGGACGCTCGGTCGCAATCATCGCACGGGAAGCGTGTGAGTACTACGATTACCCACTCGAAGATACGACCATCGCCATTCAAGGGTTCGGAAGTGTCGGCGCGAACGCTGCACTCTCGCTTCACGAATGGGGTGCAAACGTCGTCGCAGTCTCCGACGTGAACGGTGCGATTTACGACCCCGATGGGTTGGATATCGACGACATCCCGACGCACGAAGAACAGCCGGAAGCGGTCACGACCTACGACGCACCGCAGAAGGTCTCCAACGATGAACTCCTCGAACTCGACGTGGACGTGCTCATCCCGGCGGCAATCGGTAACGTTCTCACCGAGTCGAATGCCCACGAGGTCAAAGCGGACATCGTCGTCGAGGGAGCGAACGGCCCGACGACGACCACCGCGGACGAAATCATGGAAAAGCGTGGCATCCACGTTATTCCCGACATCCTCGCCAACGCGGGCGGCGTGACGGTGTCGTACTTCGAATGGCTGCAGGACATCAATCGCCGTCAGTGGTCGCTCGAACGCGTCAACGATGAACTCGAATCCGAGATGCTCAACGCGTGGAACGACGTGCGCGCCGAAGTGGAAACGCGCGACGTGACGTGGCGTGATGCGGCGTACATCGTTGGCCTCTCACGTATCTCGGAAGCGCATCAGGCGCGCGGACTCTGGCCATAGTACGGTTGCAGCGGTGGGCCGTATCGGCTTGCGGCGGAAAACAACCCGATTGTTCTCCCGTTCCATAGTGGACCCCGACTAACAGGCACAGTACGACTCACTATCCGCCTCGCTGTCGGATTTACTCGCGTTTCGACTGGCCAGTCTCGAACGCGACACCGAATACGGCGCCGAGCGCCACTCCCACCGCGAGATTATCCATCAGCAGACCGATCGTGACACCGAGCCCGATGCCGAGACCCATCCAGCCACCCCTCCACGTTCAGGCGTCGTTTTTTCCGTCATCGGTGCTGTAATCGTTCGTGTCTGCAGTTCGGACCATAGTTCAGTACTGGGGGCGATCAATGGTAACTGTTCTCAGTGCGTTACGGAAATCCGCTGGTATCATCGGTTCGTCAATCCGGTACCGATTGCGATGCCGATAGCCATCCCCATCCCTACTCCAAGTGCCAGGTTGTCCATCGCGACACCGATTCCGGTGCCGATGGCGACACCGAGCCCAACGCCGAGACCCATGTTTCGCCCATCGACGGCCGCCAGTTCATCGTTTTCGTCGTGTTTGCTACTGTCAGTGTTTCGAACCATGGACCCCTATTGTTGGAAAACGACATAACTGTTCCCGGTGGGTTGAAATCTCATCCCCGCGTCGCCTCGCGTATGCCACGACGAAGCGTTATGTTTACGCCGGGCGATCGCCCGGAGATGATGCACAAAGCGCCCGAAGCAGGGGCAGACGTAATCGTATTCGACTTAGAGGACGCGGTCGCACCGGAACGGAAAGACGAGGCACGCGAGGCGATTCGTGAGGTTCTCACCGACCCAGCGTTCGACCCCGATTGTGAACTGTGTGTTCGAGTCAATCCGGCAGGAGTCTCCGCCGACGACGACCTCCGAGGAATCGCGGCGGGGGCGGACATGCTCAACTCGGTGATGCTTCCGAAAACGGAATCCGCGGACGATGTTGAAACGCTCTCCCGCCTGCTCTCGGAGCACGACTGTTCGGTCCCAGTTCTCGCACTGGTCGAAACTGCACGGGGCGTACTCAACGCGGCCGAAATCGGCGCGGAACCGGCGGCGGACGCGCTCGTTTTCGGCGCCGAAGATCTCTCGGCGGATATCGGCGCAACCCGAACCGACGAGGGAACGGAAGTCCTCTACGCCCGCGAACACGTCGTGTTGGCCGCGAGCGCGACCGATGTGGATGCTATCGACACGGTGTTCACCGATTTCGGGGACACGGACGGGTTGACCGAAGAAACCGAGTTCGCTATCGAACTCGGCTACGACGGTAAGATGGCGATTCACCCGGCACAGGTATCGCCCATCAACGATGCCTTCACGCCGGACCCCGAACGCGTCGAATGGGCGGAGAAGGTGCTCTCGGCGAAGTCAGCGGCGGACGACGACGGACGCGGCGTTTTCCGAGTCGATGGGGAGATGATAGATGCGCCGCTCATCGCACAGGCAGAACGGATCCTGGAGTATGCGGATGTCGGTTTGAAGCAAGACCAGTGACCACGATTTAGGAATAATTCATCCTATTTTCGCCATGCTTAACAGTGGGTGGGTGTCATTGACAGACGATGTCCGAACAAGCGAATCCGTTCGAGAGTCTGCAGGAACAAATCGATGACGCGGCCGAATACATCGACGCGTCCCCGGACGTTCTCGAACGGCTCAAACACCCCGAGCGCGTGCTCGAAACGAACCTCTCCGTCGAGATGGACGACGGTTCTATCGAGGTGTTCAAAGCGTTCCGCTCACAGTTCAACGGCGACCGCGGCCCGTACAAAGGCGGTATCCGGTACCACCCGAACGTCAGCCGTGACGAAGTGAAAGCGCTCTCCGGATGGATGGTATACAAAACCGCCGTCGTAGACATCCCGTACGGTGGCGGTAAGGGTGGCATCGTCATCGACCCTGACGAGTATAGCGAGGACGAACTCGAACGAATCACTCGGTCGTTCGCCAAGGAACTCCGCCCCATCATCGGCGAGGACCGGGACATCCCCGCGCCGGACGTGAATACCGGTCAGCGCGAGATGAACTGGATCAAAGACACCTACGAGACGCTCGAAAACACCACGGCTCCGGGCGTCATCACTGGCAAGGCGCTCGACTCCGGCGGCAGTGAGGGGCGCGTCGAAGCGACCGGTCGCTCGACCATGCTTACCGCTCGCGAGGCGTTCGACTACCTCGGCAAGGAGATGGAAGGTGCGAGCGTCGCCGTACAGGGCTACGGAAACGCCGGCTGGATCGCCGCGAAACTCCTCGAAAACCTCGGCGCGAAAATCGTCGCCGTTTCGGACTCCAGCGGCGCGATCTACAACGACGACGGGCTTCACGCCATCGACGTGAAAGACCACAAAAACGAGACCGGAAGCGTTTCGGGTTACGCCGGTGCGAGCGAGGAGATGAGCAACGAAGACCTGCTCACGCTCGACGTCGATCTGCTCGTGCCTGCGGCACTCGAAAACGCCATCGACGGCGACCTCGCGAAGGAGGTACAAGCGGATGTCGTCGTGGAGGCCGCAAACGGTCCACTCACCCCCGATGCCGACGACGTACTCACGGAGCGCGACGTGCACGTCTTTCCCGACATCCTCGCCAACGCGGGCGGCGTGACGGTGTCGTACTTCGAATGGGTGCAGAACCGCCAGCGCTTCTACTGGGACGAAGAGCGCGTCAACGACGAACTCGAAAGCATCATCGTCTCCTCGTTCGACGACCTGACCAACGCATACGAGGAACACGACCTGCCGAACTTCCGCACTGCGGCCTACGTCGTCGCCCTCCAGCGCGTCATCGACGCCTACGAGGAATCCGGCAACTGGCCGTAGACGCGGCAGAAAGCGGTCGGGTTTTCACCGGCGTTTTTCGCAGCTCTGGGACCTCCATTTTTGTGAGCGATGTCTCAGGGAGTCACCGACTCCAAACATCGCAACAGCCACCGCCAGCGCCCCCACTCCTCCCCGCCAACGCGGGGTTGCACTCGGTGTTCGCTTCGCTCACGACTCACTGCTTCGCCGTCGTCTCGCGGCAGTGCCGCTCGACAGTCCACGGAACTCCGTTCCGCGCTATTCGTCGCCTCGCTCCCCTCGTGCGAACTCGCTGGGGCAACCGTTCGGCAAGTCACCCATCCGTCGTGAATCGCCAGTTCGTTCAGCCGACAGGACGCGCCGGGAGTCGGGGGTGAGCCATTCACGGCGAAGCCCTGACTCCCGGCGCGGGGAGGATGGGGCGTCGCGGGCAGGTGCGCCGACCGCTGGCGCACCTGCCCGCATGCGGAGGCGGTTATTTGAAGTCGGCAGTTGCGGACTGCTCGGGAACGACCGATGCCGTTGCAGTAGTCGGCGCGGAAACTACCGCTGTCGTACACCAAAACCCACACACAACCCATTCCCACTTTCGTAGAACTTTCGAGAGACATATACGGGGAGCAACCCGAGTTCGAACTATGAACCGCCGAGCGTTTCTGGCCGGCATCGTCGGGTCCGCATCCGTCACTTTGGCGGGATGTGCTGGAATCATGGACACCGGCCGAAACACCTCACAGGGCGACTTCGACGTCGGGATGGGGTCGAACGCCTTCCATCCGCGTGAACTCGAAGTGACCCCCGGAACGACCGTCGTCTGGAAAAACACCGGTATGCGCAGACACACCGTCACCGCCTACGGAAACGGTGGGATTCCGAAGGGTGCCGAATACTTCGCCTCCGGTGGCTACGACTCCGAGCAGGCCGCCCGCGATGCGTGGCAAAGCGGGTACGGCGGCTCGATAGATCAAGGCACGACATACGAACACACGTTCGAGGTGCCGGGTAGTTACTCTTACTTCTGTGTTCCCCACGAACCCAGCGGCATGTCCGGCAGTATCGTCGTAACGGAGTAGTGACTCCCCGAGTCGTTTTTCAAACGTTCGAGCGAGCGACAAAAAACGAAACAGTTTGTGCGTCGATTAGACTTCGACGTCTTCTTCTTCCACGTCCACGGAGGTCTCCTCCTCTTCGGCGACCTCTTCCGGGTAGGCTTCCAGCGTCGCTTTCTGGATTTCGACCCGGCGGAGTGGGTAGATGGTTTTCGCCTCGCCGTAGATCGCACTGGAGATGCGACCTTCGACGATGCTATCGACGACCTCCTTGAACGTGCGTTCCTGCACTGCGTCCCGCACGAGGTCGATCATCGTTCGGCGGATGGCCTTCTCCTGGCTGTGGTCCGCCTTCTTCGTCGTGAACGCGACTGGCTGAATCTGGACGCGGTAGTCGTCCGAGGTCAGCACAGTGATGTACGCCTCGATTTTCGAGGCACCGCGGCGGCCGAGACTACGGAGATAGTCGCGGGTGAGTTCGTGTCGAACGAACTCGGTGTACGCCGAGTCGCTTCCGACGTCGTTGATTTTGAAGGTCAACTTCGTGTTGTTCTCGCTGGCGTTGTTCGTCAGTTCGCCCAGCGTGGTTTCGATGGTGCGGCCGAGCACCTTGTCCGGTTCATCTGCGGGGGTCGTTCCAAGCTCCTCTCGGTCGAACTGCTCGGGAGCGAGGACGGTGTACCACCGCTTTTCCTGTGACTTCTTAGAGACTGATCGTTCACTCATGGTTCGTGTCGTTGTAATCGTTCGCTATCTGTACTGTCTGTGCTGCCACCGAGAGGTTGACGACGTAATCGTCCACGGTAGATTGGAGTCCGCCGGTCGTCTCGCGTTCGATGTGCGTCACTATCGTTCCGTCCTCCACGCTCGTTTCGATTTCGGGCGTGTTGTCCGGTTCGAGCGACGCGGCGAGCACGTCGGCATCGTCCAACTCCGTGCGGATCGTTGCTCGTCTCATAGTGCCTCCCGAAACGCCGATAGGAACTCCTTTGCGTCCGCGTCGAACCGCGCATACCCGCGATGCGTGCTTCCCGTCCCAGCGCCGCCGAGTCCGTCTGCGGCCGTTGCCATCGCATCGCCGAGGGTCGGCGAGGCCGAATCGGGTTCCCCGCCGCGCCCATCGACTGCCACGGCAGCAGCCTCGTCGTCCGTGACGACCAGCGCGATCGGCTCCGGTGAGCGATAATCGCCCAACAGCCGAGCAGCCGTCTCGACGGGTGCACCGTCCGTCCGAGCGACGAACAGGCCATCGTATCGACCCGTCGTCGCCTCTTGGAGCACCGCGTGGGCGCTTTCCGCGTGGTCACGCCACGCGTCCAGTGCGGGTGCACGGGCGTCGTGTCCGAGCGCTAGCGCGATGCCCGTTCCGGACTGCTCGTGTGCGACCGCATCGAGCACGTCGGCATAACCGCCGAGCGTCGCAAATGGGCCGTCCACGAGTTCGTAGGGATGGAGTACACGTTCGACCATCTTACCTGCTCTCGGCGTCGCGCTTTCCGGTCCTGTGACCGAGAGCGCGACGAGCGAGGCGACTCGCCGATGCGCGTCATCGTCGAGTTCGACGGGGAGATCGATCTCCGCGAGTTCGGCCTGCACCGCGCCTGGATTGCCCGAGAAGCCGGTGTGAATCAGCGTCGAATGTGCCAATCCATCCGCGAGGTCTTCCGTCGGCGTCGCAACGCCGGGTCTACGGGTAAGTCGGTCGGAAGCCGCATCCAACAGGTGGGCGCAATCGTCCGCGCCCGGTGGGGTTCCTGCAGCGACAGCACCAGCGAGGGCGAGAACCGGGTCAGGGCCACCGCCGAGTCCATCCGCAGCCTCGAAGGCCACGATGCTCGCTGGACGCTCAGTGAGTGCAACGGTGCCACCCGGTGCGCCAACCGTCACGACGACATCGTCGCCGTGGGAGTCGGCACGTTGGGTGGGAAATCGCGTGGCACTTACTTGGAACGGGATTCCGATGTTCGCGCAGGTGCGGGCGAGGACGCCACTGGCCGCGAGTCCGTCGCCGTCCGGATAGGCGACGATTCGAACGAAGCCAGCGTCGCGAAGCGTCGCTGTCACGTCGCTCGCGGTTGGGGCGTCCTCGGAAGCGGTTCGACCGGATGTTGCCATCTATAGGAGTTCTTTCGCGGTATCGTAGGTGTAGGTGAAGTCCTCGTCGAGTTCGTCGCCGCGGTAGTAGTTGACGAGGCGTCGAACTTTCGACTCAGTGTTCTGCAGCGCACGTTTGTTGTGCTTGTCCTGCGGATTGTCGTTGACGTGTTCACGCAGGCGCACGGCGCGCGCCATCAGGTTCCGGAGGTCTTCGGGCAGGTCGGGATCTGCGTCGTTCTCCTCCAGAATCTCGGTCACTTTCTTGCCGGTGACGAGCTTCACGTTCGGGACGGGCGTACCGGTTACGCCTTCGTCACGGAGCTTCAGTCCGATTTCGCTCGGGCTGTGTCCGTCTTCCGCGAGTTCGACGACGCGGTCTTCCACGTCGTCTGCTTCTACGTCACTCCACTCCGGTGGTTCGTCTGCCACAGGTCGGTCCGAACCGGACGACCCACGGCGTCGGGTGTGCATTCGTGCCATTGTTCGAGGATAGGAACTGCACGAGCCGCTAGAGTGTGATCGGCGGAAAGTCCGCCGGTCGTGGCGATCGCCACGGTGCACGTCCGCAATCCCAAGTTGCGCAAAGGGGACGAATTGTCCCGGAAGAGAGCGGGCAACTGCCCGCGAACGCGCGCAACGAGTCGGATTTGCGGCTGTGCCGTTCCCGTATCAGGACGAAAACTCCGAAGACAGTTAAATCGTTGCTATTCGGTTCGCCGTGCTACAGTCCGCCGAGGCCACACTGATTTCGAGAGGTTTATCAGTGGTGCCGAGGAAGAAACGAGTGCAGACGCGGGCTCGTAGATCAGTGGTAGATCACTCCCTTGGCATGGGAGAGGCCCCGGGTTCAAATCCCGGCGAGTCCACTTCTTTCGTTTCACTTCGCTCACTCAGTGGGCTCACCGACCTTCGCAAGCAGACCACCGTTTGCTCAGTCCCGGCGAGTCCACTACCACTAGTAAGGAAGGGTCGGGCGAAACGAATCGTCGATACATCTCGAAGGGTCACCGAAAATCGATCCTTGAATCGACGTTTTTGACTCGGTTGATGTACATCTCCCACTACGGCCGCATGTACGCGTAGCCCTCGTTTTCCAACCGAGTCACTTCGACGGCCCCTTCCGGAACGGTTTCGACGCCGTCGATGAGGTCGGATTCGTCGAGATTCATCACGTCGAGCGTGTTGGTACAGGCTTTGAACGGGACGCCATCGTCCAACAGCGACAGCACTCGTTCCTCCCTGTCGCCACCGTTGATGACCGACTCGATTCCCTTCGACTGAGCCACGACTGCGACGTCATCGATGGTGCCGCTTTCGTCGTCTAACAGATTCCTCGCGATCGCGAGTGCGGTATCTTGTTCGCTTTCGTCCCCCGAGATGAGGTGAATCACGGATTTCATGCGGTAAACGGAGAAGGTTGCGACGTTCTAAGACCTATCGGCCCCACTCGTGAAAGCTAGATTGGATAGTGGTTACGATTTTGACGGGTGTGAGGAACGACGGGAGCGGAGCTACGTGGCGGACTCGTTCGATTCGTCGGAATCCACGTCCTCCGTATCGTTTTGCAGTTCATCCGCCTCGGCTTCCGTCGCCGACTGAACGTCGTCGATGTCGATATCTGAACCCAGTTCGTCCTCGTCGATCGCGGCTTCGAGGGTTTCGGTATCAGTCACTGCATCGAGTCCGTTTTCATCGACGGCCGAACGGATGGTTTTCGTGTCGATGGCAGTATCGACGTCCTTTCCCTTCACGACCGATTTGACGGCGCGTCTCACTGCGATATACCCGATGAGTCCGGCACTTCCGGACACGACCGCACCCGGTATCCCGAACCGCTTGTACCCGAATTTCGCCGCCTTCTTCCCGACTGTAAGTGGTCCGAACATCGTGCTATACAGTAGCGTCCGAACGAGCGTAAGGGTCGGGCCTGCATACGAAAGGATTCGATAGTACACGAGTTCCTCAGCGCTCGATACGACGATGAGACTGGCTATCGCGATCGGACGATGATGGAAAAGAACCCCGCCGAAAGGGCTAATCGTGACTCGGTCGTAACTCAGTCAGCCCGTATGTAGGTCGTTACCAATGACGAATTCGAACACGAGACGGAGTCTCCTTCGACAGGTCGCTGTCATGGGAGGCACACTGACCGGAATCGGAACTGGACCACCGGCGAGAGCGGTCCGGAAGGAAATCACAGGTGACGCGGACGCGCCCGCTGCCGTGAAATTGTACACCTGTGATGTCACGAGTGAGGACGATCCGACACCGGACGTAAACGACCGACTACTGCTCGAACGAGCCGAGGGGACGTTCGGGCCGACCAAGCCGGAATGTTTCGAGGAAAAGACGCTCCTGTACCGGTATCTCGTTACGGTGTTCGAAGGGGACGAACCACGAGGACGGCAAGGGATCGCATTCGCCACGCAAAAGCAAATTCCGAAGGACACGTACAGAATCGCGACGATATTCACGTGCGTCGATGCGCCGAGCGGATTCTGTGCGGTGTGGCCGTTCTATGGGGTCGTCGCTCGACGTGAGGATGCCCGTTACTTACGCGTTTGAGACCACTCGGAACACAGCTCCACGACGGGGAGAATCGGAACATCGTCGTTGTCGAAACCGACGAAGAGCGATCCGGACGTCTGAGAAAACTGTACGATGACGGCCGTGTCGAACGTATAGATCGCAAAGTTGAGCGACCCGGCTCGAAACACGTTTTCGGTATTCTCACGGGACGTATCCGCGAGCAGCGATTCGTCGTGAAGCCGATCGAAATCGGCCGGTGTGAATCGACCGGTCACGTCGTTGCGCGTGTAAAGCACATCGTACCGTCCGTTTCGTCGGCTAGCGACCGTCTGGAGCGCGGAACCGATATGAGACTGCAGGGCGTTGACGAACGCTTCGTCTGATTCGAACACGGTTGCTCGAACGTTCGGTAAGCGGAACCATCAACGTTGGTGACGGTCTGGACTCGAGACGCCACTCCGCGAACGACCGAACGGAGGGTTAGACTCGTTCGATATCGGGCGAGTCGCAGTACGGACAGCGCAAATCCGGCAGTTCGACGGAATACGCGAACGTCCGACGGCAGTAGTTACACCGATACTCGTCCCCCTCTATCGTGAAAATCCGTTTGACCGAATCGAAGCGCCCCATTCGAGAACAGTTCGCCGTAGACACACTTAACGTTCGCCGACGGATTAGGCGATACTGAGCAGTCGCATCGCCAATCCAGCCAGAATGACGAGGAGACCGATTCCCGACGTTATCGGCTCCGGGATGAAGAACATAACGACACCTGCGAGCATCACGACCGTCGAAGTTCGAGCCATATTATGACTTCATCGGTGTGGGATTGTACCTGTTGTGGCCGTATTAGCAGGCGGATCGAGGATTAAAATAGTCGGTTAATGGATAGCAACCGTTAGAAACGGCAGACTACTTCGGCCTTTAAAATGACCTCTTTCCGATAAAATTGCAGACGTTTATTACTGCCGACGAAAGAGTTGCTTGCATGGTACACCCGTCAACTCGCGCACAGAGCGAAACGGTGGGCGTCGTCCTTCTTCTTTTGATCACGCTCGCGGGGACGGGAGCCATCGTCGCCTACGGATCATCAATGTTAGACGATTCGAAACGAGTGACCGAACTCGACAGCGCGGAGCACGCGATGACACAACTGGACTCCAAAGCCAGTTTGGTGGGTATCGGCGAGACGGATATGCAAAAAGTGAACCTTGGCGTACGAAACGATGGGCGGACGATTACCCGCAGTCGAGACGGTTGGATGCGCATCGAAGTGGACCCCGACGATGGGGTGGCAGTAGAAGTGATGAATCAAACGCTCGGGTCGATCGTCTATCGAAACGAGCGAACGTCCATCGCCTATCAAGGAGGGGGTGTGTGGCGTCATGATGGGGACGGTTCGACGATGGTTTCACCCCCTGAATTTCACTACCGCAAAACGACACTCACGCTCCCACTCGTTACTGTCGGTGGCGAAGGTGCACTCGACTCGCGCCTCGAAGTTAGAAAAAACGGAAGCGTCGAGCCAAAATTTCCGCTCGCCGAATCAGAAAAAACCAACCCACTCTCTGAAGCGACGGTAAACGTCACTGTCCAGAGCGACTACTATCTGGCATGGGGACAGTTTTTCGAACGGCGGACTGGTGGCGAAGTCCAGTACGACGACGTTGCAAAAACGGTGACACTCACCCTCGTCACGCCGACGAAAGCCCCGAAAATAAAACAAGGTCTGGCGTCTACCTCGCCACAGGAACTCACCATCAAAGGGTCCGGTGGTAATCCGTCGTTCACCGATAGCTACAATTCCTCGGTCGGAACGTACAGCATGACCAGCGGGTCGAATGGAACTATCAAGACCGTCGGCGGCGTCACGATGCGTGGCGGGGCCGAGATTCGCGGTGATCTCGTTTCCGGTGGGGGACAGATAGAGTTAAAAAGCGGCAATAGCGCAGTGAGGGGAAATATCTCCTATGGCGGGAGCGAACCGGAACTACACAAAAAAGCAAGCGTCGATGGCTGGGTCGCAAATAACGGAAGTGTCGACACGATCGACCCTGTCGATAAGATGATCGATCACGAAATCGAAGCGGTCGGTGACGAAAACGACAATGATGCCACGACCGCCATTGAAGGGTCGAAACTGGATACATCGACCGTCACGTGGACGCTTACCGCGGGCGATTACCACCTCGACTCGCTCTCACTCACCGGTAGCGACGAACTCGTTTTTGACCTTTCCGACGGAGATGTCGACCTCGTCGTCGATGGCGATGTGAGCGTAAACGGTGGGAAAATTCGAGTCGTCGCACCGCAAAACGGTACTGCGAACGTCTACATGGGCGGAACCACGCTGTCGGTGACCAATGGAGCGAACGTATCTGTATCCGGTGACCGTTCACCTGCATTCAGAATCTACGGTCCCCCGGGGACGAACGCCGACTTTTCCGATGCGAAGTTTACTGGGGTCCTGTACGCTCCGAACTCCGATAGCCATCGAGGACGGATCTCGGTGACGACACACTCGAGCGTCTTTGGTGCGCTGGTCGGTGGACAGACGCTTCTCCAATCGGGCGGCGTCGTTCATTACGATCAGTCGCTCGTCCAGGCCCAGACACTCCCGGCGGAGTACACCGCGATTCCGCGAGTCACCTACATGCATGTCTCGGTCAACCGAGTGAACGTCACGTCTGTCTGAAGGAGACGCAGTTCGACTATCGCTTCAGTTCGAACTCGACCACTGTTTCGGGGACGACGACCCGATCGGTGACTAATTGGTACGTGACGCTTCCGTCGGTCGCGTCACCGTCTATCGCTGTCAATCCCTTTCGCTCAAAATATCGTTTCCACGCCACTGCCCGCGGTGACTCGACAGTTACGTTCGTCCGTACGTCCGCCGTAGAACCGGTTCGGAACTGACCGTCGAGGGCGGCAGATTGATGGTATGCAACGATCAGAACGGTCGAATCCCCGGAAATACTGTCAGTGTCGCCGCGCGGATAAGTGATGAGAAACGGAATGACAACGCGCTCGTCGTCGAACACATAGCCCGGTTCACGGCGCATCACGCTCCCTCCATTACTACTTCGAAACACCGCACCGCCAACGTAGACGAGTTCGCTATCCTCGACGCCCGAGTAAACGAGGGGGTTGGTGTTCATCACGTATGTCGCGTTTCTGGTCGATGGACCGGTCTCGTTCACTTGCACGCGAATCGTCACGGGATCGCGATAGTCGAGCGTCGCACCCCCCAATCGGAGTTCGGTCGCCCGACTCGGCACGCCCTCCCGGTGCACGTCCGCGACGTTATCGGCGAGCACGTCGAAGGCACGCTCCGCGTTGTTCACTTGCTCGAATCGTTGTGCGTCGTGAAGCCCCTCGATACCCGTCGCATACACCGCTCCGATCGTCGCCGTTACGAGAACGAACGCGAGAACGAATCCCACGGTTTCGCTCGCGGCGCGGTCGTTCATCCCCGCACCTCCAACTCGCCGTCGTCGGTTCGGACGATCGTTACCGAACCACCGGAAGTCGTCGTTTCCTTGACTGGCGTGGCAGTGGCAAAGGAGACACGCACGGTCACCTGTGGCCCAGTTGTTTTCAGTACGAACGCGTCGGGTTCGACGGTTACCGAATAGGAAACCCCAGCAACGCGTTCGGGTAGCGACGTTTCGACGACAACCGTTTTACCCCCCACCTGAACGAGTCTGTCGGCAGTCTGTGTGTCGGCCGAGAGTCGCTGGCCGATGACGTGGAGTTCCGTTCGTGCCGCGTCTCTCCGGTGGTCTTCGACCATTCCGGCCGTTGCAGTCAACAGTCCCGCGATGAGCACCGTCGCGACAACAAGGTTGAGAGCATAGTTCACCGTCACCGAAACACCTCGATTGCAGTCGATCGACGTTCCCGTCCGATCACGGTCGATCACCGCTCGCATTCGTCCGGGGTCAATCATCATGCTCACCCGGGGCGACCCGAATACGCTCGGCGTAGGTCAGTTTCGGCGTCCGAAAGTAGCTGTCGAACGTCGCACTGTAGACGGCGTGGCTGGTGTATGGCGATGAATTGGAGCCATCTGTTACGAAGTTCGTGGCGGTCACTCCCGCGCCGGCCGACGTGTTCACGACGACGGAGTAGGTCCCGTTCGCCTCGTTTCCGTATCGGTATTCGACCGAGTACGGGTCGTCCAGCCCACCAGCGAAATCTATCGGACAGGGTTCCTCGGCAAACGTCTCGTCGGTAAGTGAGAACGTGGTTTTCGCGGTCGTCGCCGAGCAAACCGGGGTCGGTGAACCACCCGCATCCGTGTTCGTGGCGACGACGATATCGCCCGCCTGCCGATAGACGAACGCACGCCACGCGTCGTCGCCGTCATCGAGGACGATTCGGAACGACTGGGACGGCGACGATGCGAGTGGTTCCCGTGCCAGTTCGAACTGGAATCGCCGGAGTTGACCCTCGCCGATGTTCGTCGCCAGCGTCCAGTTTTTTGCCCCGCTTTTGCTGGTGAACGTTCGCGTTCCGTTCCGATGGCGTAACGCCATCCCGGTCGAAACGGTGAGGTTCGATACTTCAACCACTGAAGCGCGTTCGAGATAGTACCGTTCCGATAGATCGGCATATCGACGGATACCGTCCGTAGCGTTCGTGGTCACGGCTCCCGGCGACGAGTGGTTAGCCTGATTCTCGTGAACGACAACTGCCCCGACTCCGTCCGTGGCGAGGTTTCGGAACTCGACCACGTCATGACCACCGACATCCGCGCCGCGGGTGGCGAGGTTTTCGGTATAGATGACCGTGTTGAGCAGAAGGACGAGTGCGACCAGAATGGCCGCGATAGCAAGCCCCGTCACGAGGATGAGTTGCCCGCGGTCGGTACCTCGTATACGAACCGACATCACATCCTCCATACGACGATCCTAACCTCCACGACGTTGTATAGCGCCGCGTTCGGCGCGGCGTCCGGTGCGTAAAACGATTCCCCGACGGTCCCACCGCCGGGCGATGTGAGTTCGTCACCGTCGAACAGCGGGATGGTGCGGGTCGCAACGACGGCGTTATCGCTGGGAGCACCCATGTACACCATCGTCTTTCGCCGGGTTTCGTTGGTTGGCATCCGGTAGACCACGAACACGTCGTATGCGATTCGACTACCGCCAGACGTGATGTTGCCGAACGTCTCGTTCAGTGTTCTGCCAAAGCCATTCGGTGGACCACCGTTCGCGTGAATCCCATCGTCGTTTGACCCGGCGAATTTCCTGCCGGTGTCGTTCCAGTACAGGACGGCCTCGCGGAGTCGGCCGTCGTCAGCCGTAACCGATAGCAATCCGTCAGCCGTCGCTTCCTCCTGATTCTCGATATGCTGATTCGACGTGCTCGCAGTGAGTGGCGTCACCGCCGTCGCCTGGAGCGAGAAGATGATAGCACTGACTATCAACAGCGCCGCGGTAAACGCCTCCAACGTGTGTGCTTGTGCCCTATCCATGTTACCACATCCTGACGTACAACGTATGTTCGTCGCCGTCGATAGCGACGAGTCGAGTCGCAACGACGACGGAACCCCTCGTTGGAACCGACGGCCCCGCACTGAGTTCGACCCCACCGACCGTTCGGATCGCGCCGTTCGACTCGATGGTGACGTTCACGCGTTGCTGTGACCCCACGCCGAGCGCGGCGTTGAGGTCCGACGGATTGCAGGCTCCCGGTGCACCGAAAAACTGCGTGGTGCACGTCTCGTTCAGGATCCCCGGTTGGCCGCGCCGGGCGAGTGTCCCGTCAGAGAGATGTGAAGCGACCCGGTCTACACTGAGTAATTCGGCGCTCTCGTCCCCGGTGAACGGTACGAACGAGTTCGGGAGCGCCATGAACACGAAGGCTACTGTGAGCAGAAAGACGCTCATTCCGACCAAAAAGTCGATGCTCGTTTGTGCTCGCATAGTTAGATGAAAGTGAACGTGACGAGGGCGATCGTCGGAAGGACGACGGCGAATTTCACGCCGGAGAGCAAGTCGGCATCGCGGATGTAGCCCGCGATGAATCCGGAGAGAATGGCTTGTATCGTTACGGCGTGGAAAAAGAGCATCGACAGCATCGTCGTGTCGATACTACTTCCGAAGCTCATTCCCTGTGGCGAATCCTTGTTCGACGCTTGTCCCGCGAGTCCAGCCATCACGTCGATGAACTGCGTTTTCAAGATGGCCATTACAGCGAGCAGGGTAAGGTAGGTCATGATGATGATGACGACCTGCATTCTGGCGCGGGATCGCCGCTCTCTTGCGATGTCGTCCTGGTTCTCGCTGGTCTGTGCCGCAGTCGTCAGGACGGCAGTAATCTGGCTCGACGCCTCCTGTGCCTTGCTGATGAGTTTCACCGTCCGTGCGAGTCGCGGCAGGTGATAGCGGTTGTTGAACTCGATGAACGCCGTTTTCATGCTCATGCCGTACTGTACCTTGGCGTGAATTCGGTCGAACTCATCCGAGAGCTTGCCGGAGGACGTGTCCGCAACGGTTTTGATGGATTCGAGGAGCGTCAACCCGGTGTCGTTCGCACTCGATAGCTTTCGAAGGTCGTCGGAGAGCTTTCGAACGACAGTCCGCCGGGAGTGGACGTTCCACTCGCGGAAGATGGCGAGTGGAACGCCGTTCACGTACAGCGGGACGTAGACGGAGACGAACGTCGTCCAGACTGGATTCGAAATGAATTCATCCACGGATGCTGGAACCGCACCGGTCCACACCGCGCTGGCGACCAGCACCATCGACACCGGTATCGTGATTCCGAGAACGTACAGCGGATTATCGCGGAAAAAGTAGTGTGGCCGCCGCAGCAGTTCGATGGTGGTATGCGTTCCTTCCCGACTTTTGATTCGGTCGAACACCGAGAACTCGCCGATGAACTCCTCGACGAGACCGAGATGCAGCAGTCCAGCGCCGGAGACGGTCTCCAACTGATCACCGTCGTTGTCAGGTTCGAGATAACCACTACCGGGATCGTCCTGCTTCACGGTCGAAACGAGGACGAGGAACCCGACGCCGATGAGCGGAATCAACCCGTACACCGTGGCGTAGAGCAGGGTCTGCTTCGCTTCCCCCATGATGCCCATGATGACGAGGATGATGATGAGCAGGAGCGGAAACAGCGAGAGAGTCATGTACATCTCGCCGAACAGTTCCAGCGTTTCGAGCGTCAGTTCCTGCTCCTGTTTTGCCGTCCGCATATGCTTGTCCTTTTTGTCGTCCAAAAACTGCGTCATGTTCCCGCCGCTGTTGACGATGGATAGCATATCGGTGAAAAACTGCCCCAACTCGTTGCTGGGCGTTTCGAGCGCGCGCTTTCGGATTGCAGTTCGGTAGTCCGTATCGAAGTACTCCGTCTCCTGAACGATGCTCCGGAACTCGTGGGACACCTCGCCATACGTATCGTCCGCTCTCGCCATCGCTTCCAAGATCTCCAGTTGGTTCAGTCCGCCGATGGAGAGAGCATACATGAACGAGATGGCGTCCGGCAGGAGCATGTTGATCTCACGCTTTCGCGCGCTCGCCCTGCTGTACGGAATGGCAACGACCGTTCCGAACCCGGCCGCGAAACCGACGGTTCCGAGAACGACGCCAATACCGAGAATCAGGGTCGGTATCTTCAATGCGTTCAGCACGTCCGCCGTCGCGCCCGAAACAGGGACACCGAGCCACGTCCCGCCCCCGATGAAACCGACCGAGACCAACAGGTAGCCGAGAAGGAGCCCGACCAACCACAACACGAGTCCGACGAGTGTTCCGACCGCGAGACCGCGCGAGACGTACAACTCGGCGGTTTCTGGCATTCGAGCTTCGGCGAGTTTCTCTTCGAGGGTTGCCGCGAAATCACTGTTCTCGTCGAAGAGACGGTCGTACAACGGATAGAAGGCATCGGCGAGTCTATCGGCACTGGTCCCGCTGTTGCTGGTCGCAGTCCCGAGGCTCATTCGTCGTCCTCCCCTGCGCTTTCAGAATGTTCGTCGTCTGCGAACGTCGCTTCCTCGAACTCGCCGAAGTGATGGCCGTCCATGTCGGATCTCCCGTCGCCAGTGTGTGGTACCCCGCCGGACGCGCGATCGCGAGTCGGTTCGTCCGTGGGGTTCGCGGTATCGACTAACGCGACTGCGAGGTCGCTTCCAGTGACGTGCATATCGCGATACTGGTCGAACAGTCGGTCGTCCGCCTCGGCGAGGATGTCCTTCGAGAGTTGGACGATTTCCTCGTTCGGGTCGGGTCGTGGCACCATCTCCTCCTTTTTCGGATCGATATCGATGAGGACGCTTTCCATCTCGCGAAGATCGGCGAGACTGTCTTCGAGCGTCTCGTTTGCGACCAGTGCGAGGATAGTGTCCGGATCGTTGATGAACGCCTGAATCGTCGCGGCCACCTGTGTGTACTCGTTCAGCCCGTTATCGAGGAGATATGCGAGGATGGCTCGCCGCATGAGCAGTTCCGTCTCGAGCTGGTCCTGATTCCACCCGCGGTCGAACTTGATCTCCTCCAGCGTGTTCGACCCGGTGAGACGTTCGTGTTCGTCTGTCTCCGCACGCCACTGGAACACGTCCTTGACGTTGATCTCGTCGTTCTCGGTATCGTAGTGATTTATTTCCGTGAGTGACTTCGTCCGCCTGACTTTGCTTCCCTTGACCCGTGTCTGTGTCTGAACGGAAACGAGGTCGAGCGCGGTGAACAGCGTTTTCGATACGTTGATGGGTTCCGTGGTGAATCGCTTGAGAACCTCGCCGACGGTATCCGCGTGGAAAGTCGTGTAGGTCGTGTGTCCGGTGGACATGACTTGGAAGAGGGTTCGACCTTCTTCGCCCCGAATCTCCCCCATCACGATGTAGTCGGGTCGCTGGCGGAGAGCAGCCTCGAGCAGATCGAACTCGTCCACGTCGCCCTTGTCGTCGTCGGAGAAGGAGGGACGAGTGACGCTCGCAATCCAGTTTCGCTGTGGGAGTTCGACCTCGCGGGTGTCCTCGATGGAGACGATTTTCGTGTTGCTAGGAATGAACAGTGACACTGCATTCAGACTGGTCGTTTTTCCGGACGCGGTACCCCCTGCGAAGATAAGCGACCGATGGTTTTCGATGGCCAACCAGAGAAACGCCATTTCGTCTAGCGAGAAGGTGTTCCAGTTGATCAGGTCGAGTGGCGTGAACGGCACGTCCTTGAACTGACGAATGGTGTAGTTCGTCCCGTGGTCGGACACCTCCCGGCCGAGGGTCAACTGGGCGCGGGAGCCATCGGGCAGCGTCGCATCCACCTGCGGCTGCCGTTTACTGATACCTTTCCCCGACCGCTGTGCGAGCTTGACGACGAAGTCGTCCAACTCGCTTTCCCCGTGATGGACGTTCGTGATTATCTGTTCGTAGTCGGAGTGGTAGACGAACACCGGGGAATTGTAGCCGTCACAGGAGATATCCTCCACGTTGATGTCGTGTTTGATGCCGTCGATTCGCTCGTAGCCGATGAAATCCCGCTTCAGTAGGTACAGCAATTTTTCGACCTGATACTCGGAGAGGGTATCGGAATCCTCCGCCAGCAAGGCCGGTTCGGGACGTGCCATGATCCCATCGAGTTCGCAGTTCTCATCGTCGGCCTCGTGCTCCTCGATGAGTTCTTCGACTCGCGTTCGTACTCCCCGTCGTACACTTTCGTTGCCGACGTGTTTCTCGAGCAGGGCCTTCCAGCGCGTTCCGAGCTCGTTCAGACGACCTTGCGTAGAGGATGACGGTTGGGATTCCCGTTCGTTTGACGGTCCATCCCCGATTTCGTCCGATTCCGGTTCCTCGGGGACGGTTCCATCGTCGCCCGGTTTCGTCGGTTCTCCGTCGTCGAAATCGGGCACAGATTCCCCAGTTGTTTCATCCGCGTTGGTACTCCGTTCGTCCCCACATTCTGCTGGGTCGTCCTTCCGGAACCGTTCGAAGTACGGTTCAGTCTCCTCGCGAAGCGTTCGAATCGCCGTATCGGTTTGTGCTCGCGTTTCGGCTCCGTACCGGTTCCACGTTTCACGAGCGTTGTCGTACCGGGTCAGCAGTGCCGTGAGGCTTTCAGCTATTTCGTCGTCGCCGGGCACGTAGAGGTCGTAGCGCGAGAGCAATCGAAGGGTTTCCCGTTCGATGACGGTTTGACGGTCTTTCCCGTCGGTTTCCGCGACCACGTCGTCGCTCGCGTATTTGATGGCGGTCCGGAGTTTGCCGGTGAGAAACGCTTGCAGGTCGTCTTCGATCGGTGTTCGATACGGTTCGATGAGGTAGTATTTCGTCTCGTTTTCCTTCCCCGAGTGAAAAATACAGACGAACGAGAAGGGTTTGTTCACCCAGTAGCGGTCTACTTCGCGAAAGTGCCTCTTTTTCGGGAAGGCAACCGCCTTCTCCAAGTCGTAGCGATTGACGACCGTCGTGTGGCCCTCGACGGTCGAAAAAAAGGCGTCCTCGTCCAACTCGTCGGGGACATCGAGCGTCCGTTCGTCTTCGATTCCGAGGAGGACGCTCGCCTTGGCCGCACCCTCGGTGAGACGATCCGGTAGGTCATCCTCCTCGAATCCGAGCCACTCTGCCTTCTCGAACTCGACGACGTTTCCATCCCCGTCATGTGGTTTTTGGTGGGGTTTCTCGCGGTCGGGGTCGTAGTAGTATTCGTAGCGAAAATGCTCCCAGAGGTACTCGCCGACCGTGACGGGTGTCGTGGCTGGATCGAGAAACGCCTCGAATCGTTCGCTTCCGCGATTTCCGGCGAACGCGCCCCGAAAGAGACGTTTCGGGAGTTCGTCCTCCTCGAACCCGAGCCACGTCGCTTTGTCGAATTCGACGACGTTCCCGTCCACGTCGCGGGGCTTTTCGTGGGGTTTCTCGCGGCCGGGGTCGTAGTAATATTCGTAGCGAAAATGCTCCCAGAGATACTCGCCGAGTGAAACCGACGTTTCTTCCGGGACGAGAAATGCCTCGAAATATGTCCCAAGTGCGGTTGCGCGTTTCGCCCCCGTTCTGATGCGTGACGTGGTTTCTTCCGGGGCGAACCCGAGAAATTCCTCGGCCGGAAACGGACGGGATTTCCCACGCCAATTCGTCGGTGGTCTCCCGTTCTCGTAGAAATACTCCGCCTTGAAATCCTCCCACGTGTACGTACCGAGAGCGACACGGGCGGGTGCCCCGTCTGCGAGATGGATGCCGTCGGGGGAAGCGTCGGGGCCCCCACCCCCGAACACCTCTGATTCATCACTAGCCATTGAGTATCGTCAAACACTAATCCATTAAAAGTCCTTGTTAAAATTAATATACATTTGTAGTCTGTTAGATGGGAAGGTACGAGCTTTCAGTCTTGCGATTTATATTTTATCTCTTTTCTATATGTATGTATAATGAACATTTGGTTCGGAGGGGAGAACCGAAATCAATCATGACACGATCTCGCATGAGAACTCCGTGATGGACTCCAGTGATGCCTGATGTGGCTTTCCGGCGATACCTTCGAAACGAAAGCACCGCATTCATCACTGTCTCCCGATTGGTAATAAATCTTTCATTAGGAAGTAGCGATTAGAATTCCGTCGATGGTGCCCCCCGCATTACGGTCGTTGGGCACGAACCCGAGCGAGCGTAGTGAGCGAGTGGGGTAAACGTTCGATGATCGAACGCGGGAGACGGATATGATATGGGCGATTCTCGGGGTCAGAAACGTAACCGGGTACGATACGTCTCTCTGGTCTGTTCTCCTTGCGCACCGCAATCTCTCGTTCGCATCGCTCACTACGAAATAGCGGGCGTGGCGGGATTCGAACCCGCGGTCGAGAGGTTAGGAACCTCTCGCCCTATCCGCTAGGCCACACGCCCTGTAGTTAAAACAATGAATCGACGCAGAAAAACGCTTACTGTCCGGATTCGGATTCGGTATTCGTCTCGGTGCTGGTTTCGGTTTCCGTGGGGCGCGGTTCGTCGTCGAGGTCGCTCGTACTACTGGACGTCGTATCGGACTCCTGCATCTCGCGGAGTTCGGTTTCGACTTCTTGCCGCCCTTTCTTGAACTCTCCCATTGCCTCACCCGTCGAGCGCGCGAGCTTCGGAATCTTGTTCGCACCGAATAGGAGCACTGCGATGAGCAAAATCACCGCAAGCTCCATTCCGCCCGGAATTGGCCCGAATAGTGGAATCATTTCGTACATCCTCTACCAGTTGCTTACCCATTGGCAATTATAGGCTTTTTGCTCTAAACGGGTTCGGATGGCATCAGTTCGCCAACTCGTTCTCCATCGGGACTGTGCCCGAGACATTTTTTGCGCCGGAACGAGAGGTACGGTCATGGACGAACCAGAAACGGAACCCGTCGAAAACGGACGGCGTGCGTACGATCCGGACGCCGACCACGCGTTCCCGGACGAGAAACTGAACGCAGTTCTGGAGTTTATCGACAACGACGTCGAAATTCAGACGTATCTCGACGCTCAGAACGTCAATGCCGTAGCGAGGAAGGGCTACAACGACCACGGGTCGAAGCACATCGAAATCGTACTCAATCGTGCCCTCCTCCTCTATGACCTGCTAAAGCGCGGTGGGGTCGAGTTCAACGGCGCCGCGGACGAAGGGTTAGACGAGGAGGACGAAAGCGTTATCATCGCGTTCGCTGCTGTACTCCACGATATCGGCCACATCGTCCACCGTGACGACCACTCCTACTATTCGATTCCGCTGGCCGCAGACGTTCTCGACCGCGTTCTTCCGAACTTCTACGACACTGCAAACACGGTTCGAATGAAGGGCGAAATCCTTCACGCGATCCTCTGTCACCACACCGAAGAGGACCCGCTGACGACCGAAGCAGGGGTAATTCGCGTCGCGGATGCCCTCGACATGGAACACGGTCGCTCGCGTATCCCGTACGAAAAGGGTGGTCGAGGCATCAACACGGTTTCCAGTCAGGCGATCCAGAAAGTCAGCCTTCGAGAGGGAGACACCGTGCCCGTTCTGGTCGAAATCGAGATGATGAACGCGGCGGGAGTGTATCAGGTGGACAACCTTCTCAAGGCGAAACTTCACAAATCCGGATTGGAAGACGACATCCGAATCGTCGCGCTGAACGTCCGCGAGGGAAGCGACGCGATCGTTGAACGAATGGAACTCTAACGACGGTCGATACGCTCGTACACCCGCCCCAGTTTTTCGACCGCCCGTTCGACGCTGACTTCCGAGCGCCGGGCGAGACACGATTCTCGAAGTCGGTCGCGATTCGATAGTGTACGCCGGATCGCATCCTGAAACCCTTCGATATCACCGCTTTCGAAATGATGCCCCGTCTTTCCCTCCGAAATAGTGTTTTCCAATGCACCCGCATTTGCACCGACGACGGGTGTTCCGCAGGCGTTCGCTTCGAGGGCGACAAGACCTTGGGTTTCGACCGGGCTCGGGAAGGCAAACACGTCCAACGCGGAGTAAAAGGCTGGCATCTCTTCACGTTCTAGAAAGCCCAGGAATCGAACGTCGGCGTCGGATTCGCGAGCCTGTTTTTCGAGCGATTTTCGTGCGGGACCGTCACCGCCGAAAACGACCGTAAGCTCCATTCCCTCCGCGGCCGAGACGAGTTCCGAGAGACGCTTTTCGTAGCCATGTCGGCCTGTATACCCGATAAGCGGTCGCCCCCCGTCGAGGTCGTATTTCTCGACGAATGCGGCGGTTTCGACGGGATGGAACCGTTCGATGTCGATTCCGTTCGGCACGACGTGAACGGGTGCGTCCACGCCGACGGTTTCGACGACGTGCTTCCGTGTCGCCTCGCTCGGCGTGAGCACCGCATCGGAACGTCCGAAAAACCAGCGTTCGTAGGCGACGGACGCACGCTCGACGTACTCGGCCGCGGATTCGTTCGAAACGAGATAGTCCGCGTACTCCCCAGTCGGCGTGTGATACGAAGTCACAAACGGTGTATCCTCTTTCCACGCGAGTCGAAGTCCGCCGAGTCCGATGGCAAACGGTGTGTGAGCGTGGACGATATCGGCATCGATGACGGCTTTCGGAATCCGTGGCGTGCCGAGTCGGTAGCCGTCGTAAAAGGGGAACGGTAGGCTGCCGACGGGATGTTCACCTTTTTCGGGCGTGTACTCGTCCGATCGCGGGTAGATGACGTCCATCCGGCCGTCGTTTTTCTCCCAACAGTCGCGCCACGACCTGATCGTGTAGGTGACGCCGTTTATCGTCGGTAAGTACGTATCCGTGAACGCGGCGACCCATCGGCTCATTATCTCCGCATTCGAGGAGTAGGTCTTAAGGACTTGTGACTTTCAGACGAGTTCGCGGTACGTCTCACTGAGCCGGTCACCCAGCCGTTCCAAACTATGTTGCGCAGCGGTTTTCCTTGCGTTCTCACCGAGTTGCTCACGCAGGCCGGGATTTCGTGCGAGCAGTTCCAGCGCGCGCTTGAACTCCGCTTCCGTCTCGCACATCAAACAGTCCTCGCCGTGGGTGTAAAACTCGTTGAACACCGGAATATCACGGAGCACGACGGCTTTCCCGCAAGCCATCGCCTCGAGCACGGCGATCCCTTGATTTTCGTCCTTGGCCGGGAAACAGAGTACGTCACCTGCCGCGAATGCTCCTCGCTTGTCGTCTACCCAGCCGGTGAAGGTAACGTTCTCCGGTGGGTTTTCCACCCATTTTCTAACGGTCGAACTCGCCTGTGGTCCGGTGTCGTACGGACCGAACCACGCGAAGTCGAAGTCGGTCGCCTGCGCGAGTCGGCAAAAAGTCGTGAGGCCCTTTCGCTCGAAGACGTTGCCCATCGTGAATGCGACCATCCCGTCCAAATCGTATCGGTCTCGGTACTCCTCACGTAGCGATTCGAACCCTTCGAGCGACTCCGTATCGACGCCGTTCGAAATCGGACGGATCGGCGTATCGATGGGATACGATTCGAGGACGGATTTCGTGTACTGGCTCGGACAGAGGACCACGTCCGCCAGCGAGTAAAACCACCTCAGATATCGTCGAAGGGGTCGCGCGGCGAGTGTCGAGCCGCGAAAACTCTCCGCAAAATCCTCGCTGGTGACGTGCGCGTGAAGCACGAGTGGAATCCGCGCGCGCTTCGCGTGGCGGGCGACGGCGACGGAGCCCGGTCCGATGACGTTACAGTGAGCGATGTCGAAATCGGCGAAGAAACCACGTCCTACTGCCCGGGACGCCACCCCATGAACTGGCGTGCCGCCGCGCCACGGCGAGGTGACGACATCCACCGAAGTCCCCGCGAGCGCCTTCCGCTGGTGCCGTGTGGAGGTACCGATGCCGCTCCGTTCCAAGCGGGATTCGAGTTCCAGATAGTTGAGTGCACGCATTGAAGCAGTGATGGAATAGTCCGCCATTACCGCTTTCGGAAAGGGATCGTTAAACGACCACAAAGTATTTGTTACCACGGGAGTATGGGGGGAATGGGGCAATACAGGAAAACTTCTATCCTTATCCTGTCTCGCCCCGGAAACCCCCACCCCCCCATTCCGAATGACTGTAGCTGAAGAGCGAATAGAGCGCCTCGCGGGACTTGCGAGGGACGCTGCCGTCGATTGTAACGAGGAGCGAGCACGGGAGTACGTTCAGCTTGCCAGACGAATCGCCGAGCGAAATCGGCTTTCGCTTCCGCACCAGTTCAAGCGATTCACCTGTGACGCTTGCGACACCTATCTCCGACCGGGGAAGAACGCCCGCGTTCGACTACAAAGTGGCCACGTCGTCATTACCTGCGACTGTGGCGCGCAAGCTCGCTATCCGTACGAATAACGGTATGATCTACGAATTTGACAGCTTGTTTGTGGCACGGGTTTCCTCGGAAATCAGTGATTACGGCCGGAATCCGTTCGCGTAGGCACTGCCTACCGCCGTGTTCTACGGATGTTCGGTTCGGGTTTCGAACACATCCCTGAAAGGATGGCGAAACCGACGGTGTTCGTGACTGCGAACGGTCGTAACCACCGTAATCGAAGCCCGTTCCGAGAACTCGCCAAACACGCTATCGCAGACGAAAACGACAAGTCTCAGGCACTACGATTCACACTCATGGCCAGACAACAGTGGACGGACATGATCGTGGGGGACAGAATGGCCGTTGATAGGGAGTTCGCCCAGCGAATCACGGATTCGCAGTTCTCTCGGCAGGAGTGGGGACTGATAATGACCGCTGTGGAGTTCGACATCGACCATCCCGAAGACGACGAGCGGGCGAAGTTGGTCGCCGACACCAGCAAGGTTCGACAGGTGATGCCCGAGATGGAGAACATCCAATCGCAAATGAACGCGATGGGTGGAAAACCCGCCAGCAAGGAGAGCAAAGGTATCTTCAGTTCGCTCAAAGACGCCCTCGGAATGGGCGGTAGTGGGAGCGGAATCGACGAGGACCGACTTAGCGCCGCCGAGGGGTTGGCCGAGGAGTATGCCGACGAACTGCAAACTCGACTCGAATCGAACGGCAAGTGGAAGCGAGTCCGGACGGCGGTTCAAGAGTGATACGGCTCGCTCCTACCGCGTGGCGGTACGCGCTTCCGGCGTTTCTGCTCGCCGGACCAGTCGGGTTTCTATCGCCGGTTGCAACCCTCTTCGCACTCGGGTTGGGGTGTGCGATTTTACTCTTCTTCCGCGACCCCGACCGTGTCCCGCCTGAAAGCGGGATTCTCTCACCTGCTGACGGTCGAGTCTCGGTCATTCGCGAGGAAGGAAATCGGGTTCGCGTCGGCGTGTTCATGAACGTCACGGACGTGCACGTTAATCGCGCACCACTGGCCGGGCACGTCGAATCGGTGGAACACGAACCGGGAAACCACCGCCCCGCGTTCAGCAAGGAGTCGGATAACAACGAAAAAGTACACGTTCGGTTTTCCGAGTGTGACCTAACGCTCATCGCGGGCGCGTTCGCTCGGCGAATCCATCCGTACGTCGAAGGCGGCGAAACGCTGGAGCGAGGCGAGCGACTCGGACACATCGCGTTCGGCAGTCGCGCGGACGTACTCCTCCCCGAGTCGTTCGATTCGGCTGCTGTTCTGGTCTCGAAGGGGGAGCGGGTTCGCGCAGGTGAAACCGTTCTCGCGCGGTCCGATGGCACCGATTCCGTGAATGAGGATACCTCGTCTCAGTCGCTCGAATAGTCCCCACCGTGGAACAGGGTCAACTCTTCTGCCTCGTAGATGTTGATGAGTTCGTTGACGATTTCGTCGTACGATTCGTCTTCGATTCGAAGGCTGTCGAGGCGCGAAACGGTGTCCTCGTCGAGTGTTATTTTTGGCATCGATGTACCCTAACGCTCGCGGACGGTATTAAAACATAGGCCGACAACGCTTTGAGGTCTCATTTTTCTCGTTCGTTGAAACCCGAATTTCGTCGATTCGACCAAGTAACCACCCGTTACCGATTTCGTAGACCGCTCTTTCCCGGCGGCAGGGGTTGCTTTCGACCGAACAGTGACCGGATAACAAAGTACCCACACTGTTGTTACACGTATCGCTGAGGTTCACTATGACAACGACAGAAAGCAGGGTTACAGGTCGAAACGACACCGTCACCGAAAACCGATGCCAAAGCTGTGGGTCGTTCGTGACCCGTGATTTCGCTCGTGTGTTCGGGAACAACCACAACGAGGTATTCGGGTGCCTCGAATGTATGACCGCCACGGAAGTGAAGAAGGGTGGGGCACGGGCGGAGCAAGTAGATACGGCCAAGCTCATCGGTGGCCGTGAACCGCTCCGCTAAGTGGGGATAGTCGGGGGACGGGGTGACGGGGCGAAAAGAAAGACGTCGGTCAGCTCTTTTTCGGGTCCTGACGCTTGCTAGCGTCTGCCTTCGTTACCGCGCTCGAACACTCGGTTCGCATCGGGTGCTTCGTGTGGCGGCGTGTGATCGACGTCCGCCATCGTCCGTTTTTCTCTGCCACCGTCGCTCATCACCCGCGGTCCGCGGGCAAAGAAATCCGGTGCTCTCCGACTCGTGTGTGGATTTGTGTGGCTCATTTCTCGCATCGTCCGTCGGTTCCTGGTCGTGGGTCGTCGTCGGTCTGTCATGGTGTTTCTCGGTCTGTGAATGATGTTCCGTCGTCTCTCATCTGCAGTGCAGCGGGTCCGATGTGGGAACGAGTAGGGAGCATCAGACCCCTCCGTTCAGAATCGAGCCGACAGCGACACTGCTCGCGACATCCGTATGCGAGTCAGTGACTATCATTCCCATCGTACTGTGTTACTCAGTGACCCAGTGTTTATAATTCTTGCGTGAGTTGCAGCGACTGCCACACGAGTTCGCCACAACGATAACGTGGGTCGACGCCGTACGAAGTGTACGATGACGAACGACGAAGTCACTGAACTTCTGCGAAAAGCGTACAGCGACGAAATCGAGACGGTAATGAACTACCTCACGAACTCCATCGTTCTCGACGGGGTGAGTGCCGAGGAAGTAAAAGAGAGCCTTGCGGAGGACATTCAAGAAGAGCTCGGCCACGCGGAGATGATCGGCCAGCGACTCAAACAGTTGGACGAACGCCCGCCGGCATCGTACGACTTCGAAGCGCGTCAGGAAAGCCTCCAGCCCCCGGCCGAAAGCACCGACGTACTGTCCGTCATCGAGGGCGTGCTCGAAGCCGAAGAGGATGCTATCGATACGTATCGGAACGTCATATCTGCGGCCGAGGACGCCAACGACCCAGTCACCGAGGACCTCGGCGTTACCATCCTCGCTGACGAAGAGGCTCATCGGACGGAGTTCCGTGGATTCAAACGCGAATACGAAAAATAAGGCAAGGATTTTTCTCGGGGGGATGAGAGGTGCCGCGTATGGGCAATTCGGGTTTCGACCTCGACCTGCAAACGGCCGAGAGCGAAATGGACTTCGATGACGACGAACAAGTCATTTTAGGAATACTCGATGGGACGACTCCCGTCGCGAAGCGAATCGAGGCGATCGAACGCGGAAACGTGTTAGTCCTCGCGATCGATGGCGAGTTGAACGAACTCGCTGCTGAGCTTGCACCGGCGGTAAAAAAGCAGGGTGGAAACCTAGTGCATTTCAGGAAGTTTCTCATAATCTCGCCGCCGGGCCTCGAAATCAATACGAGCGAACTCTGAAGTACTCCGGGCTGATGGAGGTTCGGGGACAGTTTGTAACTATCGTCGTGATTCGTACCCGAAAGACGTCAGCGGGGGCCACAGGGGGCCCGGCTCATAGAAACGTTTAGAGATATATAAAAATTCCATTCCATTTCTAGGAAATTTGCAAACAGAATAGACTAATCCAAATAGTTTGTAATGTGATAGCTGGCGCCAGGAGAACGATAGCAAAAAGAACCGAGCGAAATAATCGATATCTGTCGCCATGGAGAAAACACGGCCCTTCGTCGAGTACGTCCTTCGTTCGGGGGCACGAACTGACGTACTGTTGGCCGTTTTCGACGGTCACAACTCGACACAGGCACTGCTGAACCAAAACCTCGCAAGCGAGTCGGCAGTGTACAACGCCCTGACTGAATTGGAAAACCGCGGTCTGATCTACGTGCCGAAAACGAAACGCTGGGCAGTAACGGGTACAGGATCGGTCGTCGCCGACCTCATTCGTCAGCAACGAGCGACGGAACGTGTTCTTCAGATGGATACCGATTACTGGCAGAATCACGACGTTACCGCCCTCCCTGAGCCGTTTCGCTCACAGTTGGCCGCTCTCTCGGATGGTGAAATCATCCGAGCGACCGATACGCAACCCTCGCGCGCCGTCCGCGAGGTCGAAAAGCGACTTCAATCCGCGTCTAACCCTTCCGTCATCGCGCCGATTTTCAGCGAACGGCTATCGGACGCGTTCGTCGACAACTGCGACGATCCCCGTCTCGTATTGGGAAAAAGCGTCCTCGCGGACTTACTGACGGATACGACATTCAACCGGGACGAAGACGACCGGATCGACGTTCGCGTGGCGGATGTGGCGTTCGCACTCACGGTGACCGATGAAAGCCTTCTGCTTTCGCTTCCGCACCTGGACGGGTCGTACGACGTACAGACGGAGTTCGTCGCCGAATCGGAGCGCGCCCGTCGCTGGGGAACGAAACTGTTCGAACACGTTTGGACGAGCGCCGAATGCGTGACTGCTTACGCGGAATCGATGGACAGAAACGTCAAATAATGGCCATCCGGGTCGCGAACTCGTATCCCGGAATCGACCGATTCGACCACGCACGAACGTTCCTCCACTGACTCTTTCACCGCTATCGGGTCGTCAGCGATAAACCCGATATCGACGTGAAGGCCGCCTCTGGCGTCTGCGATGCCGAGCTGTGGTTCCCAGAGTTCGAGGTCGAATGGGCCGCTCATCCGGACCCGTTTTCGGTCCCCCCCTCGATTGTACGTCTCAAATCCGAGGTCGGTGTAAAATCGCTCGGCTCGCTCGAGGGTTTCGACTTCGAGGACGATTTCGAAGATACCCGTGATGTCATCACCGTCCGTATCCGTGCCACCGATCTCGACGCAGTTGCCGTCCGGGTCGTAAAAGTACAGCGATCGTGCCGACCCAAAATCGTGCTCCACGAGGTCGAACTCGGGGACGAGTCGGTCGTGCCAGTCGTCGTAGCGCGCTTCCGGAGTTGAAAAGGCGTAGTGAGTGTGAACCCCGCCGCGAGGGATACCATGCGGTTTACGCAGGACGAGCGTATGCTCCCCCACATCGAAAACGACCTCCTGCTCGTTGGCCTCCCGAACCGAGAGATCGAGATACGTCTCGTAAAATTCCCGTGCCCGGTCGAGATACTTCACTTCCAGTGCAAGCCAGCGGAGACCCGAGAGCATAGTCCCGAATACACAGCGGCGGCGCTTAAAACGTCGCCCTGACGTAGTCGAGCCGCGAATAACCGTCCGAACCTGTCCCTGCCAAACGTATCGCCCCGTCGATTTAAGCCTCGCGCGGCGCTACAGTTGGGTATGCCGCTCAAAGAAACCCACACTTCGGAGGGATTCCGTGAAATCGACAGATGGGACGGTGGTGTCGGGTGGATGGCGCATCCGGACGAGACGATGCAACGGGCGAGTCATGCCCTCGTTCACGATGGCGACCTCTGGATAATCGACCCGGTGGATGCATCGGAACTCGACGATTTGCTTGCCGATTTCGGCGACGTTGCCGGCGTGGTTGTCCTTCTCGACCGGCATATGCGCGATGCGGAGGAGATCGCCCGCAGACACGAAGTACCGCTCTATCTGCCGACGTGGGTGCGACGGAGCGTGAGCGGGATTCCGGTTCGGCGATTCGAACGAACCCTCGCCGACACCGACTTTCGAGTGCTCAAACTGTTCGACAACCCGGCGTGGCAGGAGGCAGGACTGTACGACGAGACGACCGGAACGCTCGTCGTTCCCGAATCCGTCGGCACTGCCGAATACTTCCGGACAGGTCGCGAACGACTTGGTGTCCATCCGATGGTTCGACTCCTGCCACCGAACGAACTCCGTGGACTGACGCCCGAACGAATCCTCGTCGGTCACGGAGCAGGTGTGTTCGACGACGCCGCAGTAACGCTCGCCGACACCCTCGATGGTTCCCGCCGACGGTACCCTTCGTTGTTAGCTTCGACAGTTCGTCGCCTCTCACCGCTCTAGTTGCGTGAATGTTACAAATACTCGATACCGTTTTATAATCGATCGAAATCGTCGTGCCACTGCCCCACACGCCTGTTACAACGCCCGTATTACATTGCCCGTCTGTGACAGTATGGAAACGATAGTGGACAGCACGCCGATCATTGTGGAATACCCTTCGAGGTAGGTGGTGAGATCGTATACAACCATCATAAAATTCGATAATTCTATAATAGACTAAGAAATATTCCTCCCGACGGGTCCAGTTGGTTTATCGGAGTTTGTACAGTATTTGTCACAGATTGTGTGTCAGAGGAATGTCATTAATTCGATGATGTTATTTTACCCCGACACGAAAGGGAGGTGTGGTCTTCGTTACTCGTGGATTGAGGGATGCACTCCTCGAACTGGCGTCGGATGCCGAACCGGAGATGGTAACCGTTTCGCTCGCGGTGACATCCGCAGGAAAGTTGCGTGGCGAAGAGGAACTCCCTTCGGAAACACCCGTGTTTACGCACTTTTATCCACCGAACACGGGCGGGGCGGTCAGTGCTGTCTTCGGGATGGACCTTTCCATTCCTGCCGGACAGACACAAGGTCGATTCATCTCGCATCCACAAGGCCGTCTCGAAGTCGCACGAACGGACAAGCTGCACGAAATCATGCTGATCGCGGTACCACCGTGGACGACGGATATGCTCGCAGCATTCGACAGGGCGGGTCGAAAACAGGAGTTGATCGTTGTCGATGCGGAACCTCCCGCAGAACTACTCTAGATACCCCAACTCACGTAGCTGATCGGTGATCTCGGTGAATTCGGACTCCGTCAATCGCCCCTGTCGCTGGTGTTGGATGACGATACTCCGCAAGAGGAATCGGACGAGGTCACTGGTACTGGAAAAACTCGTCCCCTCGATAGTCTCCTCGATACGGTCGGCTAGGTCCTTCGGGATGGAAACCGTCGTATAATCCGTCATACTCACTCGTTGGTTGTCATCCGGGTTATCGTTTATGACCTCTCGCGGTTTCAAACTCCAGACAGTGTCAAAAAATAAAACGGACGTGGCGGCGGGACACGATCATGATACGAGAATGTGGCAGTCCCGTTTGACACTTCTCGGGGGAAGCCACGGGTGAAGCAACTGACGGACGAATGCTGAGTGGTCGTCCATCGAGTGGTTGAATCCGTTTGCTATCGCGTTCGAAAAGACGTATTGCGCCCGAAACACGGCCAGTCGGGGATGGCCTGATCGAATGAGAACCACCGAAAATCGAACGTCCCTCGGCTCTGGAGGGAAGGGTACTATCGGTGCCTGGCTCTGTTTCCTGAGTCGGAGCGTTCACGCTGTCGTTCTCGGAACACACGAGCTCATCTTCACAAAAACCTGACTCGAACCTGACCTACAAATCTCTTTGGAGCGCACGCAACCCCGATCCTGACGATGACCCGGTGTATCAACGCGAACCGACGCGATTATTCGACGAGGTCTTCGAACTCCGGCAATACGTCGTCCTCTTCGGTCGAATCCTCATCGTTTCCCTCGTCGGACTCGCTTTTTTCGGCCTCCGATTCTTCCTCCCCGTCGTCCTCGTCTTCGAGCACTTTGACATCGAGGACGGTGAGCGGAATGTTTTCCAGTCGTTGGCCGATTTCCTTGCGAGCGATGCGTGAAGCGTGTTCCTCACGCTCGACGTTGAACACGGTCATCTCCAGTTCCAACGCCACGAGCGCCTCGTCCGCGGCGATGAACGCCGGAGGGAGTTCCTCACCGGATGGCGAGGTCCGTTCGCCCATGTTGATCTCGACGTAGTTCAGATCCGGGTTCAGCAACTCGCCAGTTTTCGAGATGGCGATCCGCACCGCTTCATCCGGCGTCGAAACGTCGTACACCGGGATCGCGGCTTCGACGACAACTCTGCAGTTCATGATCCCAAAGACAGTTACACAGCCAGTAGTATGAATTTTCGCCCTATATAGGAATTTTGACACATATCGAAAGCACTTATGTCGTTTTCGGACACATCCCCTGCAATGATCGACGCGTCGATTATCGACGGCCACAACGATACTCTCTTACGGTTGCTGGAGACGGAAAACCCACTAGCCGCGTTTACCGACGGATGTGAAGACATCCACATCGATCTTCCATCCGCCCACGAAGCGGGACTCGCTGCCGGATTTTTTGCGGTGTTCGTCCTGAGCAGTGAGGAACATGACCCCATTTCGACGGCAGACGGGTACGAACATCCCCTTCCGAATGCCGTCTCCCACGATGACGCACGAGCGGTCACGTATCGAACGCTCGAACTGCTCTCCCGACTCGCACACGAGGTCGATGGCTTTCGCGTGATTCGGACGCTGTCCGACCTCGATGTCTGTCTCGAGTCGGACATCCTCGGCGCGATTCCACATCTCGAAGGCGCGGCTGGTGTCGCACCGGATCTCGCCAATCTCGACTTTCTGTATTCGGCAGGAGTTCGTTCCATCGGCCCTGTGTGGAGTCGTCCGAACGCCTTCGGTGACGGCGTTCAATCGCGCTATCCAGGGAACCCGGATACCGGTTCCGGACTCACGGGCGCGGGACGTGACCTCGTCCAAGCATGTGAAGACCGCGGGATCGTGGTCGATTGTGCACACATGACCGAGCAAGGGTTCTGGGACGTCGCCGAGTTGACCGATACACCACTCGTCGTCTCCCATTCCGGCGTTCACGAACTGTGTCCACACTCCCGGAACCTAACCGACGAACAGTTGGTCACCGTGGCCGAATCCGGTGGCGTCGTGGGAATCACGTTCCACGAGCCGGGATTGGCCGACGACCCTGACCCGGACGCCGAAATCACCGCCGAAACCATCGTTGACCACATCGAGTACGTGTCGGATTTCGTGGGAATCGAACACGTTGTGTTCGGCTCGGATTTCGATGGCGCGAGGATTCCGGATGCAGTTGGCGACGTAACCGGTCTCCGGGTGATAGTAAACGGCCTTCGGGAGCGTGGATTTGGCGACGAAGCTATCGAGAAAATAACCCGCGGAAACTGGCGGCGCGTACTCGCGGAAACGTGGTGAAGTGGAACCGTCGAATCCCCAATCCGCGAATCGAAAGACTTGCTCCCTCGCGCTCCAATCACCGGCTAATGGAAACCGGTTCGATACCCGTCGCCGACCTTTCGGGTGGGTTCGACCTGCAATCGACCGTCGAAAGCGGACAGAGCTACCTCTGGCGGCGCGAGGACGGGCGAATGTACGAAACGACCCACGCCTACGGCGGCGATGCGTGGTACTACACCGTCGTGGATGGCGACGTCGTTCGCGCGCGCCAACGGGATGGCCAAATCGAATGGAAAGCGACTGCCGACGCCGAACCGCTGCTGTTCGACCTGCTCCGTCTCGACGACGATTTGGACGCCATCGTGAATCGAACTCCTGCCGATCCGCTGGTCGAGTCGGCTTGCGAGGAGTACCGTGGAATGCGAATCGTCCGCGACCCGTTCTTTCCGTGTCTCGTCTCGTTCATCTGCTCGGCGCAGATGCGCGTGAGTCGGATCTACGGCATGCAGACAGCGCTCGCCCGTGAGTTCGGTGACACGATCGATTTCGACGGAAAGACGTACCACCAGTTCCCGACACCCGAACAGCTGGCGACTGCCACCGAAGACGACCTGCGTGACCTCAACCTCGGCTATCGCGCGCCATACGTCCGAAAGACCGCGCAACTCGTCGCATCCGGTGAGGCCTCGGCGACGGACGTTCGAGGGATGAAGTACGAGGATGCTCGCGACGCCATGCAAGTGTTCGTCGGCGTCGGCGACAAAGTAGCCGACTGTGTTCTACTCTTTTCGCTCGGCTACCTCGAAGCGGTGCCACTCGACACGTGGATTCAAAGCGCGATCGAAGAACGGTATCCCCACTGCGAGCAGGGGTCGTACACGAAAACCTCGCGGGCGATTCGGGAGCAGTTCGGAAACGAGTACGCCGGATACGCACAGACGTACGTGTTCCACTATTTGCGGAGCTAACCTGCCCGTCGAATGGTATATTCACATATCGTCTAGCGGTAGGATATGGCCGCGGGGTTCTTCGGGATCGGTACCGGCCGTATCGTCGCCGTTCTTGGTTAGCATCGACGCGCTTCGAACCTTCGTCTACGACGAACTCGGACTCACGAAAAGCGAAGTTCGAACCGCGGTCAAGCATCCGACCGACGAGCCAAGTGCGAACGAGTGACTGACCTCGTCGATGACGTCGGCCCCATCGATTTTGTCGCGTGACGAAGAACCGTCTCACATGACCGACCGAACCCGCGCACACGTCTTCGTTTCCGGAAACGTACAGGGCGTCTACTATCGAGCGAACACCCGCGACACGGCGCGAGAATTGGATGTCGATGGCTGGGTGCAGAATCTCTCGGATGGCCGCGTCGAGGCCGTTTTCGAAGGTTCCGAGGAGGCGGTCGACGAGATGGTGGACTGGTGTCACACGGGAAGTCCGGCCGCGAATGTGGACGGCGTGGAAGTCGAATACGGCGACCCAAAGGGTGAAGACGGCTTCCGAATCCGCCGGTAGATTTCGGTACGCCGGACGCAACCGGCTACAATGGCTATTCACGCTCGGCGAGTGCGAACGAATGCTTTTAAGACCCGCAACCGGCAACAGTTCGACATGGCAATCAAACCCGACTACGTCAAGAAGACGGGAACCATCCTGTTGGAGCGATACCCGACCGCATTCACGAAGGACTTCGACCAGAACAAAGATAGCGTCGAGAAACTGACCGACATCGACTCGAAGGGCGTCCGTAACCGAATCGCTGGCTACGTCACCCGTAAGAAAGAATAATCGTTTCCGCGGCAAGCACCGACGCCGTCGAAAGCTACTTGCGAATCCTCTTGCAACCCATCTTCATATGAGTGTCAACGTTGGAATCCTCGGTGGCACCGGGGCAGTTGGGCAGCGATTCATTCAACTCCTGGACGGCCATCCCGATTTCGAACTGGTAACGATCACGGCGAGCGACGAGAGCGCGGGCAAATCCTACCGCGAGGCCGCGAAGTGGCGCGTCGATTCGCCGATTCCGGACTGGGTCGGCGACATCGAAGTCCGCGCGACCGACCCGCAAGCGGTGTCGGACGACGTTGACCTGCTCTTCTCTTCGCTTCCCTCGGGCGTCGCAGAGGTCGTCGAACCACAGTTCACCGAGGCGGGGTACGTCGTCTCCTCGAACTCCTCGAACTCCCGGATGGCGGACGACGTTCCCCTCGTCATTCCCGAAGTCAACGGCGAACATCTGGACCTTCTCGAGGTTCAACAGGACGAGCGAGGTTGGGACGGCGCACTCGTGAAGAACCCGAACTGCTCGACCATCACGATGGTGCCAACCCTCGCGGCCCTCGACCGGTTCGGGTTGGAAACGGTACACGTCTCGACTCTGCAAGCGGTCTCCGGCGCGGGCTACGACGGCGTGACTTCGATGGAGATCATCGATAACGTCATCCCGCATATCGGGGGCGAGGAGTCGAAGATGGAGGCCGAACCGCGAAAACTCCTCGGCACGTTCGACGGAAGCGAAATCGACCACCACGAAGTAAACGTGTCGGCGTCCTGTAACCGAGTACCGACGCTCGATGGCCACTTGGAGAACGTCTGGGCTGAGACGGCCGAACACATCGACATCGACGATGCACGCGAAGCGTTCAGCGACGCGCCGACGCTCGACCTCCCCAGCGCTCCGGACCCACTCATCGAAGTGTTCGACAACCCCGACCGCCCGCAACCCCGACTCGACCGCACTCTCGGTGGGGGCATGCAAATCGCAGTCGGCGGATTACAAGACACGCCGAGTGGACTCCAGTACAACTGTCTCGCCCACAACACGATTCGCGGTGCCGCCGGAGCGAGCCTCCTGAACGGGGAACTCCTCGTCCGTGAAGGATGGGTCTGAGGCCGGCATAAATGACCGCACGATAGAGGATCCATTTACTGCCACGGAGTTGCTCGTTCTACCTGCGTTTTCCGGATACACGGAATGAAACGAATACTCACGGTCCTCGTCCCCACTTCGGTGCAGGGGATCGCCTTTCACGTTCGTAGCGACAACGACGTCCGGGTCGATACCGACTTCTGACCAGCAGTCCGATTCAGCAACGATCGGAAACTCGAACGACGAACAGCCATCGCGAGTTGGGAGGATCCGGAGCGTAGCAGGAAGTCGTCATCACGATTTTTCGAACGACGATACCGAATAGCGGAGCAGTACGCCGTCGTCGATTCGTTCGACAGTCGTCAGTTCGAGGGGCGGGAACTCCCCGCGCGCGACGAATCCCTCACCATCAGCCAACGTGGGAGCGTCACGGCCGCCGATAATCAGTGACCCGACGTACAGACGCAGTTCGTCCACCAGTCCGTCGGCGAACAGCGAAAAAATGAGTTCGCCGCCCCCTTCGACCATCACCTGTTCGACGCCGCGCGATTCGAGGTCCGAGAAGGCCGTTTCGAGCGAAACGCGTTCGTCGCCCGCGACGACGACTTTCCCGCCCGCATCCCGGAGCTTTCCGATCCGCTCGTCCGACGCGCTTTCGGACACGAAAACGACGGTGTCCGCACGGTCGTCCAGTATCCGAGCGTCGGTCGGCGTCCGAGCGCGTGAATCCGCGACGACGCGGAGCGGATTCGTCCCACCGTCGGCGGTGAGTGACGGATCGTCCGCGAGCACTGTCCCGACACCGACGACGATAGCGTCACTCTCGACGCGTAGGGTGTCCATCCGGTCGAAGTCGTCCGGACCGCTGATGGCGACTTGTTCGCGTCGCCGTGAGGAGAGTTTTCCGTCGGCGCTCATCGCGGCGTTGACGACCACATGCATGCTCGCGGATTGGCACCCGCCGTGAAAACCGCTTTCGGTGCTATCAGGAACTTTATGCACTTCGCCCCGAACGAATCGGGTAATGGTTTCCCGGAAGGCTTATCGAGCGTTCTTCGCCGCGCTCATCCTCCTCTGTTCGGCGACGGTGGGCTACGCGTACACCACCTCTCCCGTCCGAGATGCGGTCGACGAATATCACGAGCAATCTGACGTTCCACAGGACCAACGAGAGGCAGTCGCGCCACCGACGTCGGGTGTCACCGTGGTAGCGGGGCACGGCATGAACGGCGACCAATCCGTTCTCGCCGCATTTGGGCGAAACGGAACCGTTCTATATCACGACGACGATTACACCGGATACTTCGACGTCGATCCGGTTTCGAACGAGTCCATGACGGTCGAGTACGTCGCGGAAAAGCCACTTTCCGGGCCACGGGCGAACGCGTGCGATGCGAAATGCACCCTCTCGTTCGTCGAGCGGGTGAATCTCACGACGGGAGAGAAGACGCGGATTTTCGAACGAGTCATCCCACAGGACAGGGGCGCGAACTGGCACGACGTGGACCGGATCGGCGATGAACACCTTCTCGTCGGCGATATCCATCAAGACCAAGTGTACGTCGTCAACACCACGACGAACATCACGTCCTGGCGCTGGGACGCACAGGACGACTTTCCCATCACCGAGGGTGGGCCGTATCCCGTCGATTGGGCGCATTTGAACGACGTGGAACGATTGCCGGACGGTCGCTACATGGCCAGCCTTCGTAATCAGGACCAGGTCGTTTTCCTGAACGAGAGCGGCATGATGGAGTCGTGGACGCTCGGCCAGGAAGACGACTTCAGCGTGCTGTACGAACAGCACAACCCGGATTACATCCCCGAATCACGGGGTGGCCCCGCCGTCATCGTCGCCGATTCGCTGAACGACCGTGTCGTCGAGTACCAGCGAGAAGACGGCGAGTGGAAACAGACCTGGGAATGGAACGATTCCGACACCGTGTGGACGCGCGATGCCGACCGCCTACCGAACGGCCATACGTTGGTCGCCGATACCAACGGCAACCGTGTTGTGGAAGTAAACCGGCAAGGACGTGCGATCTGGGAACTGCCCTTCTACTCCCCGTACGAAGTGGAACGACTGGAAACGGGGGACGAAAGCACGAGGGGACCGAGCGCGACGCAAGCAGAAATTCGGTCGTCCACCACGACGGTTAGTGAGCGTGGTATCTACGAACGATTGGCGCACGCGCTCTTCTCGAAGAAAACCGTGAGCGGGTTCTGGTTCGTCCTGCCGATGTGGGCCGGACTTGGGGAGTTAGTTGCGGTGGTCCTCGCAGTTCTGACGCTACTCGTTTGGGGTGTCTACGAACTCCAACACCTGAATCTCCGTATCGAGACGAAGGTTCCGATTCGAGTGTCGCGAGAAACGAACGACGACGAACACTTTTAATCCATCCCGACCGAACTTCGAGTGATGAACGTGGACGAACATGCCGAGGCGCTTGCCTCCGACCTCGGTGTCGACAAAGAGGAGGTCAAAGCAGACCTGCAGAACCTCATCGAGTACAGTGTCCCAGTCAACGAAGCGAAACAAAGCCTCCGCCGAAAGTACGGCGGCGGAAGCACGGGAAGTTCGGAACCGTCCTCCGCCGACATCGCTGACGTAACCACCGACATGGGCAACGTCACCGTGACGGCGAAGGTGCTCACCGTCGGAAAGCGCTCGATTCGGTACCAAGGCAACGAGCAAACGATTTTCGAGGGCGAACTCGCCGACGAGACCGGGAAAATCAGCTACACCGCGTGGAACGATTTCAGCCTCTCGCCGGGTGAAGTCATCACCGCGGGCAATGCGGGGGTGCGAGAATGGGAAGGCAACCCCGAGCTCAACCTCGGTGAAAGCACCAACGTCGTCCGAGAAGGGACCGACATCGACGTTCCGTACGATGTCGGCGGCGACGCGTCGCTCGCCGACGTTCGCCCCGGCGACAGGGGTGTGTCGCTCGAACTGACCGTCCTCGAAGCCGAGGACAAAGTCATCGACGGGCGCGACGGCGAGACGGAGATCAAAAGCGGAGTGGTTGCCGACGAGACTGCCCGCCTCCCCTTCACTGACTGGGAAGCCCGCGAGGAACTCACGGAGGGCGCAACCATCCGCGCTGACAACATCTACGTCCGCGAGTTCCGGGGTGTCCCCTCCATCAACTTCTCCGAGTTTACCACCGTCGAACCGCTCGCCCGCGACGTAGACGTAAAGGACAGCGCGACACGACTATCCGTTCGCGAAGCGGTCGACACCGGCGGTGCGTTCGACGTGGAGGTCATCGGTAACATCGTCGCGGTGCGCGACGGGTCCGGCCTCATCCAGCGGTGTCCGGAATGCGGTCGCGTCGTCCAGAAGGGCCAGTGCCGAAGCCACGGCCAAGTGGACGGCGAGGACGACCTGCGGGTGAAAGCGATCGTGGACGACGGAACCGGCACCGTCACCGCGATTTTGGACGACGAACTCACGGCCGACGTGTACGGCGGTGGTCTGGAAAAGGCGCGCCAGCAGGCCCGCGATGCGATGGATCAGGAAGTCGTCGCGGACTCCATCCGCGAGAAAATCGTCGGTCACGAGTACCGCGTTCGCGGTAATCTCTCGGTGGACGACTACGGTGCGAACCTCGAAGCGAGCGAGTTCGATGAAACCGAGGACGACCCGGTGGACCGTGCAAAAGCCCTCCTCACGGAGGTGGACGCATGAGTTCACAGGGTGATGCTGGCCGACGGGAAGTCGCGTGGCGCGTCTTCGCGGCGGAATACAACGACTCGTCGCTCGAACACTCCGACAGCGACGAGGAGCGCGCACCGAACTACGTCGTTACTCCGACCGGTGCGCGGATCAACCGACTGTTCGTCGTCGGCGTACTGACCGAAATCGAAACGGTCGGCGACGAAGTCCTCCGCGCTCGAATCGTGGATCCGACCGGTGGATTCGTCGTGTACGCAGGCCAGTACCAACCGGATGCACTCGCGTTCCTCGAACGCGCGACGCCGCCGATGTTCGTCGCCGTGACGGGCAAGGCCCGAACGTTCCAACCGGACGATTCCGATCTGGTGTACACCTCCATCCGACCGGAGAGCATCAACGCAGTCGATGCCGAAACCCGGGACCGATGGTCGGTGCAAACCGCGGAACAGACGCTCGCCCGCGTGGAATCGTTTGCACAGGCGTTGGATTCGAGCGAACGAGGGGACGATCTCCAACGAGTACTCCGAGCCAACGACGTCGATGAAGGACTCGCAACGGGTGTCCCGCTGGCGCTCGAACACTACCACACGACGACGCCGTACCTCGCAGCATTGCAGGACGTGGCACTCGACGCCGCTCGCGTCGTCGCGGCCGAGGAGGACGAAGTGCGACCGCTCGATGCAGAACCGGACGAACCCGGTGAAGCAGTTATCGATTTCGACGTGTCGCTCGAATCGGCCGGGTCGGAGCCGGAAACGGCCGAATCCGAAGCCGCCGCCGAACCTGACGGGGAGTTAGACACCGAATCGGAACCACGGACCGAAGCTGAACCCGCTCCGGACTCCGGCCCCGACACGACCACGCCCCCCGCACAAGCCCGTGAACCGGATCAGGGAGACGAACCAGCCGAACCGACCACAGCGGAAACCGAGTCGGACGAAACGGACGTGGCCGAAACCGACGTCGCAAGCGAATCGTTCGACACCGGTGACGAACTGGAGGATTTCGACACGGAGGAGTCGGAGCCCGAACAGACGGACGATCTCGGGGATTTCGATTCGGGTGCATCCCAGACCGCGGACGAATCGGACGAACTCGACGACTTCGACAGGCAACCGATGGGCGAAGACGTGAGCGGCGAAATGTACGAGTTCGAGGAGGGAGAACGCGAACGAATCGAAGCGGAGTACGGCACCGAGTTCTCGACCGGGTCGGAAGTCGATTCACCGGGCGAAGCGGACATCGAAACGCCAGACCCCGAAATCGAGCCGGACACCGAGTCTGAACCGAACACCGCCGCCGAACCCGCGGAAGCGACCGGGCCGGATGCCGAGGCAGGGCAACCGGCACAGACGGAGGCAACCGAACCCGAGCCGGAACCGAACGAAATCGAGGAGTCCGAAGTCGAGGACGCGTCCCGGACGGACACCGAAGCCGAATCCGATGCGTCGGACTCGGTCTCGGAGAAGGAAGCGCCCGGAAACCTCGAAAACACGGTGATGGAGCAGATGAAGGAGTTGAACGAGGGCGACGGCGTGGAACGCGAACGACTACTGGCCGCGGTGGTGAACTCCTACGACGTGACTCCTGCTGCTGTCGAGGACGCACTGAAGGACGCGCTCATGGCCGGTCGCTGTTATGAATCCGGCGAGGACACACTGAAGCCGATCTGATGGCGCTGGTCGAGCCGATTCCGGGCGAACCCGCCGCGACCGCCGACCTCGGCGACGAACGAGCACTCGTCGTCGCCGACTACCACGCGGGAATCGAGGATCACCTCCGGTACGAGCAGGGAATCAACCTCGACAGTCGGGCGGGCGAACGACGCGATGCGATGGCCACACTGTTAGACCGCACCCACCCCGACAGGGTCGTCTTTCTTGGCGATTTGATGCAGTCCATCGCGGGACCGGGCGGTGCCGAGCGTGGCGAAATCGAAGTCCTGCTTGAGTCCATCGACGTGCCGGTGACGCTAGTGAAGGGCAACCACGACGGTGGGGTCGAATCGTGGATTCAGTGCGAGGTGACACCCGGTGATGGCGCTCGATTCGGAAACGTGGGGTTCGTCCACGGGCACACGTGGCCCTCGCGGGACGTACTCTCGGCGGATGTAATCTGCGTCGGCCACGAACACCCATGCGTTCGGTTGAAGGATTCGGTCGGTGGCAGTCGGGTAGAACGCGTCTGGTTGCGTGGCGGACTGAACCCGGAACCGTTCGAAGCGCACGTGGGCGATGATTTGACCGCGGATGGCGAGTTAATCGTCTTTCCCGCGTTCAACGACCTGACCGGCGGAACGTGGGTAAACGTCGAGGGACAGGGTTTTCTCGCGCCGTTTCTACCCGACGGGCTGGTCGACGGCGAGGCGTATCTGCTGAATGGGACCAGACTGGGTAGCTACGGAAGCGTTTGAGATGTCGTTCGGAGATGGGTCGTGATGCCGTCGTTGATTCCGGTGCGGTTGATTATGTGTTTCGGAAGACACACCAGCGGAGAGCGAGCGCCGTGAAGCTTGTCTCCCGCCGAGCGAATCGTAGAGTCGGTCAGGGGGATGTGTGGAAGTTCCGATACGGTAGCGGGTGCGGGTTCATCGTGGTCGGCAATAGCTAGCGACGTATTCACAAAGATAGTGTCGGACACATCTTTTACGGTAACCTTCGCTACCGACCGACTCACCGAAATCGAGGGTCGAGCGTAACGGGCAACGTGCTTAATTCGTTCGAGTCCCTACCCGGAAATCACGAATGAGCGACCAGCAGGCCGCCGGTTCTGCGGCCTTCGCGCGACTCGGGAGCGAGGTTCGGTCGGCCCTCTCGGAACGCGGGTTCAAAACCCCGACCGAACCGCAAAAGCGCGCGATTCCACCACTCGCCGAGGGACACCATGGTCTCGTCATCGCGCCGACCGGAACTGGCAAGACCGAGACGGCGATGTTACCGGTGTTCGACTCCATAGCGCAGGCGGAGCCACGGTTCGGCATCTCCGCGCTCTACATCACGCCGCTTCGGGCGCTGAACCGCGACATGCGCGAACGATTGGAGTGGTGGGGGGAGACCCTCGACATCGACATCGACGTTCGCCACGGCGACACCACTGATTATCAGCGTCAGAAGCAAGCGAACGACCCGCCGGACGTGCTGGTGACGACGCCGGAAACGTTGCAGGCAATGCTGACCGGGTCAAAGCTCCGGAAGGCGCTGGAAGACGTTCACCACGTCATCGTGGACGAGGTGCACGAACTCGCCAGTGCGAAGCGTGGGGCACAGCTGACCATCGGGTTAGAACGACTCCACGAGCTGTCGGGCGAGTTCCAGCGAATCGGACTCTCCGCGACTGTCGGCGACCCGACGGAGGTCGGGAAATTCCTCACCGGAAATCGTGGCTGTGAGATAATCGAGGTAGACGTGGGGAGCAAGGTCGATTTCCGCGTTCGCGAACCCGATACTCGGGACGAAGACGAGGCGTTGGCGCGCGAACTGATGACCAACCCCGACATCGCCAGTCACGTCCGGGCGATTCGTGACATCGTGACCGAGCACGATTCGACGCTGATTTTCGTCAACACGCGTCAAACCGCCGAGGCGTTGGGGTCCCGGTTCAAGGAACTCGGGGCGAACATCGGCGTTCATCACGGTAGCTTGTCGAAGGAGGCCCGAATCGACGTGGAAGACCGGTTCAAGGCCGGCGAGATCGACGCGCTCCTCTGTACCTCTTCCATGGAACTCGGCATCGACGTGGGGCGAATCGACCACGTCGTCCAGTATCAGAGTCCACGTGAAGTCGCCCGACTCCTCCAACGAGTCGGACGGGCGGGCCACCGAATGGACGAGGTGTCGGAGGGAACCATCATTACCTCGCACCCCGACGACGCGCTCGAATCGATGGCAATCGCCCGACGTGCGGTCGAAGGCGAGGTCGAACCGGCACATATCCACCATGCGAGTCTCGACACGGTCGCGAACCAAATCGTCGGCGTGGTGATGGACTTCGGCGAAATCGATGCCCGGCGAGCGTACGAAATCGTCACCCGAGCCTACCCGTTTCGCGACCTCGTCGAAGACGAGTTCAAGGGTGTGGTCCGGGAATTGAAGGGGAATCGATTGGTATGGCTGAACGAGGAAAAAGACCAAATCGAGAAGTCGGGGAAGACGTGGCAGTACTTCTACGCAAACCTCTCGATGATTCCCGACGAGGAAACCTTCGAGGTGTACGACATGGCCAGCGGGTCACAGATCGGGACGCTTGACGAGCGGTTCGTCGTCAACTTCGCGGAACCGGGCGAGGTGTTCATCCAACGCGGCGAGATGTGGCGCATCGCCGAAATCGACGAAGAAGAGAGTCGTGTCAACGTCTCCCCCATCGAAGATCCCGGTGGTGAGGTACCGTCGTGGGTCGGTGAGGAGATTCCGGTTCCATACGATGTGGCCCAGGAGGTGGGTGAGATGCGGGCGGTTGCCGGGCCACAGTTCGAGCGGGGGGCACCGCGCGACGGTGTCGCAAAGGAGTTCACGAATCGATATCCCACCGACCAGTACACCGCCGAATCCGCACTCGAACAGACGGACAGGCAGGCGGAAACCGAGAATCAGACCCCGACGAGCGACCGACTCGTGGTGGAGCACGCTGCCGGGAAAATCGTCGTCAACGCCTGTTTCGGCCACAAGGTGAACGAAACGCTCGGCCGCATGCTTTCGTCGCTCGTCGGCCAACGGACCGGATCGTCGGTCGGAATGGAGATCGACCCCTATCGAATCGAGTTGGACGTCCCGGCGAAACTGGACGGTCGAGAAATCATCGAGGTGTTGGAAGAGACCGACCCCGAGCACGTCGGTCCGCTCATCGAACTCTCGCTCAAACGCTCCGATACGCTGAAGTTCACCCTCGCACAGGTGGCCGCGAAGTTCGGGTCGCTGAATCGTTGGGAGGGACAGGGCCGGTTCTCGATGGGGCGGTTGCTGAGTGCGCTGGAAGACACCCCGATCTACGACGAAGCGGTCCGTGAAGTGTTCCACGACGATCTCGATGTCGAACGAGCGGAGGACGTTCTTCGGCAAATCCACGCGGGCGACATCGAAGTGGTCACCACGGGGGGACGAACTCCGGTCGGAAGTGGCGGGCGTTCGTCCGGGCGAGAGCTGCTCGCGCCGGAAAACGCCGACGCCAGCGTCATCGAAACGGTCAGGGAACGAATCCGAAACGACGAGATGTTGCTGTTCTGTCTGCACTGTCAGGACTGGCGACGAAAGACGACGGTGAAGAAAATCGACGACCAGCCGAAATGCATTCACTGCGGTTCCACGCGAATCGCCGCCCTCAATCCGTGGGCCGACGAAGTGCTCAAAGCAGTCCGAGCGGACGACAAGGACGACGAGCAAGAGAAGATGACGAGACGAGCCTACAAATCCGCGAATCTCGTTCAGAGCCACGGAAAGCGGGCAATCATCGCACTCGCGGCGAGGGGTGTCGGCCCGCAGAATGCCGCCAGAATCATCGCGAAGTTGCGCGAGGACGAGGACGATTTCTATCGGGATATTCTCTCGAAGGAGCGCCAGTACGCTCGAACGCAGGCCTTCTGGGATTAGGTTTCACGTACGGTCCGTCGATGGGTACTTCCACATCTTCACAGCAAGGGGGGCGATTCGAGGAACAAACGAGCGTCAGCTTAGTCCGGGGACAATCCTTTAGCTGATTTACGCCGTATTTCAGTTCGGTGGGTGGGCATTAGTTGGGATTCCATTCACGATCGGTTGACCAAGCGACCATCCGTGTTGATTTCGGTCAAAATCATCGTGACTATCGGTCTGTTCCTGTTCGCAGTACGGCTGCTAGGGGATACAACCCACGCGCTTTCGCCCCTTCTCCGGCGGAGCTTTCAACGAGTTATCGTCGGCAACGTGCCCGCCCTCGGCATCAGTTGGCTCGCAGCGTATATGGTGGCAAGTGGGACTATCGTCGCCGCACTCGCACTCTCGTTGTTCGATTCAAATCTCATCACTCCCACCCAGTTGTTTCTGATGATCGTCGGTTCTCGACTCGGAAGTGCTGCGATCATCGTTTTCATCGGTGCATTCGATTACATCAACGAGGAGGTTGGGTCGCTTCGCGAGTCCGTCCGTTTAGGTCTGCTCACCTTCCTCCTCACCCATTCAGTATATCTGCCCGCGATGGCGCTTGGATACGTTCTGATTTCGGTGGCGTTTCCAGCGACGTCGATCGATGAAAGCATCTTCCCGGCGGGACTGCGAACACCGGCTGTACTTTCGATACTTACCGGTGGGATACTCGAATCGGTCGGTTCGGGTGCGGCATTCGTCATCGCAATCGCTGCCCTCCTGCTGAGCATGCGATCGTTCGACCGAATCCTCAAGCGCGTAAACAAACGGAAGCTCCGAGCCCGATACCTCTCCCGATTGAGTGACAAATGGACGTCGTTCGGCCTCGGTCTCGTCGTCACCAGTCTCACGACGAGCGTCGCGTTCTCCCTCGGCGTAGTCGTTCCGCTCTACAACCGCGGCCACATCAACCGAAATGAAATCGTCCCGTACATCCTCGGGGCAAACATCGGAACGTTGGTCGATACGCTCATCATTGCCATCGCTCTGAATACATCTATCGGTGCTCTAATCGTGGTCTTGCTGTTGGCAACCGGCCTGGTGGTGACGGTGCTGTGTTTGCTACTCTTCCCCACGTACAGTCGATTCGTCGATACGCTACAGGACGGAGTTATCGAAAGCGATGGCTACGTTGTCGGATTTCTCCTGTCGCTCCTGATACTACCGCTTTTGCTCGTCTTCCTCTGATTTGTACTGCAGTTCAAACACGTACGCTTCCGGAAGCCGACCAACTAAGCCATCTTCCCGAAAACGAGTTCCCATGACACTCCTCGTGACGGGGTACGAACCGTTCGGTGACCACAACGAAAACCCGAGCGCGATGGTTGCCTGCGAAATCGACGGCGAGGAAATCGCAGGACACGAAATTATCGGCCACGTTCTTCCGGTCGAGTTCGACAGGACCGCGGAGGAAATGCGGAACCTCATCGAAACTCACGACCCGACCGCAATCGTCGCAACCGGTCTCGCGGCGGGACGCGCAGGTATCAGCGTCGAGCGCGTCGGTATCAACGTCAACGATTGCGGGAGTACGCCCGACAATGCGAACGTCGAACCGCGAAACGAGCGCATTCGACCCGACGATCGAGCGGGATACTTCGCTACGCTTCCCGTCGTTTCGGTGGTCGAGGAACTGCTCGAACGCGGAATTCCGGCCCACGTTTCGAACAGCGCCGGAACCCACCTCTGCAACAACGTTCTCTACTCGACGCGGGCGTATCTGGAAGACAAGGCGAACACCGCCCCCATGGGATTCGTCCACCTCCCCTGTACGCCCGGCATGGCCGCCGAACAGGCGCGTGTCGGAAACGGAACCAGTGGAGCATCGGTGAAACCGAGTCTGTCGCTGGCGATGCAAGCCGAAGCGATTCGACGGACGTTCGAGGTGACACTCAGGGACGAGTGACGTCGATTCGGGTGAAAGATAGAAGACTTATCCTGGCTCGTCAAAATGACCGGCCATGGACTTGTGTACGTTGCTGGCGAGGGTACGCGCCCGTGGCCAGACTGCGCTCGCCCATCGAGTCGGAATCGATATGCGAGCGCTGGCCGTCTTCAGGATTTCGCTCGGTCTCGTCCTCCTTTCGGATTTGCTACTTCGCTCACGTGACCTCGTCGCCTTCTACACCGATTCAGGCGTGCTGCCGCGGTCGATACTCCGAGAGCAGTTCCCCAATTTCTCCCAGCTTTCGATTCACACGCTCTCCGGTGCTGCGTGGTTTCAGGGATTGATGTTCGTCGTCGCTGGGATCTTCGCCGTATTGGTGCTCGTCGGCTACCGTACCAGATTCGCAACCGCGATTTCGTTGGTGTTGCTGGTATCACTCCACGCCCGTAACCCCGTCCTCCTGAACGCCGGGGATTCCCTGCTTCGACGACTGCTGCTGTGGGGAGTCTTTCTTCCATTGGGTGGCCGTTTATCCGTCGATGCACTTCACGACGACAAACGGCAGAATCGAGTTGTGAGCCTCGCGTCCGCAGGCTTGCTGTTGCAGGTCGTGGTCATCTACACCGTAAACGCCCTGTTCAAACTCCGCGGGGATCTTTGGGTGCGCGGGGTCGCCGTTCAGTACGTGTTCAGCCTCGACCATCTCACCGTGTTTCTCGGTGACTTCTTCGCTCGATTTCCTGCACTCCTTGAGCTATTCGACACGATCTGGCTCATGCTCGTCGCATCTTCAGTGTTATTGTTGCTCCTGACAGGGTGGTCACGGGCCGTATTCGCCTCGCTGTTCATCGGAATGCATCTTGGAATGCTTCTCACCATGCGCCTCGGTCCCTTTCCGCTGGTTTCTATCACCGCTCTCATACCATTTCTTCCGGGCATCGTCTGGGACTCGACGATGGGTGTTGCCGACCAAGTCACCGATGACTTCGACACTGCTCGCATTCGAGGCCGGGTCGATATGCTCCCCGCGTTTCGTCCGTTCGAAATCCCGAGACAAATCACCCAGTTGACCGCCCGAACCGTCCCGATCGTGCTGGCCGGTCTCATCGTGTTCGTTCTCGTCTGGAATGCTGCAACGTTGGGGTACGTCGAGACGCCTCCTGAAGTGAAATCGGCCGTTGATCCGGGTGAACATCGTTGGAGCATGTTCGCTCCCGAACCTCGAACAACGGACGGTTGGTATGTCGTTCCGGGCCGACTCGAATCCGGAAAACGAACCGATGCGTTTCATCAACGGACAATCCGGTGGCGTCAGCCACCGGACGTTGCCCAGGGGTTCCCCAGCCATCGATGGCTGGTGTATCTCCTCGACCTCCAACGGGATGGATACGAAGGACTCCGTCCCTCGTTCGCGGAGCACGTCTGCAATCGCTGGAACAGCAACCACGAGGATGAACTGACCGAGCTTTCGGTCTATTACGTCGAGCAGCCGACGCGACTCCATGGTCCTGAACCGACGAACCGAATCGAACTCGTGCAGTATTCGTGCATTTCCGGAGACACTATCGAATAACTGCTGAGACAATAGAAAACTTATACCTCCCGTCAATCTCATTCGACCGTGGATTGGCCACGGACACCGTTTGATTTCGAAGTCGGCGAGTTCAGCCGCCGCCAGTTGTTGTTCGGGCTCGGTGGTGGAGCGACAGCAATCGCCACCGGGAAAGCGATCGACAACGTCGTTCTCGGATTTGGTCCCCTCACCGGAACGAACCTCCGTGAACAGAATCCGGGCGCCGAAGCACGCAAGCGGTTCGAGCCATCACGGTTCACAACGGTCGTCTCGGGAAATCGCCTTCAGTTCCACGACGACGAAATTCGTGTCTACGACGGAGAAACGAACGAAATCGTACGTACCCTGTCACGGTTCTCGTCGACGGATGAAGCCGCCGCAGTAGACTCCGATCTTGGGTTGGTTGGCAGCCCCGTAGAGCAACTCGTCAGGGACCTCTCGGCTATCGATGCCGACGATATTCGGTTCGAGTTCTCGCAGTACGAACCGTTTTTTGACCGGTTACAAAATACGAACACCCGACCGTTTACGGTGCAGGCGATGCGTAGCAATCAGTTTTCGGACGTTTCATCTGCGACCATCGAATCCTTCGCGAACGCCTCGCCGACCGACCCAAAAGCAGTCCTCGAAGGGTTGGTTGAGGGGTTTCGGAGGCACACGTACTACAATACTCCGCGATACGTTGCCGGGTCTATCGAGGACAACATCATTTTCGACGTGGCCGACCTCCGCCACCATTTCGAATCCCCGACCACCTTTGCCGCACTCGAATCGGGGGAGACGAACGGGATGCTCTGCTGGGATTTTACGTGGCGTGCAATTGAGGCATTGCATGCGGTTCCGGCGCATCGCCAACGCCCACCGATTGTAGGCGCGAAAGTGGTTGACGACCGCCACGGACACGTGTACGTGGGCGTCGCCAGTATCGTCCGCGAAAACGATGCTGTCGTCGTTCCGATGACGTTTGTCGATTATAGAAATTCGACACTGTACGATGACTTCTCCCTCGGGGAATTCCTTCCCGGCGACGGATTAGCGGCATACGACGAGCGCCATCGAGCGACGGATATCTATTGGCAACCCTGATCGACGTACCGAGGTCCGGCTATCGAAGACGGAGGCCGGATACGCAGTATCGACCCGCGCTATCGGCAATCTTCGTCGGAAGGGCGACCGGTTCCGACTCCAAAACCCGCACCGATGATGACGAGTAGAATGAAAAGGACCAAGATCAGGACGAACCCTCCACCGGAGTAATCCCCGCTTGCACCATTGTTGATACGGTGTTCCAACGTACCCGCAACACCGTCGTTTTCCATAGCCGTTCGAACGTGCTCGAAGTGTCGAGTATCGATGTGGTCGAGATATTCGGCCATCACGTTCGGGGCGGTGTCGAATTCACTGGAGGCGTTCCCGGCCGCGAGATGGCCGACGAGTTCGAGAATGAGTTCCTCGAGGTCCTCGTGGATGTCGATGTAATCGACGCCCATGTCGGTCACAGCGTCGCTCTCGACAGTAGCCGCAAAACCCTCACAGATGAGCATCTCCTCCGTCTCGCCATCGACTGTTGGCGTGAACTGCAACCATTCGAGATGGAACTCGTCGTCGGTAAACGAGAGGCCGGTCCAATCGAAAGCACCGTTCCGTCCGTCTTCGTAACCGGCATTCGTGCGCTTCATCTCGGAGACGTCACCGTCACCGGCGACAGACCCGGCAATCGCCCCGGTAGCGATTGCCGAACCGAGGAGCTGAACGAGAGTGCGCCGTGTTGCTTGGAACGGGATACCGTTCTCATCGGTCGTCGAAGTATTTTCGTCGGACATCGGTTGTATACGATCGAACCACAAGCGGTCGTTTAGTTACTCGCCTCCTGAACGGAAGGACAAAACGCCACGTCAGCAGTCGATGGCGACAAGAACCGCGTACTGCAGTACGTGCACTCCTCGAGAGAAGTAGTGGTTCTACTGCTCATCCGACAGCATGAACGGTCCACGGTGGAACGGATCCACGGAGTCGTCATTTTCGGGCGACACCCAACTCGATAATGTCGTTTTTATGGTATCGACCGTCTGTCTGCCGTCCCACAAATGTGAGACGGTCGGACCGTAGACGTCTTCGACGCCGCCGCCAGTGACGATGACCGTGTGAACAACGGTTACCAATAAGACAGAGAACTGCGAAGGAGTGGTGACGACACGGACGATGTGTCTTCATGCTCATGAGGTGTAGTTCGACACTTCCACCTTGGGGCTATATTTTACATAAACGAAGGCCATAATAATATTGCGATGGAGAATACGACACGAAATCACGACTTGCGACGGTTTCCGAGTGGCGAAGCGAAGAACAGCCTCAGAGAGCGCTGGAACAGAAACGTCGAAACGATAGACCGACTCCTTCCGGTACGGGACCGCGAGGAGAATCGAAGTGAATACCACCCCTACGAACGGGCCGAATTTCGCGCGACCGACACGGGCGCGGTTTACCAGGGTACCGGTTCGGACTGGGAACTCGCGGACGCGGAGCTCGCGTCGGTGGAAGCGAACTCGGTCAACTGCGTCCAGTACGTTTCGACCGAGTCGGAACTCGAAAACGCACTTCCTTCGGGAGGTATCGTGGTCGTTTGCGACGACATCACGCTCACCTCGACTGTCGAAGCGACAGTGACCGACGAACTGTGGTTGATATGCAGGCCACATACGATTCGCCGAGGGGACGGAATGAATGCGACGATGCTCGACCTAACGGCGTCCGCAAACGTCTGGATAGAGGGAGGGATCGTCGATGGCAACAGGGCAGGACAGAACTTCCCGGCCGAAAAGCACGACGAAATCATTCTCACGAACGACGGAACCGATTTCCTCTTCATCGACGGTCTCACTGTCGTCGATAACACGAATTTCTCGGTTCGCGCTCGGCAGTGGATGGGTATTCTCGCGAGCGATTACACCCAGCGAACCCATCCGGAAACGATTTCGAATCCATCGGATGCCGCCGGACTCGATGGATTCCACGCCTTCGATTCGGAATCCGTTCTGTTGGTCAATCCCGACATCAGGTCGGGTGATGATGCGATCGCAGTCGGTGCGCGAACTGCCGTGACGAAACACGTCAACGTTCGAGGCGGAACGGTGAGTTCGCCAGTACACGCGAACGGTGTCAAACTCCACACGGAGTACGACGCCGACCCAGTCGCAGCCATCGAAACCGCCGTTATCGACTGTCAGGTCTACGATACTTACGGGCACGGTGTTACCATCGTAGACGACGGAAATACGGGAAACTCAGTCGATGATGTCGTTATCAGGGGACTCATTACCGACGTCGGAATGGACGGCGTGTACGTGGGAGCGACGTGCAACAACATCAAAGCGAACATACAGGTGGCGGAATCCGCGAATCATATGATCAACCTCGCCGGTGGCGGCCAAAACGCCGCCGTTCGCGTCGATGGAACACACGACGGAACGGTCGGTCAAGCGGCGACCGGCTGTCGGGTGGCCGGATACAACGAAGTCGATGTTCGTGGAACCTACGACGGACGAGGAGTAGGGACGACGGGAATCCTCCTCGAATCGGTCTCGGACGTAACCGTCGATGCAAACGTCACCTCGTTCAACGATGCGGGGATTCGAATCGACGGAAGCGGCCAACCGAACGATATCTCCGACAATATCATGATCGATGCCAGAGTCGCTGACGTGGGCGGTGACGGTTTCCTGTCGGTAATCCCCATTCAAACTGCAAGGCTAGACGTTCAGGCAGACGACGTCGGAAACCACGGTATCAACGTGGACGGTGGCGGCAGCGACATTCGACTCGATGCGACGGTGTACGACCAACGCCAGTCGGGGATTCGCCTCTCATCGGTCGATATCGTAGCCGTCTCCGGAATCGTAGATGGGGACGGCGGTGGGACGAACGGTATTCTTCTCGAAGACGTAACGAACGCGCGACTAGAAGCAGTCGTCCGGAACGTTGACGGCAATGGAATCACGGGGATAGACACTGACTATGTCACGGTCAGCGGTTGTGCTCTATCGGGGCTGGCCGGTCGGCCGGTATACTCCACCGGCACGTCGAACTACTGGGTCATGACGGGCAACGAAGGACACGGGAACGGGAGCACGAATACGGTCCTCGCAGGACCGCAAAAGACGGTGGGACACAACCTGTTCACGTAGGCAGGAGGCGGTGAGCAACCACCGACGAGTTCCTACTCGAACGTCGGTCGAACGAACTCCCGCGCGACGTCGAAATGGCGCCGTTCGATGACGATTTCGTCCGCCCGTTCGTTTGCCTCTTCCGGACTCCATTTCTCCGCTGCCTCGCGGATAGCCCGCATCGAAGCGTTCCGGACGAGCGCTTCCAAATCCGCCCCCGTGTAGCCATCCAGTTCCTCGGCGAGTGCATCCAAATCTACATCGTCGGAGAGCGGCTTGTCGGCCGCATGCACGTCGAGTATTTTTCGTCGGCCTGCTTCGTCGGGCGCTGGAACCTCGATATGTGATTCGATCCGTCCAGGTCGTAAGAGCGCCGGATCGATCGCATCCCGACGGTTCGTCGCCGCGAGGACGATGAGATTCGGGTTTTCGGTCAGTCCATCCAGTTCGGTCAGCAACTGGGAGACGACGCGCTCCGTCACCTCGTGGGATTCGCCGCGTTGGGTGGCAAGCGCGTCGATCTCGTCGAAGAAGATGATCGCAGGGGATGCCTGTCTGGCCCGGTCGAACACCTCACGAACTGACTTTTCACTTTCGCCGACGTATCTATCGAGCAGTTCCGGTCCCGCCACCGAGACGAAGTTCACGTCACTCTGCCCCGCCAACGCCCGTGCGAGGAGCGTCTTTCCGGTTCCGGGTGGGCCGTACAACAAGACACCGCTCGGCGGTTCCGTCCTCGTCGCTTCGAAGAGATTAGCGTAGGAGAGCGGCCACTCCACAGCTTCGATGAGGGTTTGTTTCGCGTCGTCCAATCCCCCCACGTCCTCGAACGAGATGTCGGGTGCTTCGGCGACGAATTCGCGCATTGCGGACGGTTCGACGCTCGCCAGTGCGGTGTTGAAATCGCTGCGGGTAACTTCGACGGAGAGGAGTTCCTCGTCGTCCGAACCCGCATCCCGTGCTCGTCGAAGGGCGGCCATCGCGGCCTCCGTGACGAGTGCGTGGAGGTCCGCCCCGACGAAGCCGTGGGTCGTCGCCGCGAGTCGGTCGATGGATACGTCGTCCGTGAGCGGCATGCCGCGGGTGTGTACTTCGAGGATTTCGTGTCGGCCGCCCTCGTCCGGTGCACCGATTTCGATCTCGCGGTCGAATCGACCGCCGCGCCGAAGGGCGGGGTCGATCGCATCGACGCGGTTCGTCGCCCCGATGACGACGACTTCTCCTCGAGATTCGAGGCCGTCCATCAACGAGAGCATCTGAGCGACGAGTCGGTTTTCCATATCGCTCTCGTCGTCTCGCTTTCCGCCGAGGCTGTCCACCTCGTCGAAGAAGATGATGGATGGCGCGTTTTCACTCGCCTCGTCGAAGATTTCGCGGAGACGTTCCTCGCTCTCACCCTTGTATTTGCTCATCACTTCCGGACCGGAAACGGAGACGAAATGGGCATTGACCTCGTTTGCGACTGCTTTCGCGATAAGCGTCTTCCCGGTTCCGGGTGGGCCATATAGGAGTACGCCCTTCGGTGGGTCGATACCCAGTCGGCGAAACAGCGCGGGGTTCGAGAGGGGAAGTTCGACCATCTCCCGAACGCGGCGAAGTTCCTCGTCCATTCCGCCGATATCTTCGTAGGTTGCACCGGTCACCTCGGTTGTGTCAGTCGTTTCGTTGGAGGTCGACTGTGTCACGGAATCCGCGAGTTTCGACAGGGAGACCGTCACGTCAGTCTCGTTCGTTACCCGGACGGTTCCGCCGGGATCGGTCTTCGAGACGACGAACAGACCTGCATCACCTAATCGCTCGATTCGGGCACGCTCACCGGCGCTCACGGGGCGGTCCAACAGTTCTCGCTTCGTCGCGGATTCCAGTGTCTTCACATCGTCCAGCGAGAAGTTAGCCTTCGGTACGACGGTTATCGAATCGGCATCTGAAACCGTTATCGGGCGAACCGACAGGGTGTCGCCGATTTTGACACCAGCGTTCGCTCGGGTCTCGGCGTCGATCTGTATCGAATCCTCCGGGACCGTACTCGCGGCGGGCCACACCTTGACGACGGTCGTTTGGGTTCCATCGAGGGCGATAGTGTCGCCACTGAGAACACCGAGTTGCTGTCGCGCCGTATCCGGGATACGAGCGATACCCCGCCCACCGTCGCGCTTTTCGGCGCCACGAACGGTGAGGGAAATCGTCGGCTTTTCAGTCATATTGCTTACTCGTCGCCCGATTGTCTTCAGGGTTTCCCG